>CAYQDV010000113.1:0-10970 GCA_964416295.1 uncultured Planctomycetaceae bacterium
CCCCGGAGCCTTGGTGGTGAAGAAGGGATCGAAGATCCGCTCGCGCAGCTCGGCGGGAACGCCCGGCCCGGTGTCCGATATCGCGCACTCGAGCGAATCGAAGTGACTGCGTCTGGGAGTCTCTGATGGATCTTCTTCGCGGCGCGCGCGTCGGCCTCAACTCGCGGCACTCCCTGCGCCCCCTCCGCGTGTTGCCCCTTCGGCACCGACGACGGCACTGGAACGGCCGAGCCGATCTCAGGGGTCGGCCTGAAAGGCTTTCGTTCCGTGCTCGGTCTGGCGGTGCAGCCGGTCACCGGCGTTCTCTTCGGCGCCGACGTCGCCACCAATCAGCTCATAGCCATCGATCCATCGACCGGCGATGCCGTGGCGATCGGACCGCTCAGGTTCCCGTATGTAGTCGATCTGGCATTCGATCCGGGCAGCGGCGTCTTGTATGCAACCGACGTAGTCAAGGACCAACTCCTCACCATCGACGTCAACACCGGCGCCGGCACCGCCATCGGGCCACTGGGCTTCCCGTCCGTGGGCGGCCTGACATTCGACTCGACTTCTGGGACGCTGCTCGGCGTCGATACCGTGACACACGAACTCATCGCAATCGACCCGGCCACCGGCGCGGGCGCCGCCATCGGATCGGTCGGCAATGCATTTGTAACCGGTCTGGCGTTCGACCCCGCGACCGGCACGTTGTTCGGAGCAGATCTCGCCGCCAACGAGCTTGTCTCCATCGATCCTACAACCGGCGCCGCCACGACCGTCGGTGCGTTGGGAGTCGTCAGACCGCAGGCGCTGGCATTCGATCCGGCGTCGGGCACGCTGTTCGCCGCCGACGGGACCATCAACCGGCTCGTTACCATCGACCCGGCGGCCACGGCTCAGACAGCCATCATCGGCACGCCGGGATTCTCGGATATCCAGGGAATGACCTTCGATTCCGTCACCGGCCGGCTCTTCGGAACGGACGCGGCGACCGGGCAACTCGTCACGATCGATCCGATAAACGCAACGGGTGCCGTCGTCGGGCCGCTCGGGTTCGCCGATGTACGTGGGCTGGCGATCGATCCGGCAACCGGTGCCCTGTTCGGAACCGACCTGTCTTCAGGCCAACTTATCGCCGTCGATGCGGCCACAGGGGCGGCCACGGCCGTCGGTCCGCTGGGCTTCGCCGAGGTGCAGGGCCTGGCGTTCGATCCGATCACGGACACGCTGTTCGGCACAGACACCTCGACGGACCAACTGATCGCGATCGATCCCGCGACCGGCGCCGGCACGGCGATCGGGTCGTTGGGCTACTTTGACGTGTCCGGCCTGTCGTTCGATCCACTGACCGGCACGCTCTTCGGACTCGACAGCATCGTCGATCGCCTGATCATGATCGACCCGGCCACCGGTGCCGGCACGACCGTCGGAGAGTCGCCGTTCCTCGACGTGCCCGGACTGGCGTTCGATCCGGCCATCGGCACATTGTTCGGAACAACCGGTTCGCAACTCATCACCCTCGCCCCCGCGGGCAGCGTCGCCACCGCCGTCGGCCCGCTGGCGTTTCTGACGGTGGACGCGCTGACATTCGATCCGGCAGACGGCGTGCTCTACGGCGTGGGCGGTTTCTGGGGCAGACAGCGCCTGATCACAATCGACCCGGCAACCGGAATCGCGACGGCCGTCGGACGTCTCGCATTCCCCGGCGTGGTGGACCTCGCGTTCGATCCCGGTTCGGGCGCCTTGTTCGGGGCGGACCTGGAGACCGACCAACTGATCACCATCGATCCGGAAACGGCCGAATCCGCTGCCGTCGGGCCGCTGGGGTTTTCCCGCGTGCTGGGCCTCGCCTTCGATCAGGCGACCGGTACGCTGTTCGGAACCGATGCCTTGACTGGCCAGCTCATCACGATCGATCCGGCAACCGGCGCCGGAACCGCCATCGGTCCGACAGGATTCCCGGCCGCGCAGGGCCTCGCGTTCGATTCGGTCACGGGCACGCTCTTCGGTTCCGTCTACCTCCCCCGTCAACTCATCACGATCGATCCGGCGACCGGGGCGGGCACGGCTGTCGGAGACCTGGGGTTTGCCGATGTGCGAGGGCTGGCGTTTGATCCGACCATGGACACACTCTTCGGCGTCGACGCATCGTCGGACCACTTGATCACCATCGACCGCAGCGCCGGCGGCGGCACCGCTGTCGGTGCGGTCGGCTTCTACGACATACGCGGCCTGGCGTATGATCCCGTCGCCGGCACGTTGTTCGGATCGGATGCGTCCCTCAACCAACTGGTCGCGATCGACGCCGCCACCGGCGAAGGCTCGCCCATCGGACCGCTGGGCTACCAGAATGTGGAGGCCCTGGCCTTCGACCCCGTCAGTGGAACGCTCTTCGCGACGAGCGTCGGCCTGTCACAACTCCTCACCATCGATCCGGTGACCGGAGCTGCAAACGCGCTCGCGCCGTTCGGGTCGTTGGGGTTCTACGATGTGCAGGCCTTGGCGTTCGATCCGATCGCGAACACCTTGTACGGGGCCGATACGATGACGCGCCGGCTCATCACGATTGATACGACGTCGGGACAAGGCACGGTCGTCGGATCGCTGGAACCCGCCTACGTGACCGGTCTCGCGTTTGATGCGTCCGCCGGTAGGCTCTTCGGCACGGACTTGGTCACGGACGAAATCGTTGCGATCGATCCCGCCACGGGAGCCAACACGGTCGTCGGACCGACGCGATTCCTTAAGGTCTACGGTCTGGCCTTCATCGACATGGCCCGGGACTGCAACGCCAATGGCCTGCCCGACGTGTGTGAGCCGGGCCTTGCTCTCGACACCGCCCGATTCGCGGCCGTGTTGCTCGGAACCGGTATCGACCCCGTCGACGCCTGTCTGGCCGACGTCAACCGAGACGGCCGGCTTGACGGCCGTGACATCCGCGCGTTCGTCGCAGTGTTGCTCGGGCCCTGAATCCGGGCGTGCGGCAGCGTGACTCGACCAAAGGGAGATGACGTCTTGCATCGCGGTCGTATCGTGTTTTTCGTGCCATTCGCCGTCATTATCGCATCGAGTTCCCGGCCCGCGGCCCGCGCCGCCGGGCCGGAGCCGAATCCCGACGTGACCTTTCATGCGCCGCCAAAGCCGCTGCCGGCCGGCGCCCGGACCCACGACTGGCCCGCCTTCCTCGGACCGACGCACGACGGGGTCGCGGCCGAGACGAAACTGCTCAGACGCTGGCCGGCCGGTGGGCCGCCGCTCGTCTGGGAGATGAAGACCGGCGACGGGTTTTCCTCGCCGGCGATCCGGGGAGACCGCCTCGTCTATTTTCATCGCGTCGGCGACACGGCCAGAGTCGACTGCCTGCACCCCGAAACCGGCCTCCGCCACTGGACCTTCACCTATCCCGCGACCTACCACGATCGATACGGGTTCAACAACGGCCCACGGGCCAGCCCGATCGTCAACGACGGGCGCGTCTATACCTTCGGCGTCGAGGGGGTGCTCCACTGCCTGGACCTCGCCACCGGCCGCCTCATCTGGAAGGTCGACACGACGAAGCGCTTCGGCGTGCCGGCCAACTACTTCGGCGTCGGATCCACCCCGCTGGTCGAGGGCGACCGGCTCATTGTGCAGGTCGGCGGCGACGGCGGCCCCTGCGTCGTGGCCTTCGACAAGGCGACGGGCAAGGTCGCCTGGACCGCCGGAGACCAGTGGCGGGCCAGCTACGCCTCGCCGGTCCCCGTCGTCGTCGACGGCCGGCGGCGCATCCTCGTCTTCGCCGGCGGAGACGTCCGGCCGCCGACGGGCGGTCTGTTGTCGATCGACCCGGCGACCGGGGCCATCGACTTCCGCTTTCCCTTCCGCAGCCGCCGCTATGAATCCGTCAATGCCTCGAACCCGGTGTGTGCCGGTGACCGCGTGTTCCTCTCAACGAGCTATCGAACCGGCGGCGTCCTGCTGGCGCTGACTGCCGACGGAAAGGCCGAGGTCGTCTGGAAAACGAAGGACTTCGGCGCCCACTTCAGCACACCCATCTATCGCGACGGATATCTCTACGGCATCAGCGGATCGGCCCGCAACGACACGGCCCTCGTGTGCCTCGATTGGAAAACGGGAAAGCAATTGTGGCGGCACGTTCCCGAGTGGGAAGAGACCGTCGAGCACAACGGCAAGCGGGACACCGTGTCGTTCAGCACGTTCCGCGGTGCCATGATCTACGCCGACGGCCGTTTCCTGCTCTTGGGCGAACTGGGACACCTGCTCTGGGTCGACCTGACGCCCAAGGGCTACCGCGAACTCCAACGCGCTCGGCTCTTCGACGCCGGTGAGACATGGTGCCCGCCGGTCCTCAGCCGAGGACTGTTGTATATCTCACAAAACCGCCCCGACCACACAACCGGCACACCGCCCCGGCTCCTGTGCTACGACCTGCGGGGCGGATAGGCCGTATTCCTCACCGGGACATGCGATGTGCGGTGATCGTGTACGCCGCTGTGCACGGTGTCTCGCCACCCGGCCCGGCACCCACAAAGGGCGACGCTACAGGACGTTGACGGTCCGTTTTGACTTGCGGAGAGACGTCCGGATTACAGCGCCGGAGCCGTGGTCGTCAGTTGTTGCAGGAATTCCTGCATGTCGTCGCGGAACACGGCCGAGACGACGAGGCTCAGCGTGTCGATCGAGGCGTGTGTGAGGATCGCCGGCCAGAGAGAGCCGGTGTACGTTGCCACGGTCGCCAGGATCAGCCCGATGAGCCCCGTCTGGATCATCCCGGTGAGGCCCTGTTCGAAGTGAACCGCCCCGAAGGCGATGCTCGTGACGACGATCGCCGCCGCATTCGATCCGCACAGCACCCGGAGCCGCGACAGCGCGAAACCGCGAAACAGAAGCTCCTCGTAGATCCCGACGAACAGCGCGATCGGCAGGATCCAGCCGATCGGGATGTTCGAGACCTCGCCGAAGAACTCGACGCGGTCTCGGGCGAACGACTCGATGTCGCTCCCCGAAGCCACCGTGACCAGGATGTTGCTGATCGCCCCGGCGGCGAAACAGGCCGGCAACGCCAGGACGGTCGCGACAAGAACCCGCGCGACGGGCACACGGTTCACCCCGACGCTGGCCACGCCGTGTCGATGCCGTCGCAGCAGCACGCCGATGGTCAGCAGGCTGAGCAGGCCATTGGTGAGGACCCACAGGTACATCCCGCCCCGTGGCAGCCACTCAACGAAGAGCACCGGCAGCCCGGTGCAGAGGCTCAACGCGGTAAACGCCCCCAGCACCGCGACGACGATCGCCAGATCGCTCAATGCCGCGAATCGCGACATCGCCACGCTCGGATAGGCCGCCGGCGTCACCCTTGGAAGACCGGCCGGCGAATCCACCGGTCGCGCGAGCGGAGAATCAGGATGGGTCTCGGCCATGAGCAGGACCCCGGGGCGGGCGCAATCGACCGTTTAGCGTCGTTCGCCTGCCGGCTCAGCCCCACAGGATCAGGCCGGTGTCGAAGCGATGGACCAGGTCCGGATGTTGTGGCAGAACGCGAACGGCGAACTTGTGCTGGCCGCTGCGAGCACACGGGATCCGGCCCGCATACCAGTAGGCGCCGTCGTCGAGCGATTCGGCGACGTCCATGCGCTCGCTCTGCCCGTCGACCAGGTCTCCGCTCGGATCAAGACGTCCGTGGTAAAGCTCGACGGCCACATCGGCGGGATCGACGCAGCCCAGGTGAACGCGGGCGCGAATGTTCAGGAACGCCCCGATCGGCAACTCCCGGGCGTCATCCGCGACGACTTCATCAATGCGAACGCCGCCCCATCCGGCACCCAACTCTCGTTTCCACTGAGCCAGGCCCTTCGCCGCCGCGAAGTCGTCGGACGAAAGGTGCTTCCACCGTGCCGCGGCCGGAACGTACAACCGGTTTGTGTACTCTTCCAACATCCGGTTCGTGTTGAACATCGGACACACCGTCCGCATCGACGCCTTCATGCGAGCAATCCACCGGTGCGGCAGTCCATCCTGACCGCGGTCATAAAATGCCGGGACGAGTTCCTTCTCCATCAGGTCGTAGATCGCCTCGCCCTCAACATAATCCTGATAGGCCGGATCCTCGAATATCTGCCCGTCGCCGATCGCCCAGCCGTTCTCGCCGTCGTACGCCTCCGGCCACCAGCCATCGAGCACCGACAGATTGATGCCGCCGTTGGGCGGAACCTTCATGCCGCTGGTCCCCGACGCCTCCCGCGGCTTGATCGGGTTGTTCAACCAGACGTCCACGCCCTGAACCATCTTTCGGGCGACGGAAATGTCGTAGTTTTCGAGGAAGACGATCCGCCGGCGGAACTCCGGCTTCCGGATGAACGTCAGAATCTGTTTGATGATCTCCTTGCCGTGATCATCGCGTGGATGGGCCTTGCCGGCGAAAACAAACTGTATCGGTCGCTCCTGATTCGACACCATGGCCAGCAACCGCTGCGGATCCCGAAAGATCAGACCGCCGCGCTTGTACGGCGCGAACCGACGCGCGAACCCGATCGTCAACGCCTCCGGATCGAGCACCTCGGCGGCCGACTTGATCTCCGCCGGCGGCGCCCCCCGACGGCGGAACTGCTCCTTGATCCGGGCGCGGACATACGTCACCAGCTCGACACGCCGCCGCTCGTGCGTTCGCCAAAGTTCCAATTCGGGGATTTCGTCCACCCGCAGCCAGGCGTCGTGATCGATCGGATTCTCCGACCACTCCGGGCCAAGGTATCGACGGAGCAGATCCGACATCTCCGCCGACATCCACGAGTTGATGTGAATGCCGTTGGTGATCGAGGTCAGCGGCACCTCATCGCGCGGGGCACCCGGCCAGACGCTGTGCCACATCTCACGCGAGACGTGGCCGTGCAGGGCGCTCACTCCGTTCGACGCACCCGACAACCGCAACGCCAGCACGGCCATGGAGAACGGCTCGTCGGGGCGCGACGCATCCCGCTTGCCCAACGCCAGGAACGCCTCCGGGCTAAGCCCGATCGCCGGCAGAAACGGATCCAGGTATTCCCGCACCAGGTCCGGCTCGAAGCGATCGATGCCGGCGGGAACCGGCGTGTGGGTCGTAAAGACGTTGCTCGGCACGACGGCCTCGCGCGCCTCGGCAAAGCTGAGCGTGTGGCTTTCCATCCGCTGCCGGATCCGCTCGGCGGCGAGAAACGCCGAGTGTCCCTCGTTCATGTGGCACACCGCCGGTCGGACGCCCAGCTTCTCCAGGATTCGCAGCCCCCCGATGCCCAGCACGACTTCCTGCCGGATGCGGGCCTCGTCGTCGCCGCCGTAAAGCCGCTGCGTGATCTCGCGATCGGCGGGGTCGTTCTGCGGCAGGTCCGTATCCAGCAGATACAACGCCACGCGACCCACCTGCGCCTTCCATGCCTGCACGACAACCTCTCTCGGACCGACCGGCAACTGGATGGAGACGCTCGCGCCGTGATCGTCCAGCACCGGACTGATCGGCAGCTCGGCAAGATCGAGCCGCGGATACTCCTCGACCTGCCAGCCGTCATTCGTAAGCCGCTGCTGGAAGTAGCCCTGGTGATAGAGCAGTCCGATGGCTGCCAGCGGCACACCCAGATCGCTGGCGCTCTTCAGATGGTCGCCTGCCAACACGCCCAGCCCGCCGGAGTAGACGGGCAGCGATTCGTGCATGCCGAATTCCATCGAGAAGTACGCCATGGATAGATCGACGAACTCGGGGTGCGTCCGGGCGAACCAGGTCTCGTTCGTCATGTAGGCGTCAAAGCGATCGAGGACGCGCTTCATGTGTGCCAGGTAGGCGCTGTCAGAGGCTGCCTGATCGAGGCGATTCTGCGCGATGTGGGTCAGGAATCGGATCGGGTTCTGGTCTACGTCGTCCCAGAGGTCGGCGTCCAGCCGGCGGAAGAGCTCCATCGCGTCTGGATTCCAGCACCACCAGAGGTTGTAGGACAACTCGCGCAGCCGCTTGAGGGGCTCCGGCAGCGCCGGGATCACCGTGTAGGTCCGCAGCATGTTCGCGCCGCTTCGAACCGGTTTCTCCGTCGATGTCTCACAAGGCTCGGCCGTCATCGTCGTCATTCTATTCAATCCTTCCGGTGGGGCGACACTCAGCGCCCCAGGTTCTGCGTGTACCAGTCGATCGCCCGCCGCAACCCCTCCGCGAACGAGACGACCGGCCGAAACCCGATGACGCGCTCGGCCAGCGAGATATCCGCCCACGAATGCTTGATGTCGCCCGGCCGTTCGTCGACGTGTTTCGACGGGACCGCCTTGCCCAGCAGGGTGTTGATCTGCTCGATCACGGCGTTGACGGTGATCCGCTCGCCACAGGCGATATTGATAACCTCGCCGTGCGTCTCGGGAGCCGATGCGGCCAGGAGGTTGGCGTGCACCACGTTTTCGACAAATGTGAAATCCCGCGTCTGCTCGCCGTCGCCATACACCGTCGGCGGGCGGTCCTCGAGAATCGCGCTCACGAACGCCGGAATCGCCGCCGCATACTGGCTCGTGGGATCCTGGCGCGGACCAAAGACATTGAAGTATCGGATCGAAAGCGTCTGCAGGCCGAAGCACCGCGCGAAGACCGTGCAGTACTGTTCTCCCGTCAGTTTTTGAACGCCGTAGGGGCTCAGCGGATCGGGCGGAATCGATTCGACCTTGGGCAGCGTCGGCGTGTCGCCATAGGCGGAACTGCTCGCGGCATAGACGAACCGCCGGACGCCAGCGTCGCGCGACGCCATCAGCATGTTAAACGTTCCGTCGATGTTGGTGAGGTGACTCGAAACCGGGTCCGCAACCGACTTCGGCACCGACGGCAGGGCCGCCTCATGCAAGACGATCTCGACCCCGTCACACGCCCGGCGGCACGTCTCCGGATCCGTGATGCTGCCTTCGATCAGGTCGATCCGCTCGCGGAAGGCGGCCATGTTGCCCGGTTTGCCGGTTGAGAAGTTGTCCAGAACCCGCACGCGCCGGCCCTGCTCGACCAGCCGCGCTGCAAGGTGGGACCCGATGAAACCGGCTCCGCCGGTGACGAGGTACGTCATCTGCACATTGCTCCAATACAATAACCGTAGTGTCAGGGCCAATAGCCCCATAATGACACCGGAAGTTACTTCGGCAAAATGACAGCGTCAATGCAGCTCGCCGGCGCCCCGAAAACGCCAAGACGGGAGGCGAAAGTCATCTTCAAACGGGGCCTTCAGTGGAGGTTTCCGGACCACCCTCCGCACAGCCGACGATGGCGATCCCGTCGCGGTTCGCCAGTTCGATCGTCCGGTCCCGTTCCAGCAGCAGGGTCTTGCCCGCCTCGATGATCACGGCCTTGCCGCCGGTGGCGGCCAGACGTTCGATCGTTTCCGGACCGATCGTCGGAACGTCGAACCGCATGTCCTGGTCCGGTTTCGCGACCTTGACCAGCGTCCAGCCTCCCGACCGACACAGGGACCCCGCACGCACGATCATGGCGTCGGTGCCCTCGATCGCCTCGACCGCGATGATGTCCTTGTCCTTGACGGCGACGGACTGGCCGACGTCCAGCCCGCCCATGGCCTTCGCCACGCGCCAGCCCAACTCGGCATCCGCCCGCCCGGCAAGCGAGAGGGCGGTTCGCGTCAGGACGCCCTCGGGGGCCATGGCGTCGCCGCAATAGGCGGTCGAGTCGATCAATTCAACACCCCGGCGGTGCATCTCGTCGGCCACGGCCCGCAGCAGCGTGTCGTTTCGCCGATCGGCCGTGCAAAAGTACCAGATCTTGATGCTAGTCCAGTCCGGCAGATACGCCAACCACAGCCGCCATCGCGACAGACCCACCGCGCGGGCCTTCACGACCCGGCCGGCCATGATGACCCGGTGGACGTTCTCCCGCCGAAAGATTCGGATCCACCGTCCCAGCCGCGCCACGCCGGCATCGTAGAAGACATCGGCGTCGGCGCGCAGGGCGGCATCGACCGACCCACGAAGTCCGACCACCACGACCCGAAGCCCCGCGCGCCGGGCGCCACGGGCGACCAGCAGCGGAAACACTCCCGCCCCCGCGATCAGACCCAGCGCCGCCGGCTCGTTCGGTGTATCCATGCCTGCCATCCGCTGACGGATTCCCCGATCACCGCGTATCATAACCGCAATGGTCGATCCACAACTGGCTGGACAGTGTACGGGCTACATCGCTTCCAAGCTGGAAGGCCACTTCGCGCAGATCGAGCGATGCGCAGCCCTGCTCTCAGAGGATCAAATCTGGTATCGGCCGAACGCGTCCAGCAACAGCATCGGCAACCTGTTGCTGCACCTTAGCGGCAACGTGATGCAATGGATCGTTGCGGGACTGGACGCTCAGCCATTTGAGCGCGATCGGCCGGCCGAATTCGCACAGCGCAAACCGATCCCCACCGATACACTGGTGCGGGACCTTCGGACGGCGGTGCGAGCGGCAACCGAGGTGATCCGCCGGCTGGACGCGGCGGCGCTCGCCCGCGAATACCGCATCCAGAACTACGCCGTCAGCGGCACGGCCGCGGTCCTGCATGTCGTCGAGCACTTCGCTTTCCACACCGGGCAGATCATCACCACCACCAAGTGGCTCCTGGACGTCGACCTCAGCCTCTACGATGAACAGGGACGACGCCGGGACGGTTGCGACCACGGCACGCCGTGAACGGCCTCCCACAGAGGTCGGTCAGACAGACACGCAGGTGGCGGGCGCACCGGGTCAGAGCGAGCACAGTCGATTCCTACGGCGTCGGGGTCTGCTGCAGCAGGCTGAAAAGCGTCTGTAACAGGCTCGGCACGGCTGCCAGCACGGTATCCAGGATCGACTGAAAGAAGTCGAAAACGAACTGGACGAAGATATCTCGAAACTGATTGACATTGGGCATCGTCGTGTCCATCACGTCACCTCCCGGGGTTGCACTGCGAGGCCGTCCGCAGCCGCCATCTCACCATGATACACGAAACCGGCCCCACCGATTGCAATCGCG
>CAYQDV010000114.1:0-10866 GCA_964416295.1 uncultured Planctomycetaceae bacterium
CTTCCGAGTCCCGGGATTGCTCGGGCGGGTGTTTCATGCAGACGGCGGAGGCTTCGAGGAGCGGACCGCCGATTCCGCGATCCAGTGCCAGCTTGGCGCATCGAATCGCGTCGACGGCCACGCCCGCGCTGTTGGGCGAATCCTCGACGCTGAGACGGAGGTCGAGGTTCATCGGCACATTCCCCCATCCCCGCCATTCCATCCGCAGGAAACAGACCTTGTTGTCTTTCTGCCATGCCACATAGTCAGCCGGCCCGATGTGGATGCTGTCCTTGTCGAGCGGAGCGTCCAACTGCGACTGCACCGAATCCGTCTTGGAGATGCGCTTGGACCGGAGACGGTTGCGCTCCAGCATGTTCAGAAAATCCGTGTTGCCGCCGGTGTTGAGTTGGTAGGTTCGATCCAGCTTTAAGCCTCGGTCGCCCATGAGTCGCGTCAGGGCGCGGTGCACGATGGTCGCCCCGAGCTGGCTCTTGATGTCGTCGCCCACGACGGGGAGATCGTGCTTACGAAAGGCTTCGCTCCATTCCGGGTTGGACGCGATGAAGACCGGCATGCAATTGACGAACGCGACACCGGCATCCAGACACGCCTGGGCATAGCGGCGAACCGCGTCCTCTGAGCCCACAGGCAGGTATCCGACCAGCACATCGGCGCCGCTGTCCTTCAGGACGCGGACCACGTCGCAGGACGGAGCATCGGCGACACGGAAGGACCGTTCGTCCGCGTATTCGCGCATGTGCTCGGCCACGCCGTCGAGAATGGGGCCCATCCGGACGGTGACGCCGGAGCGGGGCAACTCGCGCTGAAAAACCGCCGTGCAGTTCGGTGGGGCGAAGAGGGCCTCTTCCAACGGCCGGCCGACCTTGCGACGGTCGACGTCGAATGCCGCCACGACGTGAATATCCTCGAGCCGGTAGCCACCGATCGTCGGGTGCAACACGCCCGTGGTGTCGTCGGGAGCGCGGGTTCGGTAGTATTCGATTCCCTGCAGGAGCGAGCTTGCACAATTGCCGACGCCCGCAACGGCAAGTCTGACTTCACTCATGCACTGGTCTCCTTCGATTCATCAGAGATCAACGGAGTGCTGGACTCTCTGGCGGATCGCGCCCGCGCGCGACGCATCGGTGCCGGACGATCGGACCGCCAACCCCGTAGTGTAGCCTGCGTCGCACGGCGGTCCAGAACGCTCCGAGGCCGCCGCGTCGCCGTCCGGAGGGCGCATGACCCAGCCGCTGCCCGACAAGTGCCGCCTTTCGCAGGCGGCGTGGCGCGATTATCGGGCTTTTACCGGAATCCGTCGCCGTCCGGCACGCGCTGACCGATGTCGGTTGGATCAGTGCGATGGAAGGTGCTCGATCAGTTGATCGATCTCTCGCTCGGTATTGTAGAAGTGGGGGCTTGCACGCAAGCGGCCGCGCCGCGTGGCGATGATGGTGCGGTGTTCCTGTCGGAGATGGGCAACCAGTCGCGCGTGGTCGTGGGTGTCAGAGACGAACGCCACGATGCCGCTCGCTTCGCTGGGCGTCCGTGAACTGACCACGCGATATCCCTTGGCGCGGATTCCCTCCGACAGACGGTCGGTCAGCATGCGCACGTGGTCCCAAACGCGGTCGACGCCCAATTCGAGAATCCATTCGATCGACGCCCCAAGTGCCCAGATGCCCGCGAGATTATAGCTGCCGCCGTCGAATCGCCGCGCGTCGTCCCGGAAGTCAAGGTTGTAATGGTCAAAGTCTTCGGCGTTCTTCACACTGAGCCAGCCGACACTGGACGGATGCACCAGGCCGAGCAACTCCTGACGGCAATAGAACAGGCCCGCCCCCTCCGGACCGAGCAGCCACTTGTGGCCATCGGCGCTGAGAAAGTCGATCTTCATGGCCTTGACGTCGATCGGCATGCACCCGACGGCTTGGATGGCGTCGACCGCGAAGAGGACGCCGCGCTCCTGACAGGCCGTGCCCAATGCGGCCAGATCCATTCGAAAACCACTGGCGTACTGAACGGCCGAGACGGTCACCAATCGTGTGCGATCGTCGATCGACTCGATGATCCGTTCCACCGGGATGCGCCCGCCGTCCTCGGGCACGATCTTGAGCTTGACGCCGCCGGACTGAAGGTTCATCCAAGGATAGATATTTCCGGGGAACTCCGCCGCCGTGGTAACGATGTTGTCGCCTCGCGAGAACTGAAGCCCGTTGGCCACGTGGCAGATGCCTTCGCATGTGTTCTTTACAAACGTCAATTCTTCGGGATGGCAGTGAATCAGTCGAGCGGCCAGCTTTCGGACGCGTTTGGCTTCGGGATAGAGGCCGCCGCGGGCGTGGGCGTGGTTTTCCGCTTCATCCAGGAATCGACGCATGGCCGCGCCCGCTCGACCGCTGATCGGCGCAACACCGGCGTGATTGAGGAAGCTGTACTGCCGAACGACGGGCATTTCGTTGCGGAGCGCGTCCAGATCAAACACCTGACAGTCCTCCGTTCCGGGCACACGTTCCGCGCACCGATCCGGTCGGCCGCAGGGCGCGCGATATCACGACGTATCGTCGCTACGGCCGATCGCCCCGGACGGCGGAACAGTCGCCCCGGAGAGTCTACCGGACTCGTCATCGGAATTCTACGATTTGTGCGCGAATCGGCCGCCGGACGCGCTGCGGCTGCAGGTCCGACTCCGGGGAGCGGGGAGTTACCGGTGGCCCATGAAGGCCGGTGGGCTGCCGCGGGCACCCTGTCGCCGGCCCGTGATGCGGCTCAGAGACAGGAACAACCATGCCGCGGCCAGCAGCCCCAACGTGCCCGGCTCCGGCACCGGTGCCGTGAGCGTGGCGCTGTCGATGGCCGCCGGGTCGCCCGGGGCGAGCGACACCGTGATGGCGTCGTTCACGGTCTGGCTGGCCGGAATGTCCCCCATGACGGTGGCCAGCGGATTGTCGAACAGCGAGGCCATCAACGCGTGGTTGACCAATGTGCGGGCCTCATCGTCCGTGAGCGTCTCGCCGGCGTTGGCCTTGGCGATGATCTCGTCGATGGATTTGTCGCGCTGGGCCGCACCGGATGCGACCCGGAGGGGAACGGCGGCGTTGGTGCCGCCGGCGGCGGCCTGCGCGAGACTCGCGAGCAGATCGAGGACGATCTGGCCCGAGGCATTGACGGGGCCGACCTCAAAATCCGTCGTCTCCTGATCGGAGGCCAGGGCGCCGTCGGCATTGAAGGTCCCGACGTTCGTCAGCCGGAAATTGAAGTCATAGAAACCCAAGGCGTTGATGCGGCCGGACGTGCTGAGCAGGATGTTGCCGGTCCAGGTCAGGTCTTCCACGCCGGTGTTCAGCGTGATGTTGTATCGAATGGGGGTCGGCTGGACCGTCGACGTGCCGGCAAACACGTCCGTGAACCGTTGGGCCGTTTCCTGCTGGAAGAAGACTTCGGGGATGAAGCGCTGTGTGAAACCCGCGCGCGTGTGCAGGCCGATCGGCTGATTCGAGGCAACGAGGTTCGGGTCGCGCCCGAGGTCGAACTTCAGCGGACCGAGGTCGAGCGTATTCGGGTTGTTGAACGAATCCTCGCCGAAGAACCGCCACTGCTCGTAGGTATACCCGTCGCCTGCGCGATTGAACTCGAGGCGCTGAGCGAAGATATTGTCATTGAAGAAGGGTCCGTTTTGTGGACTTGAGACAAATGTATGGTTGCCCGCCAGTTCCAGACCCCGAAAGAGGTTGCGCTGCAGGGAGCTGAATTGCGCCCGTGCCACGGCCGGGCAGAAGAATACACTCAGCGACGCCGCCATCGCCGAACGAGATATGAGTCTTCGCAGGTGCATGTTGTTCTCCCGAGGGGCGTCGCGCCCCACGTTTCACGAGCCGGGCCTTCCGTGGCGCGGCGCTCGCGGACCGCGTCTGCGACAACCGACGCGCAGGACCGCCGCCGTTTCCTCGAACATATCGGCTACGGTCCGCCCTTCGATGAGGGCGAGTCGGGAGATGTGTGCCGGTCGTCCCTCGAAATGGAGGACGTCCAATAATGGCGGGGTTACGAAGCTGCGTCCAATAACCCGAACAGTGCGGCCGTGGATCGCATCCCCGCTTCAAAATCGCGGACGTGGAGAAACTCGTTGGGCGAGTGCGCGTTGCAGTTCGGTTGACAGTAGCCGAGCATCAGGCTGTCGGCGCCGAGAATCCGCTTGAACATCGGAAGGATCGGTAGGCTGCCGCCTTCGCGGATGAGGACAGGGTCCTTGCCGAAGCCCGAAGCGATGGCCTTCCGCGCGGCCTTCATGCCGGATGAGTCCAGATTCGCCAGGTAAGGATCACAACAGGCATGGGACACGATTTCCACCGCCACTGTGTCCGGCACGCGAGCGCGGACGGCCTCCTCAAACAACCGGTCGATCTCCTCGGCCTTCTGGTCGGGCACCAGCCGCATCGAGATTTTGGCACCGGCGAAGCTGGGAATGATCGTGCTCGATCCCGGCTCCATGTAGCCGCCGTAAATCCCGTTGACGTCCAGCGTCGGCCTGGCCCAGCGCCGGTGGAGCGCGCCGTACCCTTTCTCACCGTAGGTTTTCGGACTGCCGACATCGGCGAGGAAACGGGCCTCATCATAGGGGAGGCTCTCCATCATCTTCACCTCGTCGGCCGACATCTCGCACACCGCGTGATAGAAACCGGGAATCGTGACCCGGGCCTCGGCGTCGTGGAACGAAGCGATGAGTTTCGCCAGCTCGTTTGCAGGATTCGCCACCGCGCCTCCAAACGAACCGCTGTGAAGGTCCTTTTTGGGTCCGCGGAAGATGACCTCCTTATAAACCATGCCCTTCGTCGCCGTCGTGACGGCGGGCGTACCCTCGCCGAACTGCGCCGTGTCATGGATGAGGACGTAGTCGCATGAGAGGCGATCCTTGTGCTGCTTGACGGTCGCGGTCAAATTGGTCGAGCCGACCTCCTCCTCGCCCTCGAGAAGAAACTTGAGGTTGATCGGGAGCGCTCCGTCTGTCTTCATCCATGCCTCAGCCGCCAGGATCGCACACAGCATCTGTCCCTTGTCATCCGCCGCGCCCCGGCAGATCATCTTGCCGTCTTTTACGACGGGTTCAAATGGACCGGTGTGCCAGAGCGACAACTCGCCTTCCGGCTGAACGTCGTAATGGCCATAGACCATGACGGTGGGCCGGCCCGGCTTCTGTTCGCCCTCGGCGATGACCGCCGGGTGTCCACCGGTCTCTACGATTTCGGCCGAGAGCCCCGCTCGCCGGCAGCGCTCCAGCGTCCACGACGCCGCCTTGCGGACGTCGTCGGCGTGATCGGGCTTGGCCGAGATGCTGGCGATCTGAAGAAGATCAAATAACTCCGTCTGAAATCGAGCTTTCTGCTCGTTTAGATACGCCTGTGCTTTGTTGATGGCGGCCTCATCAGTCATCGCATGAACCTCAAACAGCGTTTCGGTGTGCATGTCCGCGGCGCGTCCCATACGGCGCCGCCTGCTTGGAGCCATACTCTAATCGGGCCCGACCACCGGCACAAATCGGCGGTCTCGAGATGCGGATGGCTCGCCATCGCGAGGTCGCACGGGCGATCGGCAGGCAGGTCCGAGAGGAAGGGCACTCATGCCGCAGAACGATACGGGCCTCGATTCGATTCTCTGAACCTCTTGCCCATTCGAGGATTGTATCAGATATCTGACACAGACCTCCCGCCCATTCGATGGAGGCGGGCCCTCGCGCGTCGTCACCCTTGGAGAGTCTTGCGATGATTGTTGCGAGTCCGCGCCCGATCGGCCGTTGGTCCCTTTTCGTCTCGATTCTGACTGTGTTGAGTCTGGCCGGCTGCTGGGGGCCTCCGCCGACGTCCACCTCCCAAAGTGGAGACCCTGCGCCGATCGTGAACGGCAAGCTGCTCAAGTCGCTTCCGGACGAAGACGGCGATGGGATACCGGACGTTCTCGATCCCTACCCACAAGAGGCAGACCACGACGGAGACGGCATCTCCGACGGCGTCGACTCCGATCTGGACAACGACGGCGTGCCGAATTACCTCGACCTCGATTCCTATAGCGCCGACAGCGACGGCGACGGCATCCTCGATCTGCTCGACGAGCATCCTGACGACGATGACGAGGACGGGAACGGCATTGAGGACGGAAAGGAACGAGATCACGACGATGACGGTATCCCGGACGCGTTCGACGTCGTCCCGAACATCGCCGATGCGAACGAGAACGGAACTCCGGACGGCCAGGAACAGGACTTCGACGGCGATGGGACGCCGGACGCCTACGATGAATCGCCGGATGATGACGACCACGACCACAACGGCATAAAGGACGGCGATGAACGAGACTATGACAATGACGGCCTCGTCGACGCCGACGATCCTGATCCCGGTGACTCCGACACCGACGATGACGGAATCCCCGACGGTCTGGATTCCGATCCGGAGAACCCCGATGTCGACGGTGACGGCATTCCGGATGGGATGAAGGTGGACAGTGACGGAGACGGAACTCCCGACTCGCTTGACTCAGACCCGGCGGACGCCGATGCGGATCACAATGGCGTGCCCGACGGACAGGAAACGGATTCCGACGGGGATGGTGTCGTCGATTCAGACGACGTTAATCCGGGCGATCCGGATTCCGACGACGACGGCATTCCCGATGGCGTGGATGCCAATCCCACCGATGCCGATGCGAACCAGAACGGCGTCGTGGACGGCTTCGAAACCGACACCGACGGCGACGGCAGTCTGGACAGCTACGATACCGATCCGACCGACGCCGATGTGGACGGCAACGGTGTTCCAGACGGCCAGGAACACGACGCCGACGGCGACGGGCTGCCCGACGCCTCCGATCCCGATCAGGGCAACGAAGATGTGGATGGCGACGGGATCATCGACGGATTGGACGACGATCCGACCAATGCCGATGCAGATGGCAACGGCGTACCTGACGGTGATGAGACGGACAGTGACGGTGACGGATTGGTCGATTCGCAGGACTCCTATCCGGATGATGATGACGCCAACGGCAACGGCATCCCCGATGGTCAAGACCCGAATTATAACGACGACGAGGATTATACCGGCGTCGTCGACGGGGAGACCAGCGATTTCGATGGTGATGGTCTTCTCGACCAACTCGATCCGGACGACAACGATCCCGACATTGACGGCGACGGCGTTCTGGATGGGCTTGATGTCGATCCGACCGACGCGACGGTCCACTGACGCCGGATGGCGAAGCCATTGAACGGTCAGCGGGTGAGCCGGGCCGCAATCGGCTCGGCTCGCTTAACATGACGAAGCTCCGTCGCGTACGTCTCGGGCCTCACTTGCGGCACACTCATCGTCTGTGCCGGCGTGATTCTACGGAGACCGTGCGCCTTCCCGTTCGTCAAACAGCCCCGGCTCGCGCGCCTGCTCGCCGTATTCACGCCGCAACCACGTGGCGATGACGCTGCAGACGTGGGTGATCTGCTCTTCGGTCAGCGGCCGACCGGCGGGGATGCCGTGCCATTTCGCCAGGCAGCCGCGGCAGCAGGTTGCGGTCGCGTGCTGCGCAACGAACACCGGGTGCCCGCGCAGGGGAGTCTGTCGCCCATCGTTGCGCGGCCGTGCGGCTGCGAGTCGCTCACGGATGAAGCGGTGGGCGTGGCCAACGAGGGTGTCCAGTCCTTTCAGATCGACGTAGGCTTGCTCGCGCGGTCCGAGGTGAAAGCGCTGCCGAAACGGCGAGCGTGCCAAGGCCACCAAAACTCGGTGGATCGATCGGGCTTCGGCATCGTTGGACACCGGGTCTTCGAGATCGTTCGGATCGGCCGTCATTGTCGCCTGTACCTTACGATTCGCAGCCGCGCGTTGCTCTCGAGCGGTGTCGCCTCCCAGTCGGCCGCGTTCCAACGCGGGAAGTACGTGTCACCGGAGATGTCGTTGCGCTCGATATGCGTGATGATCATTTCATCCACGATCGGAAGGGTTTGAGAGTATATCTGCGCGCCGCCGATGATGAACACACGTTGCTCGTCATAACGACGACACCACTCGAGAGCTTCATCAAGAGAGTGGACCGCGCGGAGCGACGTGTCTCGCGTGTCGATCGAGGGTTGGAGATCGAGGTCGGGGTTTCGGAGCGCGGGGTCGGGAAGAATGTAGGATCGGTTGCGCGTCAGGACGATGTTGCGGCGATTCGGCAGTGGCTGGCCGATCGATTCAAATGTTCTGCGCCCCATGATCACCGTGTGCCCCGTGGTCGTCCGCTTGAAATGACGGAGGTCCGCGGCCTCGTGCCAGGGGATGCGCCCCAAGTCACCGATGACGCGATCGCGCGTCATGGCAGCAACAATGACGATCCGCATCGTTGACATCCTTGATTGTGACCGCCGCAAGGGCTACACGGCGACCTTGAACCGGATCGGCTCATCGCATTCGTAGCCGATCAGCTGGAAATCCTCGAAGGTCAAGGAATCGAACGGTTTCCGTGCGATCTCAAGCCGTGGCAGCGGTCTGGGTTTCCGCCGGAGCTGGGCCTTCAGGCCTTCCACATGATCGTACTCCGCCATGCGGCTTCCGGGCCGGGCCGCATAAATATGCGCATCGACAAGCGTATGCGCGAACCGCCCGAGGTCCAGCCCGCACTCCTGCGCGATCATCTGCGTCAGTGCGGCGTAGGCCGGCAGGTTGAAGGGGATGCCAACGGCGATGTCGCCGGACCGCTGTGTCAGGTGACAATTCAGTCGGCCGCCAGCGACGTGAAAGGCAAACGTATAATGGCAGGGGGGAAGCCGGCTGGCGATGGCGTTGCCCGGTTCCCACGCGGTGACCACCAAGCGGCGGCTGGACGGATCTTTCTTGAGCGTGTCGATGACGTAGCGAATCTGGTCGATCTCGCGGACCCGCCAATCGCCGTGCTCATCCCGCGCGGCGCTGGGGAAATGCCGCCAGTAGTAACCGTAGGCCGTATCCAGATTGCCGTCTGCATCTGCCCACGCATCCCATATCCGCGTGTGTTTTTGAAGATTGCGGATGTGGTCCTCGCCGGACAGATACCAGAGCAACTCGCGCAAGACGGCCGTCCAATTCATCTTCTTGGTCGTCAGCAGGGGAAAGCCCGCGGCGAGATCGACCTGATAGTGGGCCGCAAACAGGCTGACCGTATCGACCCCGGTTCGCGACGACTTGGGCGTGCCGTGATCGAGCACGTCCCGGACCAGATCGAGATAGGCTTGCATCGGTACATCCTTCAACTGTGGCGCCAGCTTCTAACCGGTGTGGCACCGGCTATTGGTGTGGGACCGGCTATTAGCCGGTCCCACACCACAAGAGCCTGTCCAGCATCAGAGCCGGTCCCACGCTACGACGGCGGCGGATGCCGGGCAAGCCGGGGTCGTGCAAGCTCCGGGTTCGCGGATAGAATCCCGGATCATGAAACTCAAACTCCATCATCAAATCCTGATCGCGATGGTCCTC
The DNA here is from genome assembly GCA_964416295.1 of uncultured Planctomycetaceae bacterium. Classification (GTDB taxonomy): domain Bacteria; phylum Planctomycetota; class Phycisphaerae; order UBA1845; family UTPLA1; genus JAPULF01. The sequence goes on from CAYQDV010000114.1 coordinate 9,459, forward strand.
GGCGCCGGCGTGGGACTGCCGCTGAACACCCTCGGCGGCTTGGGCCGAATCGACCCGGAGCTGCCCCGGACCGTCGCGGCCTACGGCAAGGGCCTCGGCGACCTGTTCCTCCAATTACTCAAGATGATCGTCGGCCCGCTGATCCTGACGTCGCTGGTGACCGGCGTGACCGGCACCGGCAGCGTCCAGGGCCTAGGTCGGCTCGGCGGGCGGACGCTGGCCTACTACATCGGCACGAGCATGATCGCCATCATCACCGGAATCGTGATGGTCAACATCATCCAGCCCGGGGTCGGGGCCGATCTAGCGGCTCTGGAAGCCGGCCGGGAGCAGATCAGCCACCAGCTCGTCACCGCCGACCGCGGCGTCGGGGAAATCCTGTGGAACCAGGTCTTTACGCTGGTGCCGTCGAATCCCGTCGCGGCCCTGGCCGACGCGAGCAATACCTCGATTCTCGGCGTGATCTTCTTCGCCATCCTGCTGGGGGTGTTTATCAACGTGGTCGGAGGCGAGGCGGGGGCACTGCTCACGAAGGTCTTCTCGGCCGGCTTCGACGTGATGATGCGGATGACGATGTTCATCATCCGCTTCGCCCCGATCGGCGTGCTGGGCTTCATGCTCTACGCCTCGGCGGGCAAGGGCCTCGACGTGTTTATCGCGCTGGGCAAGTACGCCCTGACGGTGGCTCTGGCGCTCAGTTTCCACGCGTTCGTGACGCTGCCACTGTTGTTGTGGATGCTCGGACGGCGGTCACCGTGGGCGTACTTCAAGTCCATGTCGCCCGCCCTGCTGACCGCCTTCAGCACCGCCAGCAGTAATGGCACCCTGCCGCTGACCATCAATTGCGCCGAAAAGCGGGCGGGCATCAACACCCGGATCAGCTCGTTCGTCCTGCCGCTGGGGGCGACCATCAACATGGACGGCACGGCGCTGTACGAGGCCGTGGCGGTGCTGTTCATCGCTCAGGCCTACGGGACAGATCTCGACACGGCCCAGCAGGTGACCGTGGCCATCACGGCCCTGCTGGCCAGCATCGGGGCAGCCGGCATCCCCCACGCCGGTACCGTCATGATGGTCGTCGTGCTCGGCGCGGTTCGCCTGCCACTGGACGCCGTCGGCCTGATCCTGGCAGTCGATCGTGTCCTCGACATGTACCGCACCTCAATCAACGTCTGGAGCGACTCGACGGCCTGCGCCGTCGTGGCGCGGTTTGATCACAAGTAGGGTGGGCACTGCCCACCACGACCGTGAGCAACGTGCATGTCTTCCCGACAACCCGAAGGACAGGTGGGCGGTACCCACCCTACGGGTGCACGTCAGCGGTGACCGAGAAGGACGACGGTCCGGCTTCTGCTAGTCGCTGTCCTTCAGAATGAACCGCAGGGCCTTGACCAGCTCTCGCGTGGAA
>CAYQDV010000115.1:0-10857 GCA_964416295.1 uncultured Planctomycetaceae bacterium
AAAGATCCCCGCCGTCACGAACATGACCGCACGGAGTCCCGGCATGAACCGGGCCGCGAACACGATCTTCGCGCCGTGGTTGACGAAGCGGCGGCGGGCACTCTCCAGCAACCACGGCTTGAGCACGCGACGAAACCATCGGTGCTCCACCAGGTGGCTGCCATATCGACGACCCATGTAGAACATGAGGCCGTCTCCGGCCAACACCCCCACCAGCCCCGCCAGCATCATCAACTCCAGGTTGGCGTGTCCCTCGCTGACGAGCCAACCGGCAGCCAACAGCGGAATGTCCTCCGGCAGCGGAAGACCCAACCCTGCGGCCATCAGAACGGCAAGGAGTCCGAAGTAGGACCATTGCTCGATGTACTGAAAGAAAAACTCCTGCACCCGGAGGCTCCCTCACGCACCATCGCTTCGCCACGGCAATTCACGTCGATCGCAGCAGCCGACCCGAGCGCGCTTGGCCGATTATAGCGAGATGTCCGGCACGCCACCTGTTTCATCGGCGAGTCGCGGCCACCGTTTGCGTCGAACGTTCCTTCCCGCCGAAGCCGTCGCTGAGACGCCCTCCAGCGCCTCCGCCGCGGCCGCACGGACGCGCTCGTCCTCGTCGCTCTTCAGCATCTCCAGCCACGCCGCGCGGTCTGCGGCCCCACATTCCCGGACAAAACCCACCAGCCAGACCCGCCGCTCGACCGAAAGCTGCGACTGATGCTGCTCCATCACACGCCGGCCGACCTCGCCCAATCGAAGAAGGCCCGCACAGGCCTCGTCCACCACCGTGCCGGACGGCGTTTCCAGGCAGCGCCCGAGCATCTCGGCGGCTCGCTCCGCCGGCTCCGCATGACTCAACACCGCCACAGCCATACCCGCCACGCTCTCCCGCGGATCATTGCGAAGCCGAAACAGGGCTTTCCGTATTCGATTCTTGTCGAGAAATGCCCGCGAGACGATCACGGCCGCGACCTGCTGTCGCTCGGACTCGCTCTCCGTCACCACCCGCAGGACTTGCGGCATCACATACCGAGCGAGCCTTCGTTTGGCCTTCAGTTCGTCGACGACGGCCTCCAACTCCTCCGGCGTCCGATTCTGTAGCGAGGACACGAACGCCCGGACGCGGTCGCGATATTGGTATTGCCCATAGGCCCGAAACGACAGATACACGGCCGATCCGACGATCGAGACGGTCAGCACGCACGCCGACACTGCTACCAGTATGTGTCCCCAGAGACCGGCTCGACCGTCCGCTCGCCGACCTGTCATTTCACGAATCCAACGCTTCAAACAATCACACTCCCCGCGCCGGCCGTCCCCGCACCGCGTCGCGCCACTCCGGCAGCCACTCGCCGACCCGCCCGATGGTCACACCCTGCATCGCGAGCCGGCCATCATCGGCCTATGGTGCCGTCCTGACAAGCCGGTCGGTGTCGCCAGCGCGACATTGCAGGGTCAGCCCCGATTCCATCGGCCCCGTCGAGGGCCGGCTTGTAGGGTCCCATGTCGGGGGATAAGATTTGTACAGGGATACTCGCGCGAGTGGCGGAATCGGCAGACGCGCAGGATTTAGGATCCTGTGGGGAAACCCGTGGGGGTTCGACTCCCCCCTCGCGCAGTGCCCGGGTCCGACGCAGTGAAACACACCCTCAATCACCGTGTCGCTTGCCGTGTCTGCGCTTCGATCGCTTGCTATTGTGACGCCTCACAGTGCCGTCCGCCCGGTCCTCGTCGAGCCACGCGGCCTTCTTCCGCCAGTCGGGATCGACGCGTCCCCAGTTTCGGCGATCGATCTCGTCCGGCTGAAGGACGAACTTCAGCGCCCGCACGAGTTCGCCCGTCCGTTCCTTCGCAGCACCGCCCGGAAACGCATGACCGATGTCTTGATAGAGCGACCACGACGGATCCGTCCGATTCACGAACGGGGCCTGGATCGATGCACCGAGCCGCTCGAGCTGGTTCGCCAGCCAGCGATTGTTGGCGACCAGCTCCTGTTTGTCCTGCACACCGACCATCATGTACACCTTCCACCGCTTCATGACGGTCTTCTCCGCGTCGGTCAGCGGCTGGGCCGTCGCGTAGGACCGCGCCCGGAACATCCCAACCACGGGAATCAACCGCCGATACGTCTTCGGATATCTCATGCCAAGCGAGTAGGTCGCCCACGCCCCCTGACTCATGCCCGTCAGGACGCGCGGCGCAAAGCGGTGCAACTTGTACCGCTTCCTCAACTCCACGCGCGCGGCGTCGATCATCTTGCCGGCGTCCTCGAAGCCCGACCACGAATAACGACCCGGCCCGAGGGACTTCGTCCCTTGTCCCACGACCAGCACCGCGCCGACCTCCGCGCAGGCCGCCTTCCAGATGTGCTCCATCCCATCCATGTTGCCCGAATAGCCGTGCAGGGCATACACCACCGGCGTCAGTCGGTTCTCGACCGAAAACGCCGGCGGCAGCACGATCCGATAGCGATCCTTGTCCGCCTGTCCGGATCGATGACCGCGTTTGACCCGCTTGATGCGCCGGGCATGGTTCTGCGCCCGCGCCGGCTGCGCGATGAAGACGAGGGCACAACTGAAGACAACGGTAGATATCAATCGTCCGGGCACGCTGCGGTCTCCGCGGCTCGCGGGATGGACCGGCCATTGTAATCTCCCCAGCGATCCGCACCAGCCGCTTTCGGCGGTCGCCCCTCGAAGAAGGCTGCCGTGGCGTGGCCAGGCCCGATCCGAACCACGACCGTGAGAGAGCGGCACGAACCCGCGCATGGGTGCCACTGGCGGCTTGTCCGCCAGTGCCTCAGTGCTCTGCCATGCCTCTGTCGCTGGGGAGCATGGGCTTCCGCCGGTATATTTCGTCTGAAAACGTGAGGGCGATCTTGCCCGCACCTCCCGCCAAGGCGTAAAGAGGCGTAAAGGGTGTCAGGTAGAATTGTTTTGCACGTGCTGGACCGAGAATCCCTCCTCGGTCCCCTCCGCATGGGAATCCCTTCCCATGTCTGTTTCCCCCACGGCGGAGCCGGCTCAGTGTGTGCCGGAAAGGATGGGAATGCTCTCCGAAGATGTGTCGAGAAGAGATTCTCGACACAGCCTTGGGCCGAAGGAAAGGATCGCCCGCGCGCTGGACGTCCGATCGTGCCCGGTCATCATATCGCAGATGTGTTGGGACTCAATCGTCCGGTTCTCCGGCGACCGAGACCGCCCGAAGCTGCGGCGGGGCGAACCCTTCGAGCATCGCCCGAACGCGCGGCTGCTCGGGGTCGAGTTCCAGGGATCGCCGCAGATGCGCGATCGCCCGCTCACGATACATCTCGTTGTCGGGGTGCCGCTCGCTGAGGGCCAGGCTGACCGTCCCACAGCCGACGTGGGCGGCCGGATCGTCCGGATCCAGCCTGACAGCCGTCTCGTACTCCTTCAGTGAGCGTTCATAGTCGAGCCGGGCGGAGTGGATTGCTCCGAGCCGGGTGTAGACAGTCGGCTCATTTTCGTCGACTTCCCGCGCGGCCGCGAGCACGTGGACGGCGGCATCCAGGTCGCCGAGTTGCTCGTAGCATTGCGCCAGCCCGATGAACGCCGCGACGTTCTGCGGCGTCAGCGAGGCCGCGTGCCGATACGCCCGGGCAGCGGCGCCGATCGCGGCCGACCGGTCCATCGCGGTGAACGCGGCCTCATAACGGGCGTTCGCCAGCGAGAGGGCATACGCCGCATTCTCGGGTGCAGACCGGACGGCGCCGGCGAACTGCTCGGCCGCGCGGTGCGTGTCGCCCTCGGCCAGCCGGATGCGTCCGAGGCGGGCATGGGCGTCGGCATTGCGGCCATCGCTCGCGATGGCCTGCCGGTACGCCCGCACCGCCTGATCGGTGTGCCCGTGGTAGAGCAGATCGTCGCCGCGCCGAACGGCGGCCCGCGCGGCGGCTCGATGCAGCGACGCCAGCAGGGAGCTGCCATGCTGACATCCGGCGGCGCAACACGCGGCAAGAGCGACGAGCATGCAGGGGGCCAATCGCGACCGTCGGAAGAAGCCCCCTCTACCCGCCGGAGCCGGGCAAGAAGGTGCAGACCGCCGCCCCGACAACGGCGGCAGGATACGCGTCGGCATCAAGCTCATGACGGAACACTCCATCGCCGTGGCGCGGCACCGCGGGCCAAGCGGATCCTCGCACCGCCTTCCACGGGTATTGATATCGGCCGGCACGCTCGTCCCGGGCGCACTGAATGCGACTCGCAGGCGCCGGCCTCGCGTGCCGATTGACATTCTCGCGCGCCCGCCTATCATCCTGACCGACGTTTTCGACGCCGAGCGAGGTCATCGGGCCCTCTATTCGAAGATGACGGGGGAATCGGGTTTCCAGCGATGCGCGCACTCGTAGCCATTCCGGTGTTCAACGAGGAACGGTATCTCTCGCGCGTCCTCGCGCAGGTCTTGCGCCTGACGGACGACGTCGTGGTCGTGGACGACGGGTCGACCGATGCAACGGCCGAGATCCTGCGGCGAATGCCGCGTATCGGCGTGATCCACCACCCGAGCAATCTCGGTTACGGCCAAAGCCTGATGGACGCCTTCCAATACGCCCGTCAACATCGCTATGAGTGGGTCATCACCATGGACTGCGACGATCAGCACGAACCCGCGCGAATCCCCGCTTTCATCGAGCGCGCCGAGCGGGACAACGCAGACATCGTGTCCGGCTCGCGCTACCTGACGGAGATTCCCGGCAACACCGCGGCACCCGCCGACCGTCGCCGGATCAACCGGACCGTCACGCGTATGATCAACAAGCTGTTGGGACTGCCGCTTACGGACGCGTTCTGCGGCTTCAAGGCTCACCGCGTGTCGGCGATGGAACGGCTATGCCTGTCCGTTCAGGGCTACGCCTTTCCGCTCCAATTCTGGGTCCAGGCCGCGCGTCACGGCCTGCGGGTCTGCGAGTTGCCCGTCCGCCTGATTTACCACGACCCAAGTCGCCATTTTGGCGGCCGCCTGGATGACCCGGCCTCGCGCCTGCAGCATTACGTCGACGTGTTCTTGGCCGAGCTCCGCCGGACGCCGGCCGGAATGAGGCCGCCTCCAAACCTGTGCGAGGCGGCCTCGTCGTGCGACGAGTGAAATGAGACGACGCCCACCCACGCCTGATGTGCAGGCACTCCATGCGAAACACCACTGACGCAGACAAACTCGCAGCCCCGACAGAGGATGGCGCCGTCCTCGTCTGGCCGGAGGCCGACGCGATCCTTCGCGACGTCGAACGCAATCGGAGACTGAGGCGATCGCACCGATTGACGCTACTCGGCAGGTCCGTCCCGCTTGCAGACGACCGCGACGCCGACCCCATCATCCTGACCGGCCACCAGCCCGAGTTTCTTCACCCAGGCGTTTGGGTCAAGACCGTCACGGCGACGCGTCTGGCCACGCGGCTCGGCGGCCGGGCCGAGTTTCTCGTCGTCGACAACGACGCCCCCGCGGAACTGGCCCTCTCATGGCCCGAAACCGCTCCCGACCGCTGGCACGTTCAACGGTGCGCGGCAGTTGCGAACCCGAACGGTCGATCTTACGAACAGCTCGACGTCACGACGCTCGCTCACTGGCAGGCGTTCTTCACCAACATCCCCGACGCGATCCGCCGATCGGCCGACCGTTCGATGTCCGCCTTTGAATCCGGTTTCCTCAGCACACCCCCCACGTCTGATCCGGATCATCTCGATTATACGGACCAATGGATCCACGCGATGCGCGCGATGGACGCCTGTCTGGAAACGACATCCCCGACATATAAGCGCGTGGGCCGGTTTTTCTCCGCCGAGGACGCCGCTCGCCCGGTGTCGCCGGCGGTGTTCCTCGCCCACGTTCTCCTGTCCGCCGAACGCTTCGCCGAGGCCTACAACGCCGCCCTTAACGCCTATCGGCGACGCCGTGGCATCCGCGGGACCCGCCACCCGATCCCGGATCTCGAGACCGGCACCGACCGAACGGAATTGCCGTTCTGGATGTGGCGCGGCCCGGCCCCGCGTCGGCGCCTGGCGGTGTCCAACAGCGGCCCCGATTCGATCTGCGTCTGGTGGGGTGACGAAGTTCTGGCGACGCTCGGCGCCTCCGAGCTGCGAGACGAACCGCAGTCGACCCTGACAAACGGACTCGCCGGATGCCACATCCGACCGCGCGCGTTGACGCTGACAATGTATGCGCGGGTCTTCGCGTGCGACTTGTTTATCCACGGCATCGGCGGCGCGAAGTACGATCAGATCACGGACGACATCATTCGCAGGTTTTTCGGCGTCGCGCCCCCCGCTTACGCCTGTGTCTCCGCGACCGCGCGGCTGCCGCTCCCGCGACACAACGTGACGCAGGACGACCTTCGTGCCGCCTTCGTCCGCGTTCGAGACATCCGGTTCAACCCCCAGCGCCACCTCTCCCGGGAAGATCAGTCGTCGCAGGTTCGCCAGGCACTCGCGGCACGCAGCCGGGCCATCGCTGAAGGGCATCGACTGCGCGCCGAGGAACCTCGGAACCACGCGGCGCGCAGGGCCTCGTTCCGGAAGATTCGGACTGCCAATACATCATTCAACAGAGTCGCCCCGCACATGCTGGCGGACGCACACCGAAACGTGTCTGAAGTTCGCCGGCAGCTTGATCGCGACCGGATCGCCGAACGGCGAGACTGGTTCGTCGGCCTCTATCCCAAGGCAGCACTCCACGACCTCGGTCGCAAGTTGCCGTTCGCGTGAATCCATCGGCAACCCACTCAGCAGACCCCGATAATCCGGTGTGGTTCCCGGGGTACCCCGGCCCCGTCGACGCGGTCGCGGACCACGGAATCCCCCTTCGGAGCCTGGCAGAGCCGATTCCCCTCGCCGGACCCGCTCCTCCGTGCGTGTCGCGGCCCACAGCGGAGAGCTTGACGCCCGTCACGGATTTCGATAATATGAGGGCTAGAAGCAGCGAGTACTGGGGGAACACGCGATGTGGCTGCCCAATGGAGTGGGACTGAAGTAACCTGATGCGTTCGGAGCCGCGCGCTGCGTGCGCCCGGTCGCAGCAGACCTGGCGCGGTGCGTCTGCGCATTGGGCGCGGGGCTGCCCCCCGAACCATACTCAGTCTCACGCTGGAGACGGACTTGCAGGGTCTGAGAGATCGGGACTGCGCCGGTGCCGGCGACTGTACCGTGTCCTCTCGGGCGACTTTTGGGAAGGAGCGACCCATATGACCGTAAACGTCTTGAAAGCAGCGGTGGCGCTGATCGCCTGCACTTGTTTTTTCTCGGAAGCGACGGCCCTCGCCGCGGACCGGCAACCCAAGCCCTCCGGGAGCCAGGTCCGACCGGCCTCCGTCGGCCGCGCGTTCCAGCCGCGCCTCACCAAGACAGGGGTTGCCACTTTCGCTCGAAACGCCGCGGCTGAATCCCCGATCGGGACCGGCGCCGCTGGCCACACGTTCGCCTCGAACCCCAACGCGGCGCCGCCGGACGGGAGTTCAACCCCGGCGCCGCGCGGCGGCGTGCCCGGTGCCTGCGGGACGGTCACCGAATGCCTGAATGCCGACTGCACCACGATCGATCCGCTCGCCTCCATCGCCTGCACGCTGGATGGCGGACTGACAACGGCCGACAACAACTACGCCCGCTGCATTCAGATCCCCAACGATATGGAACTGCTGTGCATCGATATCGGAGTGGAGTCCAATGATCCCGTCCTCAGCTACGACGTGACCGTCGTCGTTTCCCGCGATATCGACGGTTGCCCCCCGACCGCACCGGGCGGAGTCGACCTGCTCACCATCGACAGCCGCGTCGTGACCATTCCACCGGCGACCGGGCCGGGATTCTTCACCATCACCTACAATCCCCCGCTGATCCTCCCGATGGGGCCCATCGTCGTCGAACTCCTGGCGCCCAGCGCGACTGGCGTTCAGGCCTTTTTCGTTGGCAGCAACGTCCTCGAACCCAGCGGTGTGACCTACATCTCCGCGCCGATCGGCTGCAGCCTGCCGAACTACGTCGATGTTCGACTGCTGAACCCACAGAACGACAAGATGAACTGGGTCGTCCGGCTCGACGGAAACGCCCTCAGCACCAATCCGGGAACATGCTGTTTCCCCGACGGTTCGTGCCAGTTCTTGATCCCTGTCGACTGTCTGACCCAAGGCGGCGATTTTGCAGGAGGGCCCGGATGCACGCCCAATCCCTGCCCGCAGGTCCCAACCAATGACACGTGCAGCACCGCACTCGGCCTGACCGTGCCGTCCTCCATCACGGCAGACACGTTCCTGGCGATGCCGGATCCGTTTCCCGGCACATGCGGCACATCGGTGAACAACGGTGGCGGGGGCCTCTGGTATGCCGTATTCGGCACCGGCAACACCATGACCGCCAGCACGTGCAATCCGGGCACCGATTTCGACACACAGTTGAGCGTCTTCTGTGGTGATTGCACCTGCCTGGTCTGCATTGACGGAAACGACAACGACCCGGCCTGCGCTGCCGGGCCCCAGAGAGGTTCCACGGTATCGTGGTGCTCTGCGTTTGGGGCGACCTATCTCATCTTTGTCCACAGCTTCGATCCCGTGGTGGCCGGTAACTTCGAACTATCGATCGCCGACGACGGCGTGCCGTGCGCCACGCCGCCGAGTTGCACGCGCCCCCCCGAGCAGACCTGCGTCCAGAACCTGCCGCCGCCCCAGATCGCGGAAACCGAGCTCTGCGGCCAGGACACCAACGGCGGCTGCAACAACCTCCAGAATATTCCGCCGACGCCGGAAACCTTCACCGAGATCGGCGTGGACCCGTGCCCCACAACCATCGGCGGCACGGTCTGGTTTGACGGAGTGATGCGAGACACGGACTGGCTCAAGTTCAGCTTGACCCAGGACCACGTCATGCGCGTTTGCCTCATTCCGGAGTTCCCGGCACAGATCGGCTTCCTGGAGCTCGACCCCATCATCGGCGATTGTAACCTCGGGGGATCCGGAACCTTCGGTGTACGCAGCGTGAACGGCGGGTTCAGCTCCGTAACGGGCGCCGCGTGTGTACCGACCTGTGTCCAGACTGACGACTGCCTCCCCCCCGGCAATTATGTTCTCTTCATTGCGCCGCAGCTTCCCGACGGCGAACTGAGCTGCAGTTCAACCTGCCGCTTCGGAAATGACTACTTCGGGACGCTCGAATGCCTCCAGTGTCTGGTGCCGTGCTGCATCAACAATTTCCAATGCCCGTTCCTGTGCACCGATCTGACCCCCAACCAATGTCAGGCACAGGGAGGAACAGTCGGCGGAACTCTGCTGCAGAGCTGTTTCGACGTGCCCAATGTCTGCTCACCCGGACCGGCCCAGGAGCCTGACCCCTGCTGCAAGGGCGACACCAACGCCGACGGGGTGCGGGACGGGCTGGACGTCGTCGCATTCGTGGATCATGTCCTCAATCAAAACGTCATGTGCGGCCCCGGCCCGCTGGGGGCTCCTTTCTGCGGCACCGACATGAATGACGATGGTTCAATGGACGTGGCCGACGCGGCGGCGTTCGTCACGGCCCTGCTCGGCGGCCCGTGTCCGGTCCCGTGCAACGCCAATCCGAATCAATGTCAGCTTCCCGATCAACTGGCCCACGGCCTCGGCGGAAGCCTGTGCGTGTTTGCGGACAGCAACCCGGCCGCCGGCGGCACCGGCGTTCTCGCCGCAGATGATTTCCGGCCGTCAATCAACGGTGACATCACCTCGATTTGCTGGTGGGGCGTCTACACCAACGGTAGTGCGCCGTGCCTTCCCGCCACCGGCGACTCTGCCAACCTGTTCGACATTCGTTACTACAGCGACAATCTCGGTATTCCCGGCACGCTCATCGCCGAGTTTCTCAATGTCGCACCGGCCGGCATGACCGTCACCGGCAACGTGCTCCCGGCCAGCATCGGCAATCTTGAGGAGATCGAGTTTACGGCAACGCACGCCCCCGTCACCGTGACGGCCGGCACCTGCTATTGGATCGAAATCCAGGGCCAGTCCACCGCGAGTTGCTTCTTCTGCTGGTCGACCGCGCCGGCCGGCAACACCCGGTCCGTCCAGACACAGAACCCGCCCTTCACCGCCGGCGACCTCAGCGACTTCGACTTGACCTTCTGTCTCAACGTCGACATCGCCGCCGGGGGCTTCTGCGTTCCGATCGGCGCCTGCTGCAACATCGTCCTGCCCATCTGCACCTCCGGACTCACGGAGGCCCAGTGCACCGATGCCAGCCATATGTGGTTCAACGGGGCCGATTGCGCCGATCCCCTGTTCAATTGTCCGCCCCCGGTCGATTGCGGCACCACTCTCGTCACGCAAAACACCGATCCCAACACGATCACACCGGGCACGAGCGTCTCCTGTAATGACCAGGGAACGCCGCAGACCAACGAGGACAGCTACTACGCCCGGCTCTTCACGACCGGCACCCTGACCCAGGTCCGATGTGTGAATTTCGGAGTCGAGGCTGCCCGCGACAGCACCATCGGCCAACTCGGCGTCCCCGTGGAGGTCCGGATCTACGAAGATACGAACGGCGTCGCCCCCGGCGATCTGCCGGGCGAGACCGACCTGGTGCTCCTCGGCACCGCGTTTCTGAACATTCCGGATGCCGCGACCAACCAGTTCTTCCAGGCGGTCATGTCGCCGCCGATCGATGTCTCGGCCACGTCCTTCTTCGTTGTGGAAATCTTCACTCCCAGCGGACACCTCGTGGAACCCGCGGGGACGAACATCTTCCTTGGCGCCAATTCGGCTGGTCAGACCGCCCCCGCCTACCTCAAGGCGCCCCAGTGCGGCATCACGACCTTCACGAACATCGGCACGCTGTGCGTTCCGTGCTTGAACACGCACATGCTAATCAGTGCCCAGGGGCT
>CAYQDV010000116.1:0-10779 GCA_964416295.1 uncultured Planctomycetaceae bacterium
GTTTGTAGTCGCGCCACGAGTGCGTCCCGCTCCCCGCGGGGGTCGTCGCCGACGGCATGTATGCGGAGGAGGGCGGCGCCCTCGCCGCCGTCGACCTCCTCCGCCGGGACTCCGACGTGACGGCGATCATCGCCGGAAACGACAAAATGGCGATCGGTGCCATCAGCGGACTCAAGTCCATGGGCCGAGCTGTGCCGGGCGACGTCAGCGTCGTCGGATGTGACGACATCCACCAGGGAGCGTTTGTCGACCCCGAGCTGACGACCATTCACACGCCGCTCTATTCGGCCGGCTCGCGCGCGTGTGAATGCCTGATCGACTTGATCGACGGAGCCGAAGACGCGGTCCGCGAGGTCCTGCCCGTCACGCTGACCGAGCGAAAATCGGTCGCCTCGCCACCGGAGTCCCGATGACAACCACAATCTCGATCACCCCCGCCCGGCGGCCGGCGCGACGCATCCTCTTCGCCGCGTGCGCCGCGATGCTCGCGCTCGCCCCGGCCGGCGCCCGCGCGACCGAACACATTTCCCTCGCCGGGACCTTCAACGGCTGGAACCCCAACGACAGCGACACCCGGTTGAAGCAAGACGGCGAACGCTACGTGCTCACGCGGTTCTGGCCGTGCGGGACGTACGAGTTCAAGTTTGTCTTCGACGCATCGTGGAAACGCCACCTCGGCGAAGCGGGGGCCGGCAGGCTCGCCCAGCCCGGACGCAACATCACCCTCTCGATCCCCCAGTCGATGGAATACCGCGTCTGGCTCGATCCCGGCCGGAAGACATGGGGACTCGAGGTCCCGCAGCCGTCGCAGCCGCGCGCCGTCATGATCATCCCCGATCCGACAGCAGCCACGATCGAGCTTGGCGTGTTGTCCACGCATGAGTTCCGTCTTCACAACGCGGACGGCGTGTCCTCCGAAGCGGCCGCCGAGACCCTCCGCGCGGCCCTGCCGCGGTTCTCGTGGCACGTGCGCCGCCTCGACCACGGCCCGCCCAACTGGACGCTCGACCCGTGGAGCGAGGTGGACCCGGCTACCCGATTGCACCTCAAAGATCCCGGACGATACGAAATCAAGCTGGCGGCAAGGAGCGGCGAACTTGTCGACACGGCCACACGCCTCTGCGAACTCGGCCGCGGCTGGGAACTCGTCCGGGACGATCCCGAGAACGATCCACTGAGAGGCCTTCGCATGATGCCGCTCGCCGATGGGGCTTGGGGCTGCGTCTACCACGCGCGGAAAGACGGCATCGAGTCCTTGTTCGTCCGCAGCGTTCTCGCCGGCACGCCGCGCGATGGCGTCGCTTCGGCAACCCGCCCGTTCGCCAAGGGCACGGACTATCTGGCCAGGTACGATCCCCGATCGGGGTCGCTCGCCTTTCGCGACTGCGGCTGGCGCGAGTTCGTCCTGGCCACCGGGCCGCAGGAACGCGTGCCGCTCCGCGAGCCGATCGACGGCCCCAGGCCGCTCCACGACGTTGCCATCGAACGCGCCGAATGGGTTGGCGATCAAAACGGATGGAAACCCGGCGCCACGCCCATGATTCGCCACAGCCCCGGCCTCTACCGCTGCATCGTCGAGCTGCCCGACGGCGTCCAACACTACCGGTTTCTTGTCAACGGCGCTGTCTGGCTGGAAGACCCTGAGGCCGATCCCCGCCTTCGCGAACCGGACGGTCGCGGCGGTCACAACAGCGGCGTCCGAATCGGCGTCGACGTCGCCGCACTCGGACCGGCAAGACCCGACGACATCACGACGGCCGCACTGCGGCACGATCCGGCGCAGCCGGCCTTTTTCGCCGCCGTCACCGACGACGTCGCCCGCCTGACCGTGCGGACGCTCGCCCATGACGTCCAGTCCGTGGCCGCCGTTGTCGACGGCGCCGGCCCGCCCGTGCCCATGCGCAAGACCGGCTCCCGCGACGGCTTCGACGACTGGACCGCCCACGTGCGTGCGGTCACATCGGAATCACGCTATACCTTCCTCATACGAGACGGTCGCGCGGTCTCCCGCCTCACCGCCGCCGGTGCGGTCCCGGCCACCACCGCCGACACCCAACCCTTCAGGCGGCGTCTGTCTATGGACTCCAAAACCCCCGACTGGTCCAAGACGGCTGTCTGGTATCAGATCTTCCCCGAGCGGTTCCGCAACGGCGACCCGACCAACGACCCGCCGCGCACCGTCCCGTGGACCCAGGCCTGGCTCAGACCCTACCGGCCGGACCCCGCCCGCGTCCGGGCCGGTTCCCCGCAGGATTTCGTCGAGGAGGGATCGTTCTTCGAGTTCATCTACGACCGGAGATACGGCGGCGACGTCCAGGGAATCCGTGACCGCCTGCCCTATCTGCGAAACCTCGGCGTGACCGCGATCTACCTGAATCCGATCTTCTCCGCCGCCTCGCTCCACAAATACGACACCGCCGACTATCGCCACGTCGACGACTTCTTCGGCGTCAAAGCGAGCCTCGACAAACTCCAGCCCGAAACCGAGGATCCCACCACCTGGCAGTGGTCCGACAGCGATCGCGTCTTCCTCGATTTCCTGAAAGAGGCTCACCGACAGGGCTTTCGCGTCATCCTCGACGGCGTCTTCAACCACGTCGGACGTGAGTTCTGGGCTTTTCAAGACCTACTGAAAAACGGCCGCAAGTCGAAATATGCCGGCTGGTTCGACATCAAGAGTTGGGAGCCGTTCCATTACCGCGCCTGGGACCGCGACGACGGATCGCTCCCCCGCCTGAAACACGACGACGCCCGCGGACTGTGCGAGCCGGTCCGGCAACACCTCTTCGCCATCACGCGCCGATGGATGGACCCCGACGGCGACGGTGACCCGTCGGACGGCATCGACGGTTGGCGGCTCGACGTCGCCAGTGACATCAACGCCCACTTCTGGCGCGACTGGCGCCAGCTCGTCAAGTCGATCAATCCGGACGCCTACATCGTGGCCGAGCTGTGGAAGGAAGCTCGCGCCTGGCTCACCGGCGATACCTTCGACGCGGTGATGAACTATCCCTTCGCCGAGCGGGCGCAACGATTCTTCGTCAATCGGAAAAAGGCCATTCGCCCGACCGTTTTTGCCCGGCAACTCGACGAGATGATGTCCTGGTACCCGCCCCAGGTGAACCACGCCCTCCAGAACCTGTTCGACAGCCACGACACCGACCGCGTCGCCTCCATGCTGATGAACCCCGACCTGCCGTATGACAAGGCCAATCGCATCCAGGACAACGGCCCCGACTACAATCCCGGCCGGCCCACACTCGAATGCTATAAACGCCTCAAACTCATGGTCACCTTTCAGATGACCGGCCTCGGGGCGCCCATGATCTACTACGGCGACGAGGCCGGAATGTACGGCGCGGACGACCCCTCCGACCGCAAGCCGATGCTCTGGGCGGACCTCATGCCCTTCGACGACCCCGACGAACAGCTCCTCCCGAAGCTCCATGAGCACTACCGCCGCATGATCGCGATTCGCAACACCTATCCCGCCCTGCAACTCGGCGCATTCGAAACGCTCCTGGCCAACGACCGTACCCGGGTGTTCGCCTATGCCCGGTCGCTCGATCGTGAGACGATTGTCGTCGTCCTCAACAACAGCGACGAACCCCGCCGGCTGAACGTGCCCGTCCCGTGGCCGCCCGGCACCGAGATCGTCCGCCTCGACGACCCCGAGGCGTGCAGAATCGTCGATCCGCCGGCTTCGAATCCGACGCAGCGACCTACTGTGCGACCCATCGCCGAACATCCATCAAGACTCAAACTGATCGACGGTCATCTGCGAGGAATCCTGTTGCCGCCAAGAACCGGCGGCGTTTTCACCAGCACGGACATCGCCCGCCACCAAGACCCGTAGGGCGGGCACTGCCCGCCAACTGGAGCTGATCGCACGAGCCGTCCCACGATGAACCACCGAAACACAACCCGTCCCCTCGCCCGGGCGTCAACCCGAGGGTCGCCAACGCTCCCGGAGCGCCCATGCCAGGCAAGATGCTGAGTTCAATCAGGCGGGCGCTGCACTTCACCGTCGGCGCCGCGGCCGTCATTCTGCTGGTCTGGTCATTCGCCCGAGTGGCCGCCCGCCCGTTTGGGAAGGCTCGGCTGAGCGAAGGCCAGGTGCAACTCACCGTCGTACACTGGGGCGACAAGAACGAAGACACCATCCTGACCGACCTCGTAAGAGACTTTGAGAGGCTCCCCGAAAACCGCGACATCCGTATCCAGCGAATCAATCTTGGTCAGGCCGCCGCCGTCAATACCAAGCTGCAGACCATGTTCGCCTCCGGCGACCCGCCGGACGTCTTCTATCTCGGCTTCGAGAAGGTCGCCGACCTCGGCTCCAAGGACCTGCTCGCCGATATCGATGCGTTGATCGAACGCGACAAGGCCGCCGGCGTCCCCACCGTCGATCTCGACGATTTCTTCGCCGCCGTCCTCGATTGCTTCCGCTACGACCCCACCACCCGCCGCATCGGACGCGGACGCCTCGTCGGCCTCCCCAAGGACTTCACCACCGTCGGCTTCTATTACAACAAGACGCTCTTCCGCCGCGCCGGTCTGCCCGAGCCGTCACTGGACGGCTGGACCTGGGACGAGTTCATCGAGGCCGCGCGAGCCATCGGCCGCCTCCCGGGTTGTTACGGCGCCGACTTCGCCACCTGGGAGGCGATGGTCCGCCTTTTCCTCTGGAACCACGGTCTCGACTTCGCTTCATCCGACTGGAGCACGTTCAATCTCGACGACCCCCAGGTCCACGCCGTGCTCGAAAAGCTGCAGCGCTGGTTCCTCGACGAGGGGCGCGCCCTCGTCTCCGCCAAGACCCAGTTGGAAACGGGACAGGAACCGTTCCTGGCGGGGAACGTCGGCATGGCCGGCCCTTTCGGCCGTTGGAAGGTCCCGACCTATCGCCTGATCGAGAACTTCGATTGGGACTTTGCCCCGCTACCCCATGCCGCCGGGCATCCGCCGCGAAACGGCGTGTTCACGGTCGGGTGGGCCATCGCCAAAAAGAGCCGAAACCAGGACAAGGCCTGGCGATTCATCAAGTACCTTGCGGGGCCGCGCGGCCAGGCCCTGATGTGCCGGGCCGGACTGGCGATCCCCGTTCTCAAGAGCGTGGCCCACGGACCGGCCTTCTCCGACCCCGCGCAGAAACCCGCCAACTACCGCGTCTATCTCGACGCCGCCGCTTGCGCCAGTCCCATCGATTGGCCGGCGGACCCGAAGTACCTGCACCAGCTCCGCGTCCGCATCGAGGATATCTACAAACTCGGCAAGCCCGTCGCGCCGGCCATGAAACGTGTCGACCGCGATTGGAACGAGAACCGCCGGAAGGAGCGGTGGCGATCGGCCGGTCCCCGCCAGCGGCAAATGCCTTGGAGACGATTGACTGGATGGATTGCCCTCCCCTTGATCGGCCTCGTCACGGTCGGCGTGGCTCTGTGGTGGCGCCGCCGTCCCCGGGGCCTGGCCTTTCGCGAGGAGGTCGCCGGCATGTTGATGATCGGCCCCTGGCTCGTGGGGCTTCTCGCCTTCACCGCATTTCCGATCGCCCTCTCGCTACTCCTGGCCTTCACCGAATGGAGCAGCCTCACCACGCTCGGCCTCGCGCGATGGGTCGGCCTGGAAAACTTCCAGGCCCTCTGGCAGAGCGACGACAGCTTCCGACACGCCATGGTCGTCACGGCCTGGTATGCCCTGCTGGCGGTCCCGACCGGACAGGTCGCCGCCCTCGTCGCCGCCATGCTGATGAATCACGAGTTCAAATCCATCGGCGTCTTCCGAGCCGTCTGGTATCTCCCCAGTGTCCTCGCCGGCGTCGGCATGGCCGTTATGTGGAAGTGGGTGTTCCACCACGAACACGGCCTGCTCAAGGCCGTCCTCGATCCGATCCTCCCGTTCGGCTGGACCACGCCCGCGTGGTTTGAGAAAGACGCCGCCACGTGGGGCGTCCCCGCCTTTGTCATCGTCAACCTCTGGGCGATCGGCGGCACGATGATGATCTATCTCGCCGGCCTCAAGGGCATCCCACGGGAACTCTACGAAGCGGCGGAAGTCGACGGCGCCACCGGCTGGAGACGCTTCACGCGCATCACGCTGCCGATGCTCAGCCCGGTCATCTTCTTCAACGTGATTATCGCGGTCATCACCTCCTTCCAGGTCTTCACCCAGGCCTACGTCATGACCGGCGGCGGTCCCGGCGACAGCACACGATTCTACGTCGTTTATCTCTACAACCAGGCCTTTGATTTTCATGACATGGGCTATGCCTCCGCCATGGCGTGGGTCCTGTTGCTCATCGTCCTCGCGCTGACCCTGTTTCTGATGTGGGCCAGCAAGCGATTTGTCTATTACGAGGCGTTGAAGGGCTAGGCACGCTCACACGACCGTTACGCTGAAAGTATCCCCGATCCCGATGATGCCATGAACAGGAAACTCAGATCCAACCTCGTCTTCGCCGTCCTGCTGCTCGGCAGTGTGGTCATGCTCTTCCCCTTCTGGTGGATGTTCGTCACCAGCCTCTCCACGCCCGCCGAGGCCAGCGCGTCGGCGACGGCCTCCGGTTTTCATTGGTGGCCGAGCGACCCCCACCCCGAAAACTACGCCAACGCCCTCAGAAAGATGGGCAGCAAGCCGTGGGTCGGGTTCCTCGACGCCCTCGCCAACACCGTCGTCATCACTACGCTCGTCGTCGTCGGGCAGATCCTCTCGTGCGGCCTCGTCGGATATGCCTTCGCCCGGCTCCGCTTCCGCGGACGTCAGCCCGCGTTCGTCATCATGATTGCCACCATGATGCTCCCCGCCCAAGTCACCATGATCCCCCTGTTCATCCTGTTTCGCACCTTCGGCTGGATCGACACTTTTCTCCCGCTCGTGGTGCCGATGTTCTTCGGAACACCCTTCTTCATCTTCATGTTCCGCCAGTTCTTCGCCCAGGTCCCCGAAGCCCTCATCGAGGCCGCCCGGATCGACGGCTGCGGACACCTGCGGATCTGGCTTCGGATCATGCTGCCGATCTCGAAGCCCGTCATCGCCATCACGGCCATCTTTACCTTCATATTCACATGGAACGATTTCATGGGACCGCTGATCTACCTCCAGAGCGAAGACCAGATGACCCTCGCCGTGGCGCTGAACTCGTTCCAGAACCAGTACGGCGACTTTCGAGACGCCCATTACCTCATGGCCGCCAGCATCGTCACCATGATCCCGTGCATCGTGCTGTTCTTCGTTGCGCAAAAGCAATTCGTCAGCGGCCTGATCCTCGGCGGGGTGAAAGGATGACGAGAAACGCCATTCGCCCGACGCGGGACGCTCGATTGACCACACACCCTGGACGTGGTATATTGCCCCTCGCGAGCGGCGCTTCATGCAGGCTCAAGTTGGATGACGACTTCGCCGGAGGATGGAACGAACGCTTGCGAACCCGGCTCCGATCGACTCGATTTCGTTGCTCTCGTCGGCGCGTCAGGAACACCCCGATGGGGATGCACCCACGACGCGGATGTCGTGGGCCGCGCGCACGGGCAGCGATCATGGTTGGAGCGACACCCCAAGGCCGCAGCGCGGCAGCGGCATTGAAAAAACACACGGCGGCAGCCCGCGCGAGGATGCGGCTTTGAACGAAATGGTGAATGACATCGTCCTGGAACCACCGCAGTCCGCCGACCGCTCCGGCTGGCAATCCCTCGGCGCCGTGACGGCCTGGCGACGCGAAGGAGACACGCTCCACCTGGATTGCGGAACCGCCGCCGTCCGGATCATCCCCGAGCGCGCCGGCATCGTCCGCGTGCGACTCGCGCCGGACGGCCGATTCGGCCGCGACCACTCGTGGGCCGTCGTCGAGGACGACACTCCGCAGACAGCCTGGACCGTCGAAGAAGACGACGACAAGATCATTCTTCTCACCGACCGGCTCCACATCTGCATCCAGCAAGCCCCTTGCCGCCTCTCATTCCATGACCTCGACGGCATCCTCATCGGCCGCGACGACCCCAGCCTGGGCATGGCCTGGGACGAAGAGGACATCGCCTGCTGGAAGTCGCTGGCACGCGAGGACCATGTCTTCGGCCTCGGGGAAAAGGGCCTGCCGTTCGACAAGCGTGACACGACCGTCCTCAACTGGAACGACGACGCCGCCGAGCACGGTCCCTGGTCCGACCCGCTCTACCAGTCCCACCCCTTCGCCCTCGTGTTCAATCGCGGCCGGGCCTATGGCCTGTTCTTCGACAACACCTTTCGCTCGTGGTTCGACTTCGGCAAGCTGTCTCGAAAAAGGTTTGGCTTCGGCGCCGACGGCGGCGAGCTTGACTACTACTTCATCCCCGGACCCACCCCCGCCGAGGTCGTGCAGCGCTACGCCCGCCTCGTGGGCACGACGCCGCTGCCGCCCCTGTGGTCGCTCGGCTATCAGCAATGCCGCTGGAGCTACGATACGGCCGCGCGGATTCGCGCGCTGGCCAAAGAGTTCCGCCGACGCAGGATCCCCTGCGACACGATCTACATCGACATCGACTACATGGACGGCTTCCGCTGCTTCACCTGGCATCCCAAGCGTTTCGCGCGGCCCGAGCGCCTCATGAAAGACCTCGCCGGCTGGGGCTTCAAGGCGGTCACGATTCTCGACCCGGGTATCAAAGTCGACCCCGGCTACGCCGTCTACGACGCCGGCAAGGCGGGCGGCCACTTCTGCAAGTCGCCGGACGGCCGCCCCTATGTCGGCCGCGTCTGGCCCGGCGAAACCGTCTATCCCGATTTCACGCGAAGCGACACCCGCCGCTGGTGGGGCCGCCTCTATCGCGGGCTCATCGACGCCGGCGTAACCGGCTTCTGGAACGACATGAACGAGCCGTCGGACTTTTCCCAGCCCGACGGCGTCTGCCCCCTCGACATGCAACATGACAACGACGGCCACCCCTCCGACCATCGCGCCGCTCACAACGTCTACGGCATGCAGATGGCCCGCGCCACCTTCGACGGAATGAAGGATCTCCGCCCCGGCGAACGGCCGTTCGTCCTCACGCGCGCCGGCTTCGCCGGAGTCCAGCGATACGCCGCCGTCTGGACCGGAGACAACCGCTCCAGTTGGGAATACCTCCGCATGAGCCTTCCCATGCTGCTCAACATGAGCCTTTCGGGAATCACCTTCTGCGGCGCAGACATTGGCGGCTTCTTCTCGACACCGTCCGCCGAGCTGTTCACCCGATGGCTCCAGCTCGGTATCTTCTACCCCCTCTGCCGCGTCCACACCTGCGGCGGCCCCGATCACGACCCGTGCGGACCGGAGCAGGACCCCTGGAGCTACGGCCCGAAGCACGAGCGCCTCAATCGCGCCGCCATCGAGCTTCGCTATCGCCTCCTGCCATACCTCTACACCGAATTTCGACATGCGTCGCAGACCGGACTGCCCCTCCTGCGGCCGCTGCTGCTCGACTATCCCGACGTGCCTGACGTCCACAAGTGCCGCCACGAGTTTCTCTTCGGCCGCCAGTTGTTCGTCGCGCCCGTTATCGAGGAAGGCGCCGAGACCCGCGAAACCCGACTCCCCCCCGGCGAATGGTTCGACTTCGCCGACGGGACCCCGCGCGCCGGCGGCGAAACCGTCGTCCTCCCGGTCGACCTGTCATCGATCCCGGTCTTCGCCCGTGCCGGCGCGATCATTCCCATGCGCGGCCTCATCCAGCACACCGGCGAAAAACCGCTCGACGAACTGATCCTCCACGTCTTCCCCGGCGACGGCGCCGGCGCGTTTTACAATGATGACGGTCGCTCCTACGACTATCGTCAGGGAGAATTCGTGTCGGAACGCTACGAGACGGCGACGACCCACCGCAACCGATCGCTCCGCCTCGTTCGCCGCGACGGAAGAGACGACTTCGCCCCGAAAACATACCAATTGGTCTTTTACGGCGTTCGCCGCACGCCGCACGCCGTGACCGCCGGCAACACGACCCTGCCCCGGGCCGCATCGCCACAGGCCTTCCGGCGCCGCACGTCGGGGTGGATCTACGACCGAGCGGCGCACCTCGTCCGCATCCGCATCCCGCGACTCGCGCCCGGCGATGCGGTGCGGCTATTGATACACACAAAGACAAAAACGAAACGTGCGTGATATGTCTCAGCCAGACCTCGAATCCTTCGTCAGCGCCCGTCCAAATCCGGCGGACACCCGTCCGTCGGCTTGTCGAAACTCGGACAGACACAACCCCCGACTTAGCGTCCTAACCATGTCAAAAGGAGCGCCCCATGTCGCGTGAAGAGTTCCTCAAGCAACAGTACCTCACCCTTCGCGAGGAAATCCGGGAGAGCAAGGCCCGCATCTTTCGTCTCCTCATCCTGGGGGCGCTCTTCGTCCCCGCCGCCGGCTTCGTGGCCGATGAATACCAGGCGACCTTCGCCAGCGCGTCCATGCCCTTCATCATCATGGTCCTGATGCTCGGCTTCATCAGCGAACAAAACGCCATCGTCCGAGCCGGCCGCTACCTCAAGGAACACGTCGAGCCGAGTATTGAGAATGTGACCGGCTGGGAAAACTGGCTCGAAAAGAATCACAAACTCCGCGATGTGGACCGCTACTTCTTCGGCAGCTTTCTGCTCCTGTTCTTCATGTTCTACGCCGTCGGAGCCACGTCCGCCATGGAGAACCTCGCCCGATCACAGCCCACCAAGTTCTGGGTCTACTACACCGCCGGCGGCGTCGGATACGGCCTCGGTGGCCTCTGGGTCCTCCTCGTCTGGCTCCGACACTGGCATTCCTGCACGACCACCATCGACTGACGC
>CAYQDV010000117.1:0-2159 GCA_964416295.1 uncultured Planctomycetaceae bacterium
ATAGCCCGGGCCAGTCGCCACGGCCGCGGCGGTCGTGTCATGCCCCCCGGGGCGGCCGAGTTCGGCAAGCCCAGTGGCGGACCGGACACGCCCGATCCGAGCCGCGACCGCGAGAGAGCGGACGCTAGCGCGTCCAGTGGACCACGTGCGGCGTATCAGTACGGCGATTCAACCATCGAAGCCTTCAGGCGCGTCGCTGCTGTCGTCCGCGACTTCGCAGAGGTCGAACTCGCACGTGGCCGTGTTGCCGGCGGCGTCGGTGGCCGTGACAATCAGGATGGCACTCGCGGCCTCGATCTCGAGAACGCCGTCTTCGTCCTCGACCTCGCACTCGTCCTCGTCCGCCTCGCACTCCAGATCGATCACCCGGCCGCTTTCCACGGGAATCTGCACACTGCCGTCGGAGCACGTGATCTCGATTACGCCGGTGGCCGGTACCGGGCCGCAGGCGCCCATGGCGCTGAACTCGATGACAAGATCTCCGTCGGCACTGTCGTCATCGCCGCTGCCGGTCAGATACATCGCCCGCTTCGAGACGCTCGGCGCGCGACGGAGAAACTGACCGCCGGCCGCGGACGCGGCGCGCGCGGAACACATTACCGTCGGCGGCTCGCCACAAGTCGTGCCGACGCCGTTGGTGTTGCAATCGCTGCTGCCGCCGCAGCCGGGCACGTCACAGGGACCGCCCATGGCCCCACAATCAATGTCGCACAGGTCTGGGATGCCGTTGTTGTTGCAGTCCGGCGACGGTGGGAGCGTGATTCTGAAGGCGTTGTGGCTGCTGGCTCCCGTCACATAGGCGTTGCCCGCTGCGTCCACGGCGATGCCGAAAGGGAATGCAAGGAGATTGCCGGCGCCGTCTCCGTTGGCATCGATGATCTCGGTGATGACCCCGGCGAGCGTGATCTTGAAGACGTTGTGGCTGAACTCTCCCGCCACATACGCGCTGCCCGCGGCGTCCACGGCGATGCTGTCGGGTGATACAAGCCCAGCGCCGATGATCTCGGTGATCATCTGGCCCGATGCCCGCCCGGACCCCACGGCGGCCACGGCCAAGATGGCGGCGCGTGGGAACAGGATGCGACGCTTGTTGTGTGTTTGCCGTCTTGACATGGGTCGGTCCTTTCGCAATGTGCCCGCTGGCTGGAGACCTTGGCCGCTTCGATGCGACGTTGGTTCCCCGTCCGATTCGGCCGGCCGGGCAGCCGCGAGACGCCAGAACTGGGCCGCGCCGGCAACGATACCGCGGCGAGTCAGGAATTTCAAGCCCCGTGTCTGTTTTTGGGCGGCTCGCCGGCGGGACGGGCAATCGGGGCGGTCGTGCGATCTGCCGAAGGGTGGGCGAATACTCGTTTCGCGTGTTGAGGCGCAATACCGTCCCTGATGGACCCTTTCCGAATCCCGAACGCAAGCGAGTGGGTCAGCGTGCCACGCGTCGCTTGCGCTCCGGGCTCTGTCAAACGCGCCGGATACGCCAAATACGTGCGCGGGCGATGCCCGCCCTACCGGCCTTCGGATTCGACGCGCCGGCGCATCACGATGATGTTATTCGGTTCCTGAAAGACGACGTCGAAGCCGAATCGCCGGCCGATCCAGTGCAGGGTGGCGTGCGAATAGAACGCAACATGGGTCTTGTCTCGCATGTACCACCAGTCCGCGAGGCTGGCCCGGCCGGGGTGGAACAGGGTCATCACCGCGAGAACGCCGCCGGGACGCACCAGACGCGAGAGGCGCTCCATCTCGCGACCGGGTCGGGCGAAGTGCTCGAACGTCTCGGTCGAGACCACCGCATCGAAGGACCGCGAGAGGTCGGTGTCGCATGCAAAGTACGGATCGAATCCTTCGGCGCGATAACCGCGGCGGCGGAGCAGTTCGACCAGAACCGGCCCGGGACCGCATCCGTAGTCGAGGACGGTCCGCACATCGGGGGCGCAGGTGGCCAAAATCGTGAGAAACCGCTCGAACATCGCCACGTATCCGGCGTTGTTCATCGTGTTTTCGTGTGTTTCGTAGCGGGCTTTTTCGCCGGCGTGATCGAGGTGTTGCGCATGGGGCACGAACACGAGGTCGCAGCCCGTGCAATGCAAGAAGTCTCTTTCGAACTGCGACAGCGCCCGGCCGGCAGGGCCGGCGCAAAGCGGACAAGGCATCGGTGGCGC
>CAYQDV010000117.1:2259-3719 GCA_964416295.1 uncultured Planctomycetaceae bacterium
TTCGCCCGCAAGAATCCCCGCTTTTTCAATGCGTGCGGAGTGCTGTCCTCGGGCAACTGCCCCGCGGGCCGAAACTTGCGGCGCAAGTCGACGGTGCGGGCAACCTTTTTCCATCTAGTCACTCTAAATCACTTTCAAATAAGCAGTTATGGGATTTTAGAGATTCTTTCCACAGGCGTTTGACACCCACCAGATATTGGGGTATTAGTTCCCTTGCCCTCCAGTTATGGTGGGTCAACAGTCGAAAAACATTCCGAGGCGGTTGCGTCGGGATGGGCGCGGCGGGTTTAGCCGCAACGCCCCCGGTCGGGGTCTGCGCGGGGCCGGAAAAGGCCGCAGCAAGGCCCACGTCGGGGACAAGCCTCGACGCTACGACCGTTTGGGGGTCGGCTGGCAGGGCAGACCGCCCGAAGCGGCTCGGGCGAGAACGACTCGAGAAACTCAGGAAGCTCAGAGGCACATGGAGAACCCATGATCGCGACTTCGACGGATCGAACGTTTCGCAGTAGCAAGGAAGTCGAGGGCGGCGCCGCGTCAGGGGACTGCGGCCTGTCGGAGAACGCCGTTCGAGTGCTCCGAGCGCGGTACCTCGAAAAGGACGAAGCCGGCGTGTGCGTGGAAACGCCGGATCAGCTCTTCGAGCGTGTGGCGGAGACGATCGCCGCGGTAGAGACGCGTTACGGGGCGGACGAGGCGAGCCGCATCGCATGGAAGACTCGATACAAGCGGCTGATGACGTCCTGCCGATTCATGCCCAACAGCCCGACGCTGATGAACGCCGGACGATCGATGGGCATGTTGAGCGCGTGCTTCGTCCTGCCGGTGCCGGACTCGATCGACGGGATCTTCGACTCGATCAAACACACGGCGCTCATCCAGAAGGCCGGCGGGGGCACCGGGTTCGCCTTCGACGAACTGCGTCCCACGGGTGATTACATCCGTTCGAGCGGCGGCCGGACGAGCGGCCCGATCAGTTTCTGGCGGGCGTTCAGCGAGGCGACGAACGCGATTCAACAGGGGGCGTTCCGGCGCGGCGCCAACATGGGGATGATGTACGTTCACCATCCGGACATCCTCAAGTTCCTGTACGCCAAGCAGGACCTCAGCCACTTCACAAACTACAACATCTCCGTCAAGATCACCGACGCGTGGATGGAGTCGCTTCGGCGCGACCCGTCGGCCCCGCACGTCACGCGGAACCCGCGGACGGGGACCGAATACGTCCTTCCAAAGAACCTGTCGATCCATGATTACGACATTCGCGACCTGATCCGGGTGTCGGACTACGATCAGAACACTCCGGTCTATTCAATGGCAGACGTGTGGAACATCGTCCTGAAGCACGCCTGGCAGACGGGCGAGCCGGGCGTGGTCTTTATCGACCGGATCAACCAGGCCAACCCCACGCCACACATCGGCCGCATGGAAGCTACGAACCCCTGCGGCGAGCAGCCGCTTCT
>CAYQDV010000117.1:3819-10462 GCA_964416295.1 uncultured Planctomycetaceae bacterium
TACAGCGAGGGCCTGATGGACCAGATCGCCACGGAAGGCACCCTCGCTCATTTTTCAGACATTCCGGACGAGATCAAGCGTGTGTTCGTCTGCGCCCACGACATCCACCCGGAATGGCACATCCGGATGCAGGCTGGATTCCAGAAACACTGTGACTCGTCGATAAGCAAGACGATCAACTTTCCCAACCACGCCTCGCCCGAAGACGTGGATCGGATCTACCGAATGGCCTACGACTTGAGATGCAAGGGCGTCACCGTGTATCGCGACGGCTGTCGCTCCAGTCAACCCATGGCCCTGGCCGGATCAGAAGAGAGGCACCGCGAAATGGTCCAATCTCACACACCCGACAACGACGTTCCCGATCGCAAAGTGACCTCGGAAACAAACCTCTTTGGCGAACGCATTACGCGCGTCGAGACGCCGCCCGAGGCTCTCGAGCCGCGGGAACTCCCGGATATCACAAGCGGCATACGCGTCCGGCAACCGACACCGTTCGGAAATATGCACATCCAGATCACGGTGGATCCCGCCGCGGGGCGCGAACTGGAGGTGTTCGCCCAGCTCGGCAAGGGCGGTGACCTTGCCACGAGCGACCTCGAGGCCATCTGCCGGATGATCAGCCTCTGGCTCCGCGCCGGCGGCCGGCTCCACCATGTGATCAAACAGCTCTCAGGAATCGGTTCGTCACTTCAAATCCCGACACGCCACGGACGCATCATGTCGCTGGGGGACGGCCTCGCCCGTGGACTGAAACGCTACACCCAGGCCCGCGAGCGATACGGGCTAAAGGCACTGTTGCTGGGCGAGGCGGACGAAGAATCCGCCAATGAGCCGGCCGCCGACCCCACAGTTCCGACGAATGGCAAGAACCGGGACGCCGGTGATATCACGCTGGCCGCAGCCAACCGGCAAGATTCGACCCCCACCCGGTCGAGCTTGGCGCGCTCCGCGTACCGGCTCAAGTGTCCTGAATGCGGCGGTGATCTCGATATGGGCGAGGGCTGCATCAAATGCCACGGTTGCGGCTACGCGCAGTGCTGATCCGCCCCGACAGGGAGCGCCACGCGCGCTCCGCCGGCGCACGAAACGAGCCGCTCGATCGCTCTGTTCGCGATCGGACGGCTCGCTCTTTCGTCAGCATAGGGACTATCGCCGGCGCGATTTCCCGCTCTTCGCCTTTCGGCGAGCGCTGTTCACCGTCGACACGATCGCGTCACAGTCTTCCTTGGTGACGGTGTGCGCATCAAGCAGCGAGCTCACCATTTTCACGCTGTCTCCACCGAAGACGCGCCGCACCATGTCCTTGGTCAGACTGCGGTAGGTGGTCTCGGGGGGCCTGGACGGCTTGAAGATGAAGGCCTTCCCGAACGAACCCTTTCGTTTGTTGACCATTCCTTTGGCTTCGAGCCGCGTCAAGAGGGTGACGACCGAGCCGTGGGCCATCGGGCGATACTTCCACATGGTCTCGCGAATGTTGCGGGCGGTCGATTCTCCGTCCTTCCACAGGCAAGCCATCACGTCCAGCTCCGCGTTGGGCAGGCTGGCCTCCTTGAGCACGGACCGACCTCGCTTATTCGGCTTCGCCTTGACCTTTGCCTTCGTCTTTTTTCTCTTTGCCACAAGAATCTCCTTCTCGGAAGAGGACACCGCCCTGAGCTTACCAGAAAAACGACAATACGCGAGTCGGCGTCTGCCGCCCGGGCGAACTCCTGTCGCCCGGCGGACGTGCCTGCTTCCTTACGTTACTCCCGCGGATAAGATAACCGAGATTCGCCCCGTGTCAACAAAAAAAATACGGTCGGCTTGCGGCTGTCGTGTCCTCAAGCCATTCACCCGCCGATGAGCGGCCAAGATGAATTGCTGTTCGCGTCTTTGACTGGCCGGTAAACCGAACTCGTCACGAGCGACCACTCTGAAATAGACGCAGGCAGACTCGTCGACACAAGGTCACGGGGGCTGTCATTTCGCCCTCAACCAGGCTGTGAATTCCTTCTTCAACCGCAACACTTAACAGGCGTGGTTATTCGCGCAGACGTTCGCCGCCGCGTGCGCCGACCGGAAACCCCGCGCGACACAAACAACGTAACATTCGATAAAAACTGAGGTTATGAAAGAGCACCCATCTCTCGTAACATCGGAGGGTCCCAGGTAGACGACTTGTGAGGGAACGTCTCCGCTCCGCGTGTTTCGTGTGGCGGCGATTCGAATCGGAACGGAAGTCGCGGCCGCGGTGTCAGACGAGGGCCCACTGACGGATCATCGCCTGATAGGCGGGCACAGGGTCCGGATAAGAGGCCTTGTCGGGCAGTCGCCACTTCGCAAAAAGCCTCGCGTTGTCTTCGGCGGCGACGTGAAGGTCCCGGCTTTTTCGATCGTCGATCAACTCGTCGTGATGGATCAGGGCCTGACGACATCCGAGGACGCGGAGTCCGGCCTGGCGCTGAACCTTCAGAGACAGGTCGGGATCCCAGGCGCAGAAGAAATACCGTTCGTCAAGGTAGCCGAGCCGCTGGAGCAGCCGGCGCCGAAGCAACCCAAAATTGGCATAGGGAAAACCCCTAACAGCGTAGATGCTGTAGGGGACGCCACCGTGTTCGACGGAATCGAGTCGATTTCGCGGACGGTCGAGGTTGTGGTAGAGCGCGATCATGCCAACATCCGGGAGGTCTGGACGCTCGATCATCTGGATGGCCGCTTGGACGGCGCCGGCCAGGGGATACGAGTCGTCATTCAGCCACATGACGTAGGTGCCGGCCGCCGCGCGGAAACCCCTGTTATACGCCCGCGTCGCTCCCTCCCGTTTTGTCTCCACGATGAACCGGATGTCGTCCTGACGCGCAAGCCACTCGTCCGTTCCGTCGCCGGCGCCGCTGCCGACGACGATGATCTCGTGGGGCACGTCCACGTTCGCCCGCACGCCGGCGATGCAACGCTTCAGTGGCTCCAGCCGTGCATACGTGGCGATAACAATGCTGACTTGGCGGCTCGAATCGCCGGTTCTCGACATCGCAGCCTTTCCAACGGGCCAGAGGGCACGTTCGGGCGCACGGGTCTGGGTGGCCACGGCGTTTCGCGCCGATAACAGATATGTGTCGGCAGGCCCGATCATTCTTCTGTACCACCGGGTAATCGACCTCGCGAGCGATCCGCAGTGGCTGTGTGTCTCGCCGAGCCATTTCGCGGAGCACCTCGACACACTGCGGGAAACGTGTCGGCCATCGTCACTGACCGGCCTGCTTCGCGGGCTGCACGGTGGAACGTGGGCGGATCGGATGGTGGCGGTCACGTTTGACGACGGATATGCAGACAACCTCGAGCACGCCCGGCCCCTACTGGGGCGATACGGCGTTCCGGCGACGGTGTTCGTCACGATGGCCGAGGATGGCGACCGGCGCGAGTTCTGGTGGGACGCGCTCGAAGGCATGCTTCTAGGGCCGGAGACACTGCCAGACCACTTGGAGTTGGGCATCGGGTCACGACGCCGAGAATGGGACCTGGGTGTGCCTGCGGTGGAGAATCATCTCCATCCTGCGACGCCATGGAACGTGCTGTCCGCTGGCGACGACTCACCCCGGCAGGCGTTGTATCGCGAGCTATGCGACGTGCTGCGAGCGATGCGGTTCGAGCAACAGGTCGAAGTGTTGAAGGAATTGGCGGAATGGGCCGGCAGACCGGAGGACGTCCGACCGACACATCGGCGATTGACGCCTGAGGAAATCCTCCGGCTGTCCGCAGACAGACGGGTCGACATCGGCGCCCACACGATCACGCATCCAGTCCTATCGATCTTGCCGCCGGCAGCGCAGGAGGAGGAGATTGTCGGCAGCAAGAGACGGCTCGAGCGAATCCTGGGCCGCGGTGTCACGACGTTTTCCTATCCCTTCGGGACGCGATTGGACTACACAGATGCGACTGCTGAGTTTGTAAAGAGGGCGGGCTTCGCGTGTGCCTGCGCGAACGTGCCCGGGGTGGTCGGGCCGGCAAGTAACCGGTTTCTGTGGCCGCGATTCCTGGTACGTGACTGGGACGGTGACGCATTCGCGCGACGGCTGGAGGCGTGGCTAGATGGATGACGACCGGCTGAACGTCCTCCAAGTGAATACGGCGGATCGGCGGGGCGGAGCCGAGCGTGTGGCGTGGAATCTGTTTCGCGAATATCGACGCCGAGGCAACGGGTCTTGCTTGGCGGTGGGACGAAAGCGAAGCCATGACGCCGACGTGCGGGTCCTCCGTCACGACACCACGGGGGGACACCGGCGGCGGTTCTGGTGGGGCATCCATCGCGTGTTGCAGCCAGTCTACGGCCGGGCACCCGGCGCACGCTTTCTGTGCCGCGCGGCCCACCGGTTGGCGGCGCCCGCGGGATGGCGTGATGTGCGGCAGGGCGTGGAGAACTTCGATTATCCGGGCACCGAAGGCATTCTCACGCTCGCGGGGTGCGGGCCGGACATCCTCCACGCCCACAACCTGCACGGCGGCTACTTTGACCTGCGCGCCCTCCCGCGGCTCTGCCGGCGCGTGCCGGTCGTCCTCACGCTGCACGACGCCTGGCTGCTCAGTGGTCACTGCGCCCATTCGATGGACTGCCGGCGCTGGCAAACGGGCTGCGGCCAATGCCCCGACCTGTCGCTCTACCCTGCCATTCGCCGAGACGCGACGGCGGATAACTGGCGGCGCAAGCGGGCGATCCTGTCCGAATGCCGGCTCCATGTGGCAACACCGTCACGCTGGCTGATGGACAAGGTCGAACGATCGATCGTCTCGCCGGCGATCGTCGAGAGGCGGGTGATCCCAAACGGCGTCGATCGGTCGGTCTTTCATCCCACGAACAAGAGCAGCGTGCGGTCGCGTTTGGGAGTTCCCGCGGATGCGTTCATTGCGCTGTTCACGGCCTGCGGCGTCCGGCGGAATCCGTGGAAGGACTTCGCCACACTGCGGGCGGCGATGGAGCGGGTGGCGTCACGAAACCGGGACCGGAGGCTCCTGTTCATCGCGCTGGGTGAGCGCGGGCCACGCGAGCGGATCGGCGGGGCTGACATGCGATTTGTATCGCACGTCAGCGAGCCGGCGGAGGTCGCGGCGTACTATCAAGCCGCGGATATCTATACTCACGCGGCGCGGGCCGATACGTTTCCGAATTCGGTCATCGAGGCCCTGGCGTGCGGCACACCGGTGGCAGCGACGGCCGTCGGAGGCATCCCGGAACAGGTCCGGCCCATGAGCGACGCCGCCGCGCGGACACCCTCCGCGAGCCAGCCTACCGGGTTACTGACACCGCCCGGTGACGCGGCGGCGATGGCGGCAGCAATCGAACGGCTTCTCTGCGACGAACGTCTTCGTCGCCGACTGGGTACGAACGCCGCCGCGGACGCCGCCACCCGATTCGACCTGCGCCAACAGGCTGATGCTTATCTGTCTTGGTTTCGCCGAATCCTCGCCAAACGGCGCCGGCCCGCCGTGCAGAAGCCGCAGCCCGCCCTGGTCGGCTGAAACCCGATCCACCGCGTGAGCCGCCCAGACCCCAGCGGCCGTTTCGCCCTACGCCGCCAGCAACGCCACGACCATCGCGGGCAGATCCGGCAGGCTGACCGCGCCGTCGCCATTGAAGTCGCCGTGACAGACGAAGCCGGGCATCCCGGGACCGCCAACCACGGCGTCCACGAATCCCCGTACGTCCGAGCCGTTGACCAAGCCATCGCCGTTCATGTCTCCGTCGGCCGGCGCCGCGCAGGCGCAGTCGAGACATGGCGCCTGATCCCGAAACGCCGTAATCAGCGTTGCCGAGTCCGGCGTGCAACCGAGAAAGGTGTTGGCGCACTGTAACGGCGTGTTCATCGTCGAAGACACCTGCGCCGTGCAGTGCATCGCGCCCCACAGGTGCCCCAGTTCGTGCGCGATCAGGTCTGTCTCGCACGAGAACGGCAGACCCTCGGACTGGACGACCAGAAACGCATCGGGCGTGCAGATCGTACCCTGGGCTGAAAAGCAGCCGAGCACCGACGGCTTGCCCGTGAACAGGAACGCCAGATCAAAGGGGCCGGGCGGCTGCATCAGCCACGTTTGGCGAAACTCGCCCAGCAGCAGCGTGCAATCGGTCTGGCTGTACGGATCGGGTTCGGTGGTCCGGATGACCAAGACACTGATCGCGTGCGTGATGCCGACCTCCTGCTCGTACTGAAGGTTGATCGTATTGATGAACAGGTTGATGCGGTCCTGCGCGCCGGCCAGTCCCCATCGCTGAAAGAACTCGACGTCCGCATCGACGCCCAACTCCGCCACACACGTCGCTCCCGACACCCCCCCCGCCTCTGCACCCCCGCCCCACACAACCCCCCCCCCCCCCCGCCCCGCGCCGGCCCCCCCCCCCCCGGGCGCCCCGCCGGTGAAATACCAGGTATCCTCTTCCGGCCAGGGCAGGGCAAACGGCGGCTGCACTAGATTTTCCGGCCAGATCGGATCAATCGTAAAGGCAAATGGATTGCCAAAAAGCTGGTTGTACGCGGCGAAAAAGCCAATCGGCCCGGCCTCATGCAGCCAGGTGTCGAAGCTGGCCCCGGTATGCGCCCCCAGCCAATTTTGCACCCCGGCCGTGCCGTCGTTGATGTCGGGGGCAAAGGCGACACGGGTGACATCCCCCACC
>CAYQDV010000118.1:0-3154 GCA_964416295.1 uncultured Planctomycetaceae bacterium
CCGGCGCCGGGCCACGCCTCCCCGCGGCCCGGGCGCGGCCCCCCTCAACCCCGTCGGGGCCCCCGCCGGCCGCCCCGACCGCCATCGCGATGCACGCCATCACGAATGCGAGCGTCGACGTCACGGCTTTTCTCCGACCGTTATGTTGAGGGGCAGGACCTGATCGCCGCGTTTGACGATCAGTTGCACGACCTGTCCGGGCGTCATTCGGGCCACGGCTTCGCGATAGGCGGCGGCGTCGGGGATCCGGCGGCCGCCGATCCCGAGGATCAGGTCATCGGCGCGAACCCCCGCCCGTGCGGCAGGCGAACCGGGCCGGACGCGCGCGACGTAGGCCGACACATGCCTATAACCAAGTTTTGACAGCTTGATGCCGAGCCACGGAGCCGATTCTTGATGACCCGTGGCGGCCGGTTTGCGCTGCGTGTCCGGGGCCGCCGGCGCGTCCTCGCCGCCGAGAAACGCGGTGACCTCTTCGGCCGGAAGGGCATAGTTCAGCCGGGTGTTGGTATTGACCGCCTCGACGACCCTGCCGATCAGACCGATGAACCGGCCCTCGATATCGACCAGGACGCCTCCGGGCGCCCCTGGGTTGGACGTGATGGCGTCGTAGACCAGCACCGGGCCGGCATAATCAAAGAGCTGCGCCAGCCGCCGCGCGTTCAGATTCGTCTTTAGACTCAGGATGCCGCGCGTCACCGACATCGGCTCGTCCCCTTCCGCCACCTTGTACCAGTTGCCGAGGGCGATGACCGCATCGCCGACGCGAACGTGCTCGCTGTCGCCGGGTTTGAGGAACGGCAGGCCCGTCGCCTCGATCTTCAGCAAGGCGAGCTGGCGATAGCGGTCGGAGCGAACAAGCCGGGCGTCGTCAAACCTTCGACCATCGCCGAGAACCACGCGGACGTTGGAACGGTCAGTGAGCAGCGACAGCGTCGTCACGATCAACCCATCCGGCGAAACGAGAACGCCTGTGCCATAGCCGTGGGTGCGACTGATCCCGCCGCCGTAGAGCTTGACGAGCGCCGGCGCGACCCGGGCGACCGCTGCGGCGGTCGTGTTGGGGGCGACGTTCGGAGCGGCGCCCAGCCCGCTCTCCGCCGCCTCGGCCAGCATGCACACCGCCACCGCCCACGATGGGATCATCCACAAATTCATGACGCCCCGCTCGAAACCCGGACTTCCTCGAACCGGTCTTCCGCGTACAACGTGCCGTCATAATACAACCACCGGCGATGCGGCAGTTTGACCGGACCCGCGCGGCGATAGTCGTCGTACTCGTAACGCACGCGGCGGCCCGACGCAGGATCGCCGAACGCGACCCGCAACAATCGTCCGTCCGCATCATCGAAACACACCCGCCACCGGCCGCCCCCGTCGACCGATCGCTCGATCACGACCGCCACGCGCCCGCGGACCTCGTCTCCCCCAACCACCTCCCAGCCCGCGGCGACGGGATCCGACTCCGCATCCAGCAGCCCCCAGCGGATCGTCCGTTCCAGCGCGGCCGCACGCGCCGCATCATGCGAAACGCCTTCGTCGGGCGACCCGACCGCCGGTCGCGCGGCCGCTCGATCCCCCGCGGACTCGGGGCGCACGTCCGTTTCTTCCAACGGCTCCGGCTCGGTCGCCGCACCGCCGGCCCGCACGCGTTCGCCCCAGACATGAATGGAACGGACCGCCCGCAAAGCCTCGTCCCGGCCGATCGCCCGCCGGTACATCGCCCAGGCCCGCCTGACGGCGCGGCGGTTGGCCGCCCGCGTCACCGGATGCGGCGCGAGCGGATCGAGCGCCTTTTCGGCCCCGGGCGTGCCTTCGGCCTTCGGAAACGGCAGATTCTCCAGCCGGAACACCGCGATATACGTCTCCATTTCGTCGCCTCGTCCCGCTCCACGTCCTGACGCCTGGACGTTCGGGCCAGTCGGCGTCTCCCGCGTTCGGCGGAACGCCACCTCGACCGGCCAGCCGCCTGGGTAGGTGCCGAGCACCGACACGAAGCGATTCGCCGTTCCAATTCGTGCTCCGCCGAAGGTTGCGATCTCATCACCCAGCCGAAGCCCGGCGCGATAGGCCGGCGAGTTGTCCAATATCTGATCGATCACCACACGCCGGCCGCGGTCGCGAACCGTGAACCCGGCCGTCGCGTGCGGCGTCGCCAGGCCCGCCCGTAGCGACGGGAGAAAACGCCGTATCTGATTGATCGTGACGGCATAGCCGACGCCCACGTTGACACGTCCCCGCTCCTCGATCGACACGCGGCCGTTGATCCCCACGACGCGGCCCGCCAGATCAAACAGCGGCCCGCCCGAGTTGCCCGGATTGATCGACGTATCGACCTGGATGCAGTCGGTATAGCGCAGGGCCCGGCCGCTGCCCCACTGGTAGCGATGCAGCCCGGAGACGATCCCGAGCGTCACGGTCGGCGTGTAGTCCTCGGCGAGAAGGAAGGGGTTTCCCATCGCCAGCGCAGAGTCGCCGACCCGCAGACCGTCCGAGTCTCCGAGCGGCGCGAATGGAAACGGCTCCGGCCGGCTTAGCTTGAACATGGCGATGTCGCCGGTCGGGTCGATGCCGAGCACTTCGAACGGATACAGCCGGTGGTCGGACAGTCCCCCTTCGCCGACGCGATCCTTCAGCATGGCTGCGACGACGTGAAAGTTTGTCAGTCCGTAGCCCTCGGGGTCGATGATCACGCCGGAGCCGCCCCCGGAGCGGTTCTCCTTCGGAAACATGCAGACCACCGTCGGCATGGCGCGGTCGACGACCTCGATGCGTGCACGTTCGTAGGCCCGGACGCGGGCCAGCAGCGCCGGGTCGGCCGGTTCGGGACCTGACCCCGCGGCGGCGCCGAGCGCGACCCACATGAAGACCTGCGTCATGGTAACTCTCCGGTCTGCGGCCGCGGCGCGGGGCCGGGGCATCGTGCCGCCTCATTCGCTCCGAATCAGCCGCGCGGCGGCCCAGTCGGCGTGGTCCCCGAGATCGAGGTCACCGCTCTCGTCGCACTCCAGTGTCAGCCGCCGAACCCCCGCGACATCGACGGCGATTTCCCGCGGCGGGTCCGATCCGGTTGTCTCGCCGGATTCGAAGAGCAGGCGGCCGTCGCCGCGGACGCGAAAGACCACGCTGCCGCGCGGGCGCACCGAATCATCCA
>CAYQDV010000118.1:3254-10191 GCA_964416295.1 uncultured Planctomycetaceae bacterium
GCGGCGTCCGCGGACACGATCCGCCCATGAAGACGATCGTCGTGCAAAAGCCGGAGCCTCGCCGCCTGCGACGCAGCCTCGCCCGCGCCGCGCCCGAGGACCACCGCGTAGGCCTGTTGCAGCGCGGCGGACCGGGTCCGCCGCCCGAACCGGAACGACCAACCCTTGGGGTTGAGGCCCTCCATCGCGCCCGGCAACACCACCGGCTTGCCGCTCTGCAGGACGATCAGTAGATCACGCCCCGCCGCCCGCGCGGCCAGCCGCGTCTGAAACTCGTCCTCGCCCGCCGGCTGCCGCTCGGCCGAAAACCGAATCCCGGCGATCCGCTCAAATGGGAGGTCAACCGACTGTTTCAGACCCATATCTACACGAAGCCGCCGCTCCGCGCCGCCGGCCCCGAGCGTCTCCACGAATCGGCCCGTCAGGCGTCCTCCGTCATCCAGAAAAAACACGCACGTCGGCCCCGTAGTCACGGCCGTGCCGGAATCGCCCGATTCCGAAGCCAGCCGCTCGATGCGCTCGAGGTCGTCCAGCGCAAAGACCGCATCACCCGCCGCCGTTCGCGCGATGAGGCGCCCGTCCGGTTGGATCCGGACGACGCGGGCCTCTACCGTACGGCCGTCGACGGTCTCCAATCGAACGCGGACGCCGCCCTCATCGGCGAAGGCGACCCCACCGGCGACCAGGCAACCCACCATGGCACAACGGATCGCGGTCACGGTCGATCGATCTCCCGGGCGAGCTGCTCGTAGTATTGTTCCAGCAGGTCGCGGTAGCGGCTCGGAAACTGCTTCTGGAGACTCTGGAGAATCTGATCCCGCGCCTTGGGCGGCATCCGTCCCCACGCCTCGCCCGGCCGCGCACGCCGCTTGCGGAGTTGGCCCGTGCGGGACTCGCCGCCGGGCAGGGCCGATCGCTTGGCGCCGCTGCCACCCCCTCGGTTTCCGCTCGGCGAACCGCCGCCTCCACCGCCCCCGCCACCATCGCCGTCGCCCTGTTGTTCCTGCTCTTCGGCCTCTTCGATCAATGCGTCCAGCAGCCCGACCGCCTCGGCCTGCCGTGTCTGAACCGGCTCGTTCGTCTCGCCGTGTGACAGCTTTCGTCGAACGTAATGCATCAGGTCGTATACGTCGCCGAGCCGGCCCGGCGACCGCCGTGACAACTCCGTCAACATCTGAGTCGCGGCGATCCGGAAGCGTTCCGGCGCCCCGGCTGCTCCGGCGCGGAGAAAGGCTTCGAGGGTCTTTTGCGCCGCGTCGTATTCGAGGTTGTGCACCTGGCAGTAACCCACCATGAACCGGACCGTCCCCGGCGACGGCGTGTAGCGGTCGATCGGCTGATGCGTCTTGATGACGGAGGTCAGCATCCGCTCGCACCGCTCGATCTGATCGAGTTCGACCAGCGCCGCGGCCCCCAGCCCCGCCGCCGCCACCGCCAGGAACGGATCGTCCGACCGGGCCAATGCCTCGAAGCCGTCGGCGGCCGGCTCGTAGCGATCCGCGTCATAGTCGTCCAGCGCGGTCTTGAAGCCGGGCGACAACACGGCCAGCGATTCGTGAATGAACGCGGCCGGATCGTCCGACGCCCGTCCGGCGTTCTTCGCCACGAACGCCCGAGCCGACGGCGAATAGGCCGCGTCTGCGGCAACATGCTCGAGGAAATCCGAAACCACGCGCGACGCGGGCACCTGTGGCACGACCGCCGGCGCAGTCGCCGCGCCGCCGCCGTCCGGCGGCACGGGCCAGGCGACCACCGCGACCAGCGTCAGGACCCAGCCAAAAACCATGATCCACACTCCCGACCTCGCGCTATTGGGCGCGGGTCATCGACTCATACATCGCCCGCGCCATTTCCGACACCTGCTCCTGTCGCTTCTGCAGCGTCTCCACTCGGCGGTTGAGTTCCTCGACCGTGACACTCGGCAGCCATCGATCCACGTCGATCGCCTCGGTGGCCGTGTTCACGCGAAGCTGGCACGCCTTCAGCAACTTCAATTCGGCCGAGCCGGGCAACAGCGGGCTGTTTCCGTCGCCGCCCCCGCCGGCGCCTCCGTCCTCCAGTTCCTCCTGCTTCCGCTTGACGGCATCCAGCAACTGGCGAATCACATCCACGATATCGGTCTGCATCGCGCGCACGGGCCGGCCTACGTCCGCAGCGGCCAGCCGATCGGCCACAGCCAGACCGTCGTCGCGCACCTGCTCCACCACCTGCGGGAAGACGACCGTCGAGCCCTCTTCGACAAGCAGGTCCAGGGCCTTGCCCGCCTCGTTCCCAACCCACCGCTGCCGCTCGGACAACTCCGCCAGCTCAAGCTGATCGCTCCGCTTCCACTGGGCCTTCCCCAGCGACGCAAGCCGCCCGGTCGCCTTGTTGCACTCGAGTTGCCGCGCCAGCATCGCCCGAAACCGCGCCTCGAGGGCCGCCAGCATTTCCTCCTGTTGCTCTCGCCGAAGCTGCTCCAAAACGTCTTCCAGTTGGTCCTGCGCCTGCTTGAGCTTCTTGACGGCCTCCGCCTGCTTCCGTGCCGCCTCCGCCGGGTCCTGACGGTCCAGCGCCTTCGCTGCGTCCTCCTGCAATGGAACCGCGCCCTCGATGTCCTGCTGGCCGGGCAGCGGTTGATCATCCGACGCGCTATCCTGCGGGTCTTGCTCGCCCCTCGACTTGCCGTCGCCGGGTGAACCCTCGTCTCCCCCTTTGCCTGCGCCCCCTTCACCCTTGGACGCCTCGGCCCCGCTGCCCTTCATTTGATCAGCCAGCGCCTTCGTCTTCTCACCAGTCTCGCGCTGGGCCTCCGCCTGCTGATCGAGTTGCTCTCGGTCGCCGTCCGACCGCGCCGCCGCCTCTGCGGCCGCCTGTTCTCGCTCCTGCTCTTCGATCAGTCGGTTCAGCGCCTTCCGAGCCTCCTCGAGGCGATCGATCTCGTTCTTGCGTTCGTCGAGCCGGTCCGGCTCCTCCAGAAGATGCCTCAGGAGTTGAAGCAGGTCGTCGGTCACGGCCTTCTGACCATCGACCGCATCGGAATACGCGCCGGATCGCAGC
Source organism: uncultured Planctomycetaceae bacterium (assembly GCA_964416295.1). Classification (GTDB taxonomy): domain Bacteria; phylum Planctomycetota; class Phycisphaerae; order UBA1845; family UTPLA1; genus JAPULF01. The sequence goes on from CAYQDV010000118.1 coordinate 6,294, forward strand.
TCCTCGACGATCTTGTCCATGTTCTGGCGAACGCGGAGGCTCCGCGCGGCGCCGAGCGTGTCCAGCAATCGGGCCGCCCGGTCCGGCTCGACCTTGCGAAGCACCTTGCTCAGTTCGAACAACCGGTCCTCGAGGCGCCGGACGCGGTCGCGGATCACGCCCTGGCGATCCGGCAACGCACCCGTCGACGAACCGCTGCCTTCTGCCTCGGGCGGGGCGGCCGGACACGCTGTGCTGACCGCGAGCATCGTTAGAACGGCGACGGCGATCGATCGGACAGTCATGGTCGATCCTCCGGCTGCGAGGTGGGCGGGTCTCCAAACAGCTTGTCGATTTCCTGCTCGAGTCGACCCTGGGTCTGGCGATTGACGTCTTCCTGAAGTCGGACGATATCCTGGAGCAGCACCACGGCCTCGTTGTAGCCTTCCCATTTTAGCATGTGGGCGAGTATCTCGTGCATGGATTGGACGAGGGCCGTCTGTCTTCGCTCCAGTTCATCGGCCACCTCCGCGTCGAACCGCAGGCGAAGCCGTTCCACCAGGTCGGCCGCCTCGGGGATGTCCGCCCCGATCAATCGCCCCATCGGGACGATCACGCCAGCCCCCAGACGCCGCCGCACGGCGGGCGTGGCGATCTGATTGGTTCGATGCTCGGCCAGGATATGCTCGAACTGCGTCCTCACCGTCTTGATCCGGGCGGCCTGCTGTCGCTGCGTCCGTGACTCCCGGCCATATTGAACGGCTGCTTCGGCAGAGGCGCCACCCGCCGCGACCTGGTCTCTCAGGTCCATCACCCGGCTGTTGAGTTGCTCCTGCGTCTTGATGATCTGCTCAAACTCGCGGCGCCACTCGTGTTCGCGCCGGCCCAGGTCCGCCAGCATCTGCTCCCGCGTGACCACGCTCAGGGTGTACGCCGCCGAAACGCCGACGTTGACCGGGATCGACGCGTCCGACGGCCGGCTCGTGGGTGCCGACGCCGGCGGCGGCTCGACGGGTCGAAAATCGGCCGCCCGCACCTGCACCGTCAGGCGATCACCGGCCGTGAGCGTCAGCGGCAACAGCGGCCACGGCGAGGTTTCGGCATACTTCGTCTGTTTCGGAACGAACGACGGCAGCGGCCCGCGTCCCCGCGCGACCTCAACCACCGCCGCGCTCTCCTCGGCCCGCAACGCCCGGTGCACGACCTCCAGCGATCGCAGCCCCAGGTCGTCCTCCGCCGACACGTCCAGACTCACGATGGCGTTGGCCAGCACCAACTCACCCGCGCCCGGCAACGCCAGCCGGACCTTCGGCGAGGCATCGTCCACCAGCCGCAGGGCGCACGTCACCGGTCGGAGATCGGCCAGTCCTTCCGCGTCCACCAGGTCGAAATAGTAGGTACCCGTTCGCGCCGGGACGAACGCGGCACTAAGACGCCGGTCGGACTCAAACGACGCCTCGGCCACCGCGACCCCGCCGCACCGAAGCGACGCTTGCTCCACGGGCTTGCTCAAGGCCGCCGTCAGCCGCACGCTCGAACCTCGGAGAATATCGCCCGCCGTCTGACCCACAGGAAAACGGAACACCGCCCGGCCGGAATAGGCCGGCGGCGTCACCTCGATCCCGAGCCGCTGAACCGACGGCCGCTCAACCGCCTCGACACGGTACCAGTCCGTCGCCTCGTCCACTCCGAACCGTTGAATCAGCAGTCGCACCTCCATCGACCGCATCACCGAACCGTAGTCGAGCAGGAACTGATTCCGGCCCCTCCGCACCATGTCCCGCGTCGTGTGTTCGCCGCTCGCCGATCGGAACTCGGCGCTGAGGCCGTCCGGCACGGCGTCGTGCGCGGTCGCGACGAGCGTCCACTCGTCGCCAACCGGCCAGCGCAGGCGGCGTCCCTTGAATCCCTCCAACGTGATGTGCACCCGGGACGGCCACGCCACGTCGCGGAGCATCAGGTCACGGGCGACATAGACGCCGAGCGTATCGCCCGCCGTCAGCGTCGCCAGGATGACGGCGCCGACGGCGCCGACACCGAGTGCCAGATAGCGTCGATGCCGGTTCCGGCGGAGGACGTCTCCCAGCGGCAACGCCCGCGCCCGATCCGCCACACGCTCGATCAGGGCCGCCACGAGTTCCGGTGAATCCCGATGGGGATTGATCCGATCGGCCATCGAGAAGGACACGGCCGAGATCAGTTGGTCCCGCAAGGTCGGATCGCGCCGTTCGACCACGGCGGCGACCGCCTCGACGCCGATCGGGGCCAGCAGCGGGCGGATCAATCGCATCCACACCTGATAGCCGGCGAACCCCAAAACGATCATCAGGCACGCCGCGCGAGGCCCCCATTCGAGTCGCAGCAAGCGGTCCAGTATCAGATGGCCCGCCGCCACCGCGAGAAACAGGGCCGCGCACTGACACAGCCCCTCCACGACGACGTACCGCCGCAGCGTCCGCCCCAGCGCGCGGAGCGGCTGCACGATGTTCCGTCGAAAGCCTGCGTGGTCGATTCCGTTCGCCATGATCTACAGGAGTTTAGCCTTCTTTCGCAAGATCCATTCGATCGTCAGCAACGCCACGAGCACCGCCAGAACGGTCCCGTTGTCCCACAGCGCCCGGGGCCGTTCGCGTGTGACAAAGGTCCGGCTGGAGTCCGGAACGAGTTCCGCGATCCGGCTCGCCTCGTCCACGTCGAGATAGCGCCCCCCCGCCGCTGCCGCGAACGCCCGCAGCGACCCACGCTGCATTGCCGGACGGCGCATCTCGACATCCGACGCCGTCACAAGGATGTCCTTTTCAATCGGCGACGCCCCTGCGCCCGGCAACTCCATCGCCAGCCGGAGGGTCCCGATTCCGCCCGGCACGAACCGCCCCTGATAGACGCCGTCGCGGCCGGGCATCGGCTCCAGCGTCACCGTCCGCGGTCCGGCCGCCGCTCCGCTTTCCGTCTCGTCGCCCTCGGCCGCCGCCGCACGCCGGGTGACGGTCAATTCGAGGGCCGGCAGGTCCAGCGGTTGGAAGCGCTCATTCAGGGCTTGCGCGGTCACAACGACCGACTCGCCCGGGTGATACTGCGTCCGCTCGGTCGTGATCCGCCCGCGGCGCCGACCGCCGAGCAGCTTGCCCTCGACCAGGTAGCGCAACGTCTGAATCCAGAACCGGTCGAAGGGCGTCTCGTCCCCCCGACGCCACCGCCATGTCGTGTTGATCCCCAGGTATGCCGCGCGGCCCGCTCCGACGAACTGCGTGGCGAACAGCACGTGCGGTCCGAAGCTGTTCACCATCCGCGGGTTCGAGTGCCGCAGCAGCACCGATGCCACCGGCTTGGCCCGCCGGACCGGATAGTGCCAGTACACGCCCTCGAGCGAACTCCACAGCGCCCGGTTTTCGACCGGGTCCGCCGCCAGACGCAGGATCGGATCGGCAGCCGCCGCTTCCGGAATGACCAGCGGCCAGGCCCGCGTCTGGAAGTGTCCCAACTCGTTCAGCAGGATCTCCGCGTCCGGGTCCGGCACGATGGGCAGCAACTCCACGATCGACGCCGCCTTGGGCGAACGAAAAAACGCCCCGGTGTTCTTGTTCCCGGCGGCATAGAGCACGCCCCCACCTCGATCGACGATAAAAGTCGCAACCAGGCTGCCCCACGTCGGATCGAACTCCCGCGGCGTGGCGTCGAGAAACAGGATCGCGTCGTAGGCGTACAACGCGTCGGGGTCGGTCGGCAGTTCCGTAATGATCGTGTTTCCGTCGCGCACGGCACGGACGTCCGCCGACTGGAGCCACGTCGACAGATCGACCGTCTCGTCGCGCTCGAGCATCCGCGTCAGGTAGCGATAGTCGAAACTCGGCGCCCCCGCGACCAGCAGCACCCGCATCCGGTCGTCCAGAATCCGCACCGCCGGCAGAATCTCGCGGCG
>CAYQDV010000119.1:0-10127 GCA_964416295.1 uncultured Planctomycetaceae bacterium
CCGCCGCGCCCGTGATGCCATGCGTCCCGCCCTCGTAACGGACATCCAGATAGAACTGAGCGCGGGCGATGTCCCCTCGACGGCCTATCCAGGTTTCCCAGGTGCCTTGTGTGAAGGAACCGGAGGTCCAATTGGAGTTTCCGGGGTAGCTGCCGCTGCCGCCTCCTTGTCCATTCGTCGCATCCGTCACCTTCTCGGTACAGCCGGCGTTGCAGTTTCGAAACGGCTTGTTGCTCCGGGAACTGTTGTAGCCGCTGTCGCACAGGAAAAGCTGAAAGCAGTCCGTGTAGGGGTAGTTGCCGGGGTTGTTGCTGTTCTGTGGGAATCCGTAGGACTTGGGCCATGAATGTTCACGGTTGTAGGGTCCGACCCCTCCGCCGATTTTCGCGTAGCTTCTGTTGCGGTACACGTCGATGATGCGGGTCGAGTTGCCCGGGTCCTGCTGAGCGAGTTCGAGGATGTCCCAGGTATCCGTGGAGGATGAGGTGTAGGGGAATCGAGTGTGGTCGTCGATGACGTTGTGGAGGGTCACTCGGAGCGTCGACGGATTCGCAGCATCGACCGAGTCGTAGTATCCGACGGGAGGGACTGCTGCCGCCGGTCCTTCAAGGAAGACAAACAGGAGGACGACGAGGGTTGAACGACAGGTAACGCTTGATCTCATGGCTGCTATCTCCGTATGCATGGACGCCGGCCCCATGCATTGGCCACATTGCTTTCGTCCGTACGCTGTGAGGACCCGTCGTGGAATTCCCCCCGTCGCGGTGGAACCCCATTCTACAGGATTGCCGGGGGAAATGCTCGCGGGCGGGCCTGTTGAATGCGTGTTGGCCGGAGGCAGAGCACGGTCGTGTGCTGGGAAAAGCGGACATCCGTGGCGAGGACGGCCTCCTCCGGGATCAGGCGTGTCGATGTTCCGTGAGCCGTGGCCCGTGGCTATAAGCCCTTTTTCTATAGCCATTTAGAGCCAAGGTGGTGCGGCTGACGCTTGCGCCTTTGGCGCTCAGCGTCGGCCCAAGTGCCGGCCATGGACGCCGGTTGAAAAACGGGGTGCCCTTGCGGCCCCATGCAGACCGTGCGTGCCGTCGCAGTTCGTGGCGCCTGCAATGACGGAGGACTTCAATCAGCGATGGGTCCTGGAAGAATAGTGATCCCGATCCTTGTGTGCCTCGTGCTGACCTCGGCCGGCAGCGCCGACGCATTCGCCAAGTCGCCGCCGGGCACGGGTGTCCGTGATCTCTCGAAGCTGCTGGAGCGTGAGCGCAAGAAGCAAGGGTTGCCGGCGGTTGCGGCCGTCGTGATCCGACGGGATCGAATCGTCGCACAGGGCGTGGCGGGCTTGAGGCGGATCGGTGGGAAGACTCCGGCGGGACCGACCGACCGCTGGCATCTCGGTTCATGCACGAAGGCCATGACCGCGTCGATGATCGCCGTTCTGGTAGAGCGTGGCGTGCTGTCCTGGGACACGACCATCGGAGCAGCGCTCCCCGATCTCGCCAGGACGATGCGTCCCGAGTACCGCAAGGTGACCATCGAGATGCTGCTCGCCCATCGTGGCGGCATCCATCACGAATGGGATGTCCCCGGACTCTGGGGCATCCTCTGGAAGCGGGAAGGGACGCCGGTTAAACAGCGCCGCAAGATGGCCGAGGTCATGCTCGGGCAGCCTCCGAAGGCGCCTGTCGGCGACTACTTCTACTCGAATTGCGGTTATGGCATCGCGGGGCACATGGCCGAGACCGTCACGGGCAAGCCCTGGGAACAACTGATGCGCCAGCGGGTGTTCGAGCCGCTCGGCATGGATTCCGCGGGTTTCGGCGTCCCCTGGACAGGCAGCCCCGCCACCGATCCCTGGCCGCACAAGCAGGACGGAACTCCGATTCCGCCCGGCCCGATGGCCGACAATCCACCCTCGATCGGCCCCGGGGGAACCGTACACGCCTCCCTCGGCGACTGGGCGAAGTTCGTCATCGAACACCTGCGTGGCGCACGGGGAGAGAATGGACGCCTGCTCAAATCGAAAACATACAAGCGGCTGCATCGGGGCCGGAGCATCGAGGGCGGCATTGAGGAATACGCACTGGGCTGGATGATCGTCCACCGCGATTGGGCCAAGGGGACGAAGCGCGGCGATACGGGCCGATGTTTGCACCATGCAGGCTCCAACAACTCATGGTATGCCCTCGTCTGGATCGTGCCCGAGCGCGACTTCGCCGTCCTCTGCGCGACCAACATGGGCGGCGAGGGGATCTTCCCGAAGATCGATGCGGTCAATTGGGCCGTTATTCAGGACCATTTGAGAAAAACCACGAAATAAGGGGTTCGGGCTGAGTGACCCTGAGCCGCCGGTGGTTGCAGGGATGTGGCCCGGAACAGTCGGCGCATCGCTCGGTCGGTGGCACTTTCAGGCGGACTGGGTAGATCTGCTTGCGTGCAGGCACAAGCAGGCCGGATCAGAACCGTGACCGAAGCGCTGATGAATTGCTTGTCTCCACGGCGACCCTATGCGAATCCCCGCCGCCGGTCTTGCCGGGGCGGGGATTCGATTCTGCCGGACTCCCAATAGACAATATTGCTGGTGATCACGGCAATTGTGTCTGTTCTTTCGGACGAACGACCCGGTGACGACGATTTAGCGAACCGAGCCCAACCAGGCTGACCGCCAGGGCCATCATCGGAATCGGCGTCGTGGTGCCGCAAAAGACGTCGACGTTCGGCGGCAACGGCTGGGGGTTCGGGTCGGGATAGGGGGCCGGTGACGGATCGGGTTCCGGCAGAGGCCGCGGCCGTGGGGCGGGCGTCGGGCGCTGTTCCGCACTAACGGTCAGCGTGTAGCCGCCGAACAGACCCTGATAGGGTGCGACCGCGATGATCGCGGTGCCGCCTGGGACATGGACCTGGACGAACTCGCGGGAGCCGTCTTCCAGGCCGGCGTCCAATTCGTTGCCCATGCTATCAAAGACGTACAAGTCCATGTCGCCGGTGGGTCCGTCCACCGTGATGGTCAACATCGCCTTCGAGCCGGCTTCGACGATGAACCAATCGTCGTCATTGCCTTGAAGTTGATATGCACCAAGGGCGATGGGACGAGCCTGGTCCGGACTGTCGTTGTCCTCGAAACCGTCGTCTCCGCCCGGCGTTGGCGTGGGCTGTGGCGTCGGGCTGGGGTCCGGCTGGGGTGTTGGCGCCGGCTGCGGCGCAGGCGCGGGGACCGAGCCGTCGTCGAGAATCTCGACGGCATCGAACGCGACGGCCACGGCCCGCACCTGTTGCGAATCGGCCCCGTAGATCTCTTCGGCGGACTGGATGCAGGCCAGGCGACAGTCGACGAATTGGGAGTTCTGCACCAAGTGGACCGTGTTCGCCCGGTAGAAGATCCGCTCGGCGTCGGCGATGCCGATCGCACCGTCCATGCCCGCGGCGAGCAGGTAAAAGCAATGGTTGATGATGCTGCTGTTGATGTGTACGCCGCCGTTGTCTTCCGTGGTTTGGAGGTACTCGCTCATCGCGGCCGGGTTGGGAACGCCGGGCATCTGTTCTGCGGCATGGGGATCGGCGTAGTTCTGGATCGGGTTGCCACCGAGTTCGGCGCCCTTCAACCAGTCGGGACGGCCGTTCGTGCGAGCCTCGACCATCTCGCCAAAGATATCGGACAAGGCTTCGTTGAGGGCACCGGGCTGATCCTGGTAGGCCAGATCCGAGGCGTGTTCGGTCACACCGTGGGTCAGCTCGTGCCCGACGATATCGAGCGCACCCGCGTACGGCGAGCCGTCTCCAAACACCATCACCTGACTGTTCCAGAAAGCATTCTCGTAGTTCTGTCCGTACCGAACGATGCCGATGATCGTACCGCCGTTGCCGTCGAGAGAGTTGCGGGCGTGCCGTTCGAGATAGTAGTCGTAGGTCTCCGACAGACCGAACACGGCGCTGACGGCATCGGGCGCCGACCAGGTGCTGGGATCGTTCGATGTGACGTGGACGTTCGGGATGCTCCCGTCGTCACGCTCCGACTGGTTCTGCGCATCGAGCACGACGATCGCACCGCGGGTATTGTCCGCATCCGGCGGAGTGGACGACGCGTCAAACATCTGCTTGGTCGTGTCGATCATGTAGTAGGTGCCGTCCTGCTCCCAGACGTTCAGTTGCCGCGTCTGGTTCCACAGGTCCGTGCCCGAACCGGTGGCCGCGGCGGTGCAGACCTGATTGAAGGCTGCCAGCGTCTCGCCCGAATGCGCTTCCACCACGACGAGCCATTCGGCGTCGAGGGCGATGTGAAACGTCATCTTCCAGGCAAGCTGCGGCTCCGCACCCTGCTCCGGGGCGTAGATGATCAGGATCGGTCCATCCACGGCGGCGCCCGGCCCGGCGGAGGCCGCCGCGCGCCCGAGGTCGAGGGCATTCTGCGCGGACAGGGTCGGATGGGTGTCGACCGACTCCGGCGTCTCGACGAACGCGCCGTCCATCAGGTCAACGTTACCATCGACGTCGAGGTGAACGATCAGGTCCGCCGGCCAGACGGGGATGCCCTGATACGCCTGGCTGAAGCGGAGGTGCGTTCTGGCCAGCAGGCCCGCAGATCGGTCGGTGAGCACCAGTTCGCGGCCGGGATCCTTGATCCCGAGAAGGACCCGATTGATGTTCAGAAACTCCTGGGCGGTCCGGAGCGTTCGCTCTTCGCGGGACTGCCCCTCGCGGACGGCGGGTTGGAGGATGGCGCCCTTGATCTGGCGTGGCGTCCGGGCGGCGGGCCGGGTCCGAACCTCCACGGTGTCGCCGGCACGCTGCCGGAGGCCGGCGAGCGCCTGGCGTTGCGTGGCCACGGTCCGGGGCGTGACGCCTTCGGTGTTGCGGAACGTCTGCCCGCGAACGGGCGCGGCCAGCGCCAAGACGACGAGGACCGACGCCGCTCGGAACCGCGGCGAAGCGTGAGTTCGATCATGACTGCCTGTGACAACCTTTGGTTTCATCGCAATGTCTCCGTGTCTTGAAAACCCATCGATTCGGCTCGGACGACTCCGAGGCCGTGGGGGGTACCCACGGCGGGGCCGGGTCTGACGCGGGACGGGCTTTTTTTCGCGCCGGTTCTCGGACTTGCCCGGAAAGACGGAGCGCGCGTCAGACGCACGGCGTCGGCGTGTACGTCCCTGCGGGATCGATATGGGATCGCGCCGTGGGTCGTGTCACACACGGTCTTCGGACGGCTTCCGTGAGATGCCGCGGCGCGGGCCGATTTGAAGGCGTGTCTCGTTTTCGTGATGTGTTTTGTTCCAGCCGTGCGTAAAATGAATCCTCGCAAGACCCATTGTTCCTCTCGAGGAGCCGTGGACGGAGCGGCGATTCATGGAAACGACTCGTGCAAGCCTGCTGATCCGCATTCGAAACGCCGGGGATGCGAACGCGTGGCGCGAGTTCGATGCGATCTATCGCCCCATGTTGTATCGCTATGCGGTTGCCAGAGGGCTGGATCACGCCACGGCGGAAGATGTCGCACAGCACTGCATGGCGGCCGTGAACGAACACATCGCGCGGTTCGACTACGACCCGCGCAAGGGCCGCTTCAAGGGCTGGCTTCGCACGATGGTCAACAACCGGGTTCGCAACCTCTATCGCGACCGGCGCGACCGGATCGCCGAAAGCCGGGACTTCAAGATTGTTCAATCCACCGAGCACACGCCGGAAGAGACGTTCGATCAGATCTGGATGGATGAGCATTTGAAGCACTGTTTGCGCCTTGTTCGCGAAGAGGTGGAGGCGACGACCTTCCAGGCATTTCAGCTCTATGTGATCGAGGAGCGGCCGATCGATGAAGTGTGTGAGAAAATGAACATGAACGCCAATCGCATTCATGCCATCAAATGGCGCATGACCCGACGACTGCGCCTGCACATGCGCGAGCTGCTCGCGGGGATGGAGTGAACGCGTGGGCGACTGCCTGAACGATTCCGAACTCGATCGATATCACGCCGACGAACTCGATGCGGCCGGCCGGCGACGGGTCGAGGAGCATCTCGGGCATTGCGTCGTATGTGCCCGACGAGATGCCAAGCTCGTCGACAGTCATGACGAACTGCTCAACCGGATCAAGAGCTGGAACCTGCCCGTCGAGCGGATTCTGAATCCGACCAGCGGCGCCGCGCCGCCGCAGTCCTCCGCGGAGCCCGGTCGAGGGCTGGATGCCCGGGCCGCGCTGCCACCGGCGGGCACGTTCGAGGGCTATGAGGTTGTTCGCGAGCTGCATCGCGGCGGACAAGGCGTGGTGTTTCAGGCGATGCAGTGCTCGACGAAGCGCAAGGTGGCGATCAAGGTGTTGCTCGAGGGCCCATACGCCTCGGAGTTGTCGCGCCGGCGGTTCGAGCGGGAGGTGGAACTGGTTGCCCGGCTGAAACATCCGAACATCGTGCCGGTGTTCGATTTCGGCGTTGCGCAAGACGGCCGGCAGTATTGCGTGATGGACTATGTCCGCGGCGTGCGGCTGGACCAATACGTACGAGAGAAACGGCCGACCCTGGAAGAAGTCCTTCGTCTCTTCACCACTGTTTGCGATACGGTGAACTACGCCCACCAGCGAGGAGTCATTCACCGTGACCTGAAACCCTCAAACATTGTGGTGGATGCGGAAGGGCACCCGAAGGTGCTGGACTTCGGACTGGCGAAGCAGGTCTCCGGCGCCGAGGAGCCGGCGCTGTCGGTGACCGGACAGGTTGTCGGAACACTGCCCTACATGGCGCCCGAACAGGCCCGAGGCCGCCCGGACGAAATGGACATTCGCACGGATGTCTACGCACTGGGCGTTATCCTGTACGAGATTCTGACCGGACACTATCCATACCCCGTCGTGGGTGAGATGGCGGACGTGCTCCGGCACATCACCGACACCCATCCGGACCCGCCGAGCCGGACGTGGACGCCGGAGGCCGGCGTGACGCTCCGCGAACACTGGGGCACACGAACAGGAAGCCGGTGCCCGCTCGACGGCGAGGTGGAGACGATCATCTTCAAGGCGTTGGCGAAAGAGCGGGAGCGGCGGTATCAGAGTGCACTCGATTTGGGGCGAGACATTGGGCTGTATCTGACCGGCCGTCCGATCGAGGCCAGGCGTGACAGCCGTTGGTATGTTTTTCGCAAGACGTTGCGGCGTTACCGGGTCGCCGTCGCCGTGGCCGCCCTCTTCGTCCTGTCGATCGTCGGATCGGCCATCACACTCTCTGTGCTCTATCGAGAATCACGGGTCCAGGCGACGCTCGCCCGGCAGCAGCGCGATCGCGCCCGGACCGCCGAGGCAGCGGCCAGGCGAATCCAGGGCTTTCTGGCGGACATGTTCGCCTTCGTCAGCCCGGAACGGGCGCGCGGACGCGACGTCTCGCTTCTTCGAGAGGTGCTCGACGAGGCTTCCGCACGCGTGGACAAGGAGTTGTCGGACCAGCCGCGTGCGGCACTGGAACTGCACACGATCATCGGAACGACGTACGCCAACATCGCGGCGTACGACTCGGCAGACGTCCACCTCCGGCGGGCGTGCGACCTCGCCCATGCCGAATACGGAGACGCACACGCCGCCACGCTGGCGGCGCGTCGCAACCTGGGAGAACTTCGTTGGCAGCAGGGTCGTCTGGCAGAGGCCGAGTCGATTCTCCGCGACGCGCTCGGCGCCGCCCGCTCTGCGCTCGGTGCGGATCACGAACAGACGCTTCTCATCGCCACGAGCCTGGCGGTCGTGCTGAAAAACCGAAATGACCTGGAGGAGGCCGAACGGCTCTTTCGAGAGGTGCTGGCGGCACGGCGACGGGCACACGGTGCGAAGAACGCAGAAACACTCCAGGTCTTGAACAATCTCGGCACGCTGACTCAGGCGCAGGGCAGTTTTGAAGAAGCCGAGCGCCTCCTGCGAGAGGCCTACGAGGGCGAGGCCGCGGTTTTGGGCGAAGGCCATCCGCAGACGCTGGTGACCGAGTCCAATCTGGCACTCCTGCTTTCGGAGCGGGGCCGTCTGGAGGACGCGGAGCGTGTCATGCGACATCACCTCGACCTGTCCGTGCGTGTCATGGGTGCGGACCATCCCGCCACGCTGTCGTCCAGGAATAATCTGGGACACCTGTTGCAGCGACGCGGCCGTCTGGACGAGGCTGAGGCGATGTTGCGGGAGGCCCTCGCGGGCCGGCGAAAGGTCCTCGGCGACGAGCACCCGCATACGCTGCTGACCATGAGCAACCTGTCCGCGTGCCTGCAGGCAGAGGGCAAACTCGACGAAGCGGAACGAATGGTGCGGCGGTCGGTCGACATCCTGCGGCGCGTGCAGGGACCGGACACTCCGAGCACACTGATCGCGATGAACAATCTGGGTACCCTGCTCAACCAACAGTCGCGCTTCGAGCAGGCTGAGCGCATCCAGCGCGAGGTGACCGAAGCTGCCGAACGGACGTTTGGCAAAGACCACTGGACGCCGGCCGTCTTTCACCTGAACCATGCGGACACGCTCACGACGTTGAAGCGGTTTGATGAGTCGGAGGCGGAGTTGCTCCGGAGTGTTGCCACATTGAGAAAGACGCTTGGCGAAGCCCACGTCCACACGCGGACGGCAATGAAAACGTTGATTCGGCTCTACGAGGCGTCGGCCCGGCCGGATGAGGCTCGGCGATGGCGGGAAGCGCTTGCGTCCGCGGAAAAGCCCGCGGCCTCATCTCAACGCGTGCATGACTAACGGACCAGAGTCTGCCAGCACCCGTACGCCCGGCCTGGACCGAGACTCTTTTCTCGTTCCGCCGGCTCATGCGGCGCGATCACCGAACTCGATCAAGGACATCAACTCTCGATTGTGGTGATACAGGGCGGCGGCGGCGGCGGGCTGTCCGTGAAGCGAGACGATCGTGCACCGTGCCTCCACGCGCCGGGCAAAGTCCATCAGCAGAGCCAGCACCAGGGTCCACTGGGGTCCGATGCTCTCGACCTCGCTCAGATCGAACACGACCTCTCGAAATCGAACGGACGAGTCCGCTCGCCGAATCCGTTGAAGGAAGGTGACCAAGTCCGCCGCCGACAGCCGCCGGCCCGCCGGCTGGACCCAGAGTCGTCCGTCGGCCGAGGCAGCAAACCGCCAACGGGCCAGGAGCTGCTCAGCGCTGGCGAGTATGATTCTCTGCTTTCGGGCTGTATGGGTGAAACGCATGACCTACCTCCGGGGGCGTTCGGTTGTCCAGCAATCTCGGCGTGAACCTCGTGGGACACGTTACAAGGAGGTACACGCACGGCCCCGGGGTCTGACGCGAGTTTCAGCCGTCGAGGCTCAGTGTGCTGCTTCAGTCGGAATTGGAGGACGGCCGTCCCTACGCGGACTTCTCGGCGTTGTTGGGAGATGGCGTGCTGTCGCCGTGTGAGACGGTCAGCCGGCGGGTGGCCTTCAACAACCCGGCCCGGGCGCGATTCAGCGCCGACGTCTCGGTGTTCGGCGCGGCGGTGATTACGGCCGGTGTGGTTCAGTCGAGCTTCTTCATCGGTGACCGGACGCAGGTGATGCCGAGTCGGTCCGGCGGGACGATGATCGAATTACAGACCTGCAACGGACGCGGCGCGACCGAACGATCGTGCTCTGAAGAGCCTCCGTTTGCGGAATGCCGTGGACATCTGGAAAAGGCTCGTTCAGATGGCGGACTTTTGGGTTGGATTGCGTGTACCCAGGTGAGGCGATGGCATCCTCGCTGCCAAAATGCCTGGAGAATCAACCATGTTCAAGAGAATTAAACGTCGAATTGCGTCTCTGCTGGCTGCGGCAGCCTTCGTCGTCGTGCCGCTGGGGACCGTCGAGAGTTGCGATCCGGGCAACGACGAGGCGACGCCGATCTCGATTCCCGCCCCGGTCGACGCCACGCCGATCTCGATCCCGGACTACTCGTAGGCATCCTGTGGGCTCCGAGATCGCAGTCGACTCAATGTCGGACCTCGTCCACAGGAGTCTGCTGCGAGGGCTACGGAAACTGAAATGGAGGATCGACCATGATGACCCTTGATTGGCTGTTCGAAGTCCTGACGCCGCTTTGGCAGGCGCTGACGGCCCTGTTCCAGACCTGCTCCACCTGTTCGCCTCAGATCCCGCTTCCGCCGCCCGAGATGCTCTGGCTTTTCTGAAGCCCGGC
>CAYQDV010000120.1:0-10112 GCA_964416295.1 uncultured Planctomycetaceae bacterium
CGGCAATGACGACCTTTGCGTTCCACACAATCACCAGTAGGACGAGCACTCCCGCGACCGACGTGGTTCCACGCGTGCCGAGACCGACCAGCACGGCCAGCGTCCAGAACATCGACGCCATCGTCCCGAAGACCACCAGGATCAGCGTCGGAGCCAGGATCGTCGTCGAAATCCCCGCCAGCCCGGCCAGAATCGTGCAGGTTACCCAATTGACCAGCGTCAACATCAAAACCTGGGCCGTCGCGCCCGTCATATAGCCGATTACTGCCGAATAGCCGCTCATCGCCGTCATGCGGTGCGAGGCGATCATCTCCGTCGTGAAGTCACGCTGAATCGCCTTCTTGATCGCCCCCGCCCCGACGAAGAAGATGATCAACGCCTCGATGAAGGTCATCACCTGAAGCGCGCTGCCCGCGAACATGCTCAGCGACGTGGCCGTCCCCATCATGCGATAGATGAAAACATGAAACAAAACCACGGCCGCGGCATACAGGCCCGTGATCGCGCCGATCCGGCGCCATCCGCCCAGCAACCGGACCTGCGCCCATCCCAGCGGATTCGCGATGATCGCCTCGCTTCTCATCAATCCACCTGTCGTATACCCGTCCGCAGGTACGCCTGTTCGAGGTCGTGCTCCACCGGACCAAACTTTGCCACGGGCAGACCATGCGCTACCAGCGTCTTCAGCAGCTCCGCCGCCGCCGCTTCGTCGTGCTCGAACTCGAACGATACCTGACGGCCGCTGATATCCACCTGTGACAGACCGGACAACGCCGACAGCACCGACCCCACGTCCGGCACCACCCGCGCCAGCGTCACGTCGTAGCGGCACCGGTTGTCGTCCTTGCCGCCAACGACCTGCGCCACCGTCCCGCACCGCTCGATCCGGCCTTTTTCCATGATCAGGATGTGTGTGCAGTATTCGTGAAGGTCGGCCAGGATGTGCGAACTGACGATCAGGACCTTGCCCTGATCCCGCAGCCCCGCCAGCATCTTGCGAAACTGAACCCGCCCCGCGGGGTCCAGTCCCGCCGCCGGTTCGTCCAGTAACACCAGCGGCGGATCCGGCAGCAGTGTCCGCGCCACGGTCAACCGCTGGCGCATGCCCCGCGAAAGCGACTTGATCTTCGCCTCCCGCCGGTCCGACAGCCACACCTCGTCGAGCCAGTAGTCGAGCCGTTCTTCGGTCAGCTCTGCCCGCAACCGGTAGGCCCGACCGATGAATCGCAGAAAATCGACGACGGTGAGGTCGTCATAGACCGGGGGGGTATCCGGCGCGAAGCCGATCTGCGACCGGCCCCGGCCGTCACCCGGTTCCACCTCGTGCCCGAGCACCCGCACCCACCCCGCGGTCGGCCGCAGCAGCCCTGCAATGGCCTTCAACGCCGTGGTCTTGCCCGCGCCGTTCGGCCCGATCATCCCCAGCAACGCTCCCCCGGACAGCGCGAGCGAAAAGTCGCGCAGCGCAACCAGCGACCCGTACTCGACGCGAATGTTGTGTACCTCCAGCATATCCGACACGCGTCTCGCCGCCTCATCCAACGCCCGGGCTCGATTGCCGACACTCCATGCAGACCAATTACCGTAATCCACGATCCCGCGCGACGCAACGCCTTGTCCGTTCAAGACCGCGACGAAGGTCTGTGACAGCCTTGACCGCAACGCTCAGCTGGCCCCGACGGGTGCCACTGGCGGCTTGTCCGCCAGTGCATGAACGGCAAGCACCCGGCACAAAAACCTACGAAGCGACCAAATATTTCCGGCCCGGCCCCGAATACCCACGGAGAACGGGTTTCAAACACGCCGTCACGACCGGCGAAGGAGAACCAGCCATGGATCGATATGTCCAGCCATCCATCGTCCAACGCAAACGAACGCTGCTGTCGACGGTCGCTTGGGGACTCAGCGCCACCGTCGTCACGCTGATCGTCTGCGGCTCCGGCATCGTCTTGTACGGAATGAACATCGCCGACCGAAAATCCGGAAACCTGATCGAATTGGTGGACCAGGCCGTCCAGAACCTGCCGGAGATTCGAGAATCGCTGCCGCCCGTGCTGGCCGACGCCCTCAACGACACGCGCCGGCCCGACTACGCCGACAAGCTCGACGTCGAGGTGCGACTGTCATCCAAGCCGGGCCATCGCGACCGCCTCCGCGCGATCGTCGAGGTCCACAACGTCGGCGACGAGGTCGTATCCCTGATGTCCATGCGAATCGTCGTGCTGGACAAGAATGGAGACCCGCTGGCCGAAACCAATGAATGGGTCGCGACGCCCTTCGCGGCCGACCGCGACTGGCGCGGCCCCCTCATGCCGGATTCAACCCGCCAATTCCCCGTCTCCAACAACCGATTGTCCCGCTATGGGTCGCAGCAGCCCGTCGGTGATGTGAACGTAACCTACGAGATCACGGAAATCCGCACGTGGAACCAAGCCCCGGCCGAAGGTCGGCCCGAGCCGAGCAAGACTTGACGGCCGGCAGATTACACGGTCGTACGATCCCGGTTTAGCCGCGACCCAACGGGGAGCGCGTCGAGACAGCCCGTGGCAGGTCCACCCACACTGCCTCGCGCCACCAACCCCTTTGGGAGGCCGTCCGCCATCCTGCCGCCGGCGCCCTGAGCGCGACCGGATCGTACCGCCCGCTCGTGATGAGGTTTTCAATCTCTGATCCGTCCCGGTTGGCCCGAAGAAGCTGGTCACGCACCGGATCCACCCAGTAAACCTTTCCGTTCACCACGTCCGCCGCGATCCCGAACGCATTCGGCATGCCGATCGCCACGACGTT
The DNA here is from genome assembly GCA_964416295.1 of uncultured Planctomycetaceae bacterium. GTDB lineage: Bacteria > Planctomycetota > Phycisphaerae > UBA1845 > UTPLA1 > JAPULF01. The sequence goes on from CAYQDV010000120.1 coordinate 2,788, forward strand.
CCGCACATCGCTTCCGTCGAGCGTCCCCCGCCGGATCGACGCCGTGGCCGGATCGGACCAGTAGAGCGCCTTGGAGTCGGTATCAATCGCGAGGTCGACCGCGTTGCTCAGCCCCGTCGTCACGACGTCCTCGATGCCCGTGCCGTCAAGGTTCGCCCGCTGAATCTTGCCCGTGCCGCGATCGATCCAGTACACCTTTGCGCTGGCCGCGTCCACCGCAACCCCCCGCGGGTTCAACCACGCGACACCGACCACGTCTTCCGCCGCGCTGCCGTCGAGATTGGCGCGCTGAATCCTCGACCGGCCGGCGTCGCTCCAATAGACCTTGCCGTGCGCCAGATCCAGCGCGATGCCGTACGGACTGACAAGCCCATGCACAACGAGGTCCTCAATGCCACTTCCGTCGAGATTGGATCGCTGAACCTTGCGTGTGAACTTGTCGGTCCAATAGAGCTTGCCGACCACCGGATCGATGGCGATGCCGTGTGGGTTGATCAAGCCCGTCGTGACGACGTCCTCGACGCCGCTCCCGTCCAGGTCCGCACGGCGAATCCGCGCCCCGGCCGGCTCGGTCCAGTACATCTTCCCGCCGCGGACGTCCACGGCCACGTCGAACAGCGTCAGAATGGCGTCCGGGGACGTGGCGTCGATGCTCGATGGCCGAAGCAGGGTCACGTCCGCGGACCCCGGGCCAATCGGCGCAACGACTTCACGCTCGACCGCAGTTGCCAATGGTGTGAAGCCGGCACACAACAGCACGCCCGCGACGACGGAAACGATAGAACACTTCCCATTCATGTGATTCCCCCCCTGGACAAGGCCGTAATCCCCCGCGTCCAAAAAACGCCGGGGCCGACGGCACGGTCACCGCGGGCGGATCAGGAATTGCGTGATCCACCCACCGTGTACCTCCTCTCGACGCCCCCCATCCCCTTTGAGAGGCGTCTCCCCTGCCGAATTGTTCTCCGCAATGTCAAGCGAATCAAGCAGCCCGTTTGCCTACGACGAACGCGGACCTCCCCGGCACGATCGGACCACCGTCCCGCAGCCGCGTCACGACGCCGCGAACCCGCCGAACCGCTGCGGCCCACGCCTCGGCACTGGCATTCGCGGACCCGAGCAAGTATAAACGGGCGGCTCCGCGGACGCGGCGAAGCGGAGGGCAACGGAGCTTTCGGACGTCGCCGGACCGTGGCAACACCCGGCACCGCCGACCGATCGACCCCACGCGGACCGGAGAGCGCGCGATGAAGGACGGGCTGGTTCCCGGTGTGCAGGCCGAAGTGACGTTCGAGGTGACGGATGAGATGCGTCCGATCTTCGACGCCGTCGCCGTGCACCAGGTCTGCTCAACGTGGTCGGTGGTCCACTACATGGAAATGGCCGGCCGAAAGCTCCTGATGCGGTACCTCGAACCGCACGAGGAGGGCGTCGGCAGCCACGTGAGCTGCGACCACCTCGGCCCGGTGAAGATCGGACGCACGATCCGGGTCGTCGCCACGGCCGTCGACGTCACGGAGCGCGAGCTGGTGTGCGACGCGGTCGCCTGCATCGGCGAACGCCTGATCGCACAGGGCCGGACGGTTCAGCGGATCTTCCCGCGGCCGATCCTGGAACGCATTCTCAAGAGAGGATAAATCGACATGGTAAAACTCGTGGCAGTCTATCGAAAACCGGAAGACCCGGAGGCGTTCGACAAACAGTACTTTGAAACACACCTGCCCCTCGCCAGGAAGATGCCCGGGCTGGTGAAGTGCGAGATCGAGCGACCCACCGGTTCGCCGATGCCCAACATCGAAATCCCCCATCTCGCGGCGCACCTCTATTTCGACAACATGGACACGTTGAAAGCCGCCATGAAATCCCCCGAGGGCAAGGCCGCCGCCGACAACCTGATGAGCTTCGCCGGCAAGTACGTCCGCATGTTTTTCACCGAAGTCGTCGAGGCCTGACCCAACGCCCCGCCGCCGGCCGCCGCCAACGTGATTCCTCAGAAAGGCTGACCATGCCCGAATACCACGGACAACCCGCCGACTCATTCAACTTTCGGAAGATTCGCTATGAAAAACGCGACCTCCGCGCGATTGTCACCTTCAACCGCCCCGAGGTCCTCAATGCCGTCGATGGCGACATGCTCATCGAGTTGAACGCCGCCTTCGCCGACGCCGCCTGGGACGACGACGTCCGCGTCTTGGTCCTGACCGGCGCCGGGGACCGGGCCTTCTGCACCGGAGCCGACGTCAAGGAGCAGGCCGAACAGTTCATCGACAAACCGAATACGTACTGGAAGTGGATGGGCCTCTTCATCGAATGCCACGAACGTCTGCGTAACATCGGCAAGCCGACCCTCGCCCGGCTCAACGGCATGGTCGTCGGCGGCGGCAACGAGTTCAACATGTCCTGTGACCTCGCCATCGCCGCCGACGACATCATCCTCAAGCAGGTCGGCGCCGCCCGCGGCTCGGTCGCCGCCGCCGGCGCCACCCAGTTCCTTCCGCTGATTGTCGGCGACCGCCGCGCGCGGGAGATACTCTTCCTCTGCGAGGACATCCCCGCCCGGACCGCCCTCGAATGGGGCCTCGTCAACCGGGTCGTCCCGCGATCCGAACTCGACGCCGCCTGCGATGCGATGGCCGCCAAGCTCATCGACAAGCTGCCCCAGTGTCTGCGCTACGCGAAGCAGCAGCTCAACTTCTGGCGCGACCTCGCCTGGCACCAGACCATCGGCCACGCCCGAGACTGGCTCAGCATCCACAACCGCTCCCCGGAGGTCGCCGAGGGCATGGGGGCGTTCGTCGAAAAGCGGCCGGTGGATTATGATAAGGTCCGGCGTCAACTGCGGCAGGATGGCTGAGCGATGAAGCGACTGCGAGTCTACATTGATACATCCGTCGTCGGCGGTGTGTTCGACAGCGAGTTTGCGGATCTCACACGGCGTTTTTTTGATCAGATCCGAGCGGGCGACAGCATGTTGCTCGTGTCCGACCTGTTGATCGAGGAATTGAGCGACGCACCCGCGCGTGTACGATCGTATTTTTCTGGAATTCCGCGAGATTGCGTGGAAGAGCTGTTTCGAGACGCGGAGACGACCGCGTTGCGAGACGCCTATCTTGCCGCCGGGGTCGTCGGTGCGTCGTCGGCGGACGATGCAGCGCACGTGGCCATCGCAACGGTTGCCCGAGCCGACCTGATCGCCAGTTGGAACTTCCGCCATTTCGTCAACTTGGAGAAGATTCGCGGGTTCAATGCCGTCAACCTCCGAAACGGTTACAATCTCATCGACATCCGCTCGCCTCGGGAGGTGCTGCGCCATGAAGGATGATAAGGATTTCGACTGCGTCCAGATGAAGTATGACATCCAGCGGCGGCTCCTGGAAAAATGGCGGGGACAGTCCGATGAAGAGATCCATCGCCAATTTCAGACGTGGGTCGAAACCTCGGACGACGACCTGGCGAACTGGTGGCGACGCGTCTGTTCGCAACGGACAAAACAAGCCGGCCATGACGCAAACGCCGCGCCGTGACGGCGGACGCCATCGAATGCACAACGGGGTCCTTGCATTGGGTTTGCCGGCGGCTGTGAGCCGGATCAGGTTGCACGGCGTGCCGCAGTCGTCCGCGCCGAACGCGGCTCCGTCGCGGCCGGTGGATTATGATAAGGTCCGGCGTCAACTGCGGCAGGATGGCTGAGCGATGAAGCGACTTCGAGTCTATATTGACACCTCCGTTGTCGGTGGTTGTCTTGACCCGGAGTTTTCGGAATCAAGCCGTACGCTTCTCCAGCGAGCCAACCAAGGAAGAATCGTGCTCGTGGTTTCCGAACTCCTGCGACAGGAGTTGATTCGGGCGCCAAAAAACATACAGGCTATCGTCGCATCACGGTCTGGCGGAGCGATCGAAGACGCGATCATTTCACACGAGGCGGAAGCATTGCGTGACGCCTATTTGTCGGCGAATGCCGTGGGTTTCGCTTCGTCCGCCGACGCGCTACACGTCGCCCTCGCCACCGTTTACCATGTCGACCTGATCGTGAGTTGGAACTTCCGACACATCGTTCACTTTGAAAAGATCCGGGGTTTCAACGCCGTGAATCTTCGAGAAGGTTACGCGCCATTGGAGATTCGGTCCCCACGGGAGTTGGTGTCATGAGCCATGAAAAAAAGTTCGACTGCGTGAAGATGAAGGACGAGATTCAGGCTAGGCTGCGTAAGGAATGGGAAGGGCTTACCGACGAGCAGATTCGAGAGCGCATCCGGCAGAACCTCGATGCCTCGAACGAACCGCTGGCGGTTTGGTGGCGGAAGATTTGCGAATCGAACGCCGCGAAGGCCAATTGAACGATGCATGCAAGGGCCTTGCATTCTGTTTACCGGCGGCCACGAGTGGAATCAGGTTGAAGGCCGTGCCCCGGTCGTCCACGCCGAACGCGGTTCACCGCACACTCGACACAAACGGTAACGATCCGGCGTACATCGCCCATTGAAATCGAGGAAGAAACGCATGTCCGATCAACTTGTCCTATCCAAGACCGACGGACACGTCGCCGTCGTCACCCTCAACCGACCAAAGGTGCTCAACGCCCTCAACATCGAGCTGATGGACACCCTCATCGAAATACTCGAACGCCACGACGCCGACGCCAAGATCCGGTGCATCGTCCTCCACGGCGCGGGCGACCGCGCGTTTGCCGCCGGAGCCGACATCAGCGAGATGGCCGACGCCTCCGTCGTCGACATGTACGAGCGAAACAATCTCGCCCGCTGGGAGCGTATCAAGAAGGTCCGGACGCCCATCATCGCCGCCGTCAGCGGCTTTTGCCTCGGCGGCGGCTGCGAACTGGCCATGCTCTGTGACATGATCGTCGCATCCGAGACCGCCCAGTTCGGCCAGCCCGAAATCAACATCGGCGTGATCCCCGGTGCCGGCGGCACCCAGCGGCTCAGCCGCGCCATCGGAAAATACCGCGCCATGGAGATGATCCTCACCGGCCGGTTCATGAACGCCCGAGAGGCCCGCGCCGCAGGGCTTGTCACACGCGTCGTCGCGGCGGAACTGTTTCTCCGCGAAGCCCTGGCCCTCGCCCGGGAGATCGCCGATCGCCCGCCGATCGCCGTCCGTCTCGGAAAGGAAGCCGTGCTCAAGGCCTTCGAGACGCCCCTCTCGGAGGGCCTTGAGTTCGAGCGAAAGGCCTTTTACATGCTCTTCGACACCGAGGACCAGAAGGAAGGCATGAAGGCCTTCCAGGAAAAACGCAAGCCGAACTACAAGGGAAAGTAACGATGGCCTACGAATCCATTGCGGTCCGAGACGGCAACGGCGTCCGGACGATCACCCTCAACCGCCCCGACGCGCTCAACGCGGTCGACGAACGCGTCACCACCGAGTTGAAGAAAGAGTTGAAGGGCGTCGCCCGCGACCGATCGGTCCGATGCCTCGTCCTCACCGGCGCCGGCCGGGCGTTTTGTGCCGGCCAGGACCTCAAGGCCGCCACGAGCCGCTCGGAGCCGATGGACTTCGCGTCGGACCTCCGTCGACGCTACAATCCCGTCGTGGCGGCGCTGCACGGGCTGGAGGTCCCGACGATCGCCTGCGTCAACGGCGTGGCCGCCGGGGCCGGATGGAGTCTGGCGCTCGCCTGCGACCTGCGGATCGCCTCTACAAAGGCGAAGTTCGTCGTCGCTTTCAACAAGATCGGGCTGGTGCCCGACAGCGGCATGACCTACACCCTGCCCCGCCTCGTCGGTTTCTCAAAGGCCCTCGAGATCGCGTGGCTGGGCGATCCCATTTCCGCCGAAACGGCGTTGGAATGGGGGATTGTCAATCGGGTCGTCGAGCCGGACCGACTGGCCGAGGCCACGCGCGACTGGTCCGAACGGCTGGCCGCCGGCCCGACGAAGGGGCTCGGCCTGACCAAGCGGGCGATCAATGCGTCGCTCGACAACGATTGGCACGCGCAATTGGAGTACGAGGCCGACCTGCAAGGCATCGCCGGGCGGACCCGGGATTACATCGAAGGTGTGACGGCGTTCAACGAAAAGCGCCCAGCGGAGTTCACAGGTGAGTAACGAACGAGTCATCGGACTGATAGGGGCCGGCACCATGGGCGTCGGCATCGCACACGCGGCGGCCGCCGCCGGTTTCGTTGTCAAGGCGATGGATACGAATCCCGCCGTCGTCAAGAAGGCCTACGACGGGATCCTCGCGCGGCTCGACGACAAGGTCGCCCGGCACAAGCTGTCAACCATCGAACGAGACGACACCGCCGCCCGGCTTCGAGTCGCCGAAGGGTTCGACGCCATGAAGGACGCCGAGTGCGTCATCGAAGCGGCGCCGGAAGACCTCGCTCTCAAACGAAAGATCCTGGCCGCGCTCGATCGCGTCGTCTCGTCGCGGACGCTGCTCGCCACAAATACATCGAGCCTGTCCATCACGAAGCTCGCCGACGGCCTCAAGCACGCCGACCGCGTGCTCGGCATGCATTTCTTCAACCCCGCCCCCGTCATGAAACTCATCGAGCTCATCCACGGCGAGCAGACCAGCGACCACACTCTGGTCGACGCCCGTGCCATCTGCACAAAGCTGAACAAGACGGCCGTCCTCGTCAAGGACTCTCCCGGCTTCATCGGCAACCGCGTCAACCGTCCGTTCTACCTGGAGGCCCTCCACCTCCTCGAAACCGGCGAAGCCGACATCCGTGCCATCGACGCCGCCCTGCGCGATGTCGGAGGCTTTCGAATGGGGCCGTTCGAGCTGCTAGACCTCATCGGCCTCGACGTCAACCTCCGTGTCACGGAAACCGTCTACGAGGACTTTGAACGCCCCGCGCGTTTCGCACCCAACGCCGTCCAACAGAAACTCGTGGCCGCCGGGCACCTCGGCCGGAAAACCGGACGCGGCTTCTACGATCACGCGAACGGATCACCGACTCCCGCCTTCGAGACCCGACTCAAGGCGGCCTCCTCCTGGACGCCGTCCAAGGCACTCCGCGATTTCGCAAGCATGATCGGTAAACCCGCCGACCGGGCCACTTGGATTTATGCTAGAGTCTTCATGGCCGTCATGAACGAAGGCGCCCGCGTCGCCGACTCGATCGCCCTTCCGCGCGACGTCAATCTCACCATGCAACTCGGCTTCAATTATCCCGAAGGCCCCCTCGCCCTGGCCGATGCCGTCGGCCTCGACATCATCCAAAACCTGCTGACGGACTTCTACCAAGAGTCCGGCCGCCACGAACGCTACCAGCGGAATCCGCTGCTCGACCGGCGCGTCGCCGAAGGAAACCTCGGCGAAAGAACCGCCCGCGGTTTTCTATATCACGCGCTGTA
>CAYQDV010000121.1:0-4373 GCA_964416295.1 uncultured Planctomycetaceae bacterium
CTGGGCGGGCCTCGCGGTGGGGTTTTGGCTCCTGAGCCTGATGGGCCCCCCGCCGACCGGCGGGTTCATCGGCAAGTTCTATGTCTTCTCCGCGGCGGTTGCCGCCCACAAGGGCACCGCCCACTACGATCCGATGATCCTGCTCGTCATCATCGGCGTGCTCAACTCCGCCATCGCCGCAGCCTATTACCTGCGAATCGTGTCTGCCTGCTATCTTCGCAAACCCGCCGAGGGTGTTCGTCCCTCCGGATGTCACGCCCTGCGACTGTCAATCGCCGTCTGTGCGGTCCTCGTGCTGGCCGTTTTTGTGCGGCCGGGCCGCTTGCTCCATCAAGCCGAAGCGGCCATGGCCAAGACGCAATCCGCCGCCGTTGTAGTCGCATCCGACGTGCCGCCCCACACCTCCCAACACCCATAAAACGCGGGCCGTGAAACTGGCGCAGTGTGCGTGGTCGGACCGGCCAGAGACGAGATGCGGAGACGGCTCCGGCCTCAGAATCGCCGGGACCGCGGGGAGACAGGCGTTTCCGAAGCGAGCCGGAGACCTTACAATGCCCAAGCTTGACCGGCCGGAGGGGGGGCGGCGTTAGGTGGTGTTCCGGGCGGCGGTGCGCACGGTGCAATCCTGCCCGGTGTCACGCCGGGGCGCGCTCGGCCGGGCGTCATCATCCGTGGTAGCGAGCCTGTCAGGGAGCAACCGCTCCGAAGGGAGGATTTGTGCCTCGCGGAAAGATTGATCTCGACACCAAGGTTGAATCGCTGTCGATCCTCGATCCGAACGGAAGCGTGGACACGGCTCTGGAGCCGAAGATTGAAGACGCCGACCTGCGCAGGCTCTTCAAGTGTCTGCTGCTCTCACGGCGTTTTGACGAGCGAATGTTGAAGCTCCAGCGCCAGGGACGCGTCGGCACCTACGGGCCGTCTCTCGGCCAGGAGGCCGCCTCGCTCGGACCCGCCTTTGCCATGGGTCGTGATGACTGGTTCATTCCGTCGTTTCGCGAGACCGCCGGAATGCTGTGGCGCGGGTGGCCCATCGAAAAGATCATGTGGTGGTGGGCCGGCCACGAAGTGGGCGCCCGGGCGCCGGAAGGCGTCAACGACCTGCCGATTTGTGTGCCGGTCGGTTCGCAGTGCCTGCACGCTGCCGGGCTGGCCTGGAGTTGCCGGTTGAAGGGGACGCGATCGGTCGCGGTCGGGTTTCTGGGCGACGGGGCGACCAGCGAGGGCGACTTTCACGAGGCGATGAACTGTGCCGCCGTGTTAAAGGCTCCGCTCATCACGGTCATTCAGAATAACCAGTGGGCGATTTCGCTGCCGCGGGCACGGCAGACGGCGTCATCCACGCTCGCGCAGAAGGCCGTCGCCTACGGGATGGATGGCATCCAGGTCGACGGCAACGACCTCCTGGCGGTGATTGCCGCGACGCGCGAGGCCGTGGCCAAGGCCCGGGACGGCGGCGGTCCCACGCTGATCGAGGCCGTGACCTATCGACTCGGCGTCCATACCACGGCCGACGACCCGAAGAAATACCGCGCCGAAGAGGAGGTCGAACGCTGGAAGCCCAAAGACCCGCTGCCGCGTTTCCAGAAGTACCTGGAGAACAAGTCGCTACTGGACGCCAAGGCCCTCGAGTTGCTCGAGGCCGAGGTGGTGGATGAGATCGCCGCCGCCGTGGAGCAGGCCGAGGCGTTTGAGCCGGACCTCACCGAGCCGTTCCACTACTGCTTTGCGCACCTGCCGGAGGATCTGCGGAGGCAGCTCGATGAGTTTCAGGCCTATCTCGCCCTGATCGGCGAAACGGCACCCGGCGACAGCGGCGGAAACGGGGCCGAACAGCTCAGCGAAAATGTCCCGGCCTATTGAGGGGTGTGCCCTGAAAGTTTTTCCTGTGAGGAACGCCAACAAGGAGCCTCTATGGCGCAGTTGAATATGGTCAAGGCCCTGAACCTCGCGATGCGGGAGGCCATGGCCGAAGACGAGACGGTCATTCTCCTCGGAGAGGACATCGGCCAGGACGAGGGTGTCTTTCGAGTGACCGAGGGCCTGCTGGCGGAGTTCGGTGCGGACCGTGTCGTGGATATGCCGGTGGCGGAGTCGGCAATCGCCGGTTTGGCGCTGGGATTGGCCTGCAATGGTTTCAAGCCTGTGTGCGAAATGCAGTTCTCGGGGTTCGGCTACTGCGGCTTTGCACAAATCGAGAATCATCTCTCACGATACCGCAACCGGACGCGGGGCCGATACACCGTGCCGGTCGTCATTCGGATGCCCTATGGTGCCGGAATCCGCGCCATCGAGCACCACAGCGAGAGTCGCGAAGCGTTCTTCGCCCACATGCCGGGCATCAAGGTCGTCATTCCCTCCGGTCCGCGAAACGCTCGGGCGCTGCTGCGGGCCTCCATTCTCGACCCCGATCCGGTCGTATTCTACGAGCCGAAAGCCTCCTATCGGGCCTTCCGGGAGGAGATTCCGGACGAACCCGAGACGATGGAGATCGGTAAGGCGCAGGTGGTTCGAGCGGGCGCGGACGTCACGGTCATTTCCTACGGTGCGTCGATGCGTCCGACCCTGGAGGCGATTGAGGAACTTGAGGACGAGCACGACCTGGACCCCGAGGTGATCGACCTTTTGAGCCTGGCGCCAATGGACACCGAAACGATCGCCGCTTCGGTGCGCAAGACCGGTCGGTGTGTCATCGTTCACGAGGCGCCGCGGCGCTGCGGCGCTGCGGCCGAGATCATCGCTCGCATCGTCGAGAACACTCTGATGTTCCTGGAGGCCCCCATCAGGCGCGTGACGGGCTACGACCTCGTGATGCCGTTCTTTGCGATGGAACGCCACTACCTGCCGAACCCGAACAAGGTCGTTGCCGCGGTGCGTGAGGTCGTGAGTTTCTGAAACGTCGGAACGTCGCAATGCCAGAATCGCAAAACATCAGGATAACGCAGCACCATGATCGATCGTGTCAACCACGATCCGAAGGGGAACCCTGACCACGAGCTCGGACATTCATCCAATGGCAAAGGAATTCAAACTACCGGACCTTGGCGAAGGCATCCACGAAGCTCAGGTGATCAACGTGTTGGTGAACGTGGGCGACCGTGTCGACGCCGACCAGATGGTCATGGAGGTCGAGACGGACAAGGCGGCCGTTGAGTTGCCGGTGCCGTTCGCCGGCGTCATCGCGTCACTCAACGTCAAGACCGGAGACACCGTGACGGTCGGACAGGTCCTGCTGGCGGTGTCCAATGATGGCGCCGCCTTGCCGTCGATAGCGGATGCACGACGCGAAGCCGGCGTCGCAAAACGTGGTCGCGCGCGATCGGTCCCATCCGCGCCGGCGGTTCGTAGCACCGCAGTCGCTGAAGCCCCCCGCCGCGCAGCCGGGCCGGTCCCCGCTGCTCCGGCCGTCCGCCGCTTGGCGCGCGAACTGAAGATCGACCTCCACGAGGTGCGAGGCACGGGTCCCGGCGGCAGGATCGTTCGAGAAGACGTCGAACGTTTCTCGCTCGCCGGCCCCACTGGGCGTGAGGCCGGCCCGCGGAGGACGGCGCCGCCGTCGAAGGATCATCCGGCCATGGTCGATCGTCGAGCCGTGCCGGCCGTCCCGACGACGACGGCCCACCCCCCAGCCGGAGTGAGCGTCGAACCGCTGCCCGATTTCTCGAAATGGGGTCCGATCCGGCGCGAGAGAATCCCCCAGATCCGTAAGGCGATCGCTCGACAGATGGCGCGGGCCTGGGCCACCATTCCGCATGTGACCCACGCCGACGAGGCGGACGTGACCGACCTCGAGGGCTTCCGCAAGGAACAGGGCCGCGTGTTCGCAGACAAGGGCGCCAAGCTCACGCTGACGTCGTTTCTGGTGAAGGCCGTCACCGGGGCGTTGCAACAGTTTCCGCAATTAAACGCTTCGTTCGATGAGGCCGCATCCGAGCTGATTCTCAAGGACTACATCCACATCGGCATCGCGGTCGACACGCCGAGGGGGTTGATGGTGCCGGTCCTCCGCGATGCGGATCGCAAGAGTCTGATGCAGGTTTCCACTGAAATGACAGACCTGGCCAATCGGGCGCGGGAGTTCAAGATCGACATCGCGGAGATGCGAGGCGGCAGCTTCACAATCACCAATGTCGGCGCGCTCGGGGGAACGATGTCCACACCGATGATCAACTATCCGGAGGTCGCGATTCTGGGCGTCGGCAGGCTGGGCTGGAAACCGATCGTCCGCGACGGCGAGGTCGTCCCGCGAAAGATCCTGCCCCTGTTCCTTTCATTTGACCATCGGGTCATTGATGGAGCCGACGGAGCCAGGTTTCTCAACGGGGTCATCTCGTTCCTGGAGAATCCGCTCAACCTGTTGCTCGTCTCCTGAG
>CAYQDV010000121.1:4473-10109 GCA_964416295.1 uncultured Planctomycetaceae bacterium
GCTCCGCAGGCTCACTCATCTGAAGGGCGGGACAACTTCTGAATGGCCCTGCGAGCGGCCTGCGCCAAATCGCCGTCGCCATGATCGACCGCGATGCGATAGCAGCGGAGGGCGTCGTCCACCCGATTCGCCAGCACATACAACTCCGCAAGCCGAAAGGCTGCTCCGGGCTGCGTCGGCCGAGCCTCAAGGATCGCTTCGTACTCTCGGACGGCCCCGGCGATGTCCTTGGCCGCGAGCAGCATGGCGCCATACTCGGCGCGGACGTCCATGGCGTTAGGGTGGAGCTTCAGCGCAGCGCGGTAGGCCTCCAATGACGGCTCGATCCGGCCGAGCGAGGCGAGCGCATAGGCCAGATTCCGTTGAAAGACAAATGTGTTGCCGTGTTTGGCCAGGGCGGCCTCATAGTCGACAACGGCGGCGGCGAAGTCCTGATGGGACCGTTTGCCGCAGATCGCCAGGTCCCGAGCCGCGCGAAGGCTCGCCCTGTTCAGGCTCAACGCAGCGATCAGCGATCTCCGCGCCGCGTCGATTCGACCGCTCCTCAACTCAAACTCCCCCTGCGCCATCCGGGCGTCCGAGGAATCGCGGTCGAAAGCGACGGCCTTCTTGTAGGCGTCCGCCGCGTCGGCAAATCGCCCGCCGACCTCTAGGAACAGGCCCCATTGCAGCCATGCGTCCGCCGAGTCGCGATGACGCGCCACCGGGTGTCCGCGAGAGGCCCGCTCACGCGCGTTCGCCGCCAGATCCAGCGCTCGGCGGAGGGCCGCTTCTGCTGCGTCCGGTTGTTCCCGGAAGGACTCCACCATCGCCCGGCTGAGCCACGCTCCCGGAGCGTCAGGCGTGCGGTCCGTGCCGAGGCGCACCTGCCGAACCGCCTGATCGGGATCGCGAGCGACGAGATACAGCCACGCCATGTCGCCGTGATTTCGAGCCGCTAGAAGGCCCCACTTCTCACACCATCGGAAGTGCGTCAGCGCGGCCAGAGCCGCATTGCGCGCCGGCTCCGCGACGCGGTCGAACCAGGTCGGGTCATATTGCCAGCCGAGCGGCAGAGACGGAACATCGGCCGTGAATGCGCGTCCCCGGTAGTTGTGATACTGCCAGATCGCCGAATGCCCCGTCAGGCCCAGCAGGCACAGAATGCCCACGACGAATGCGAGTCCGATCGGGCGCAGGCGGCCCGCGGTCTTCAACCGTATCTTCTGGAGAGACACGTTGCGGGCATAGCAGAGCCGGGCGGCCTTCATGATGACGAACGTGCCGATCCCGGAGATTCCGAGAGCAAACAGGAACGGGATCATCCCGCCGTAGATGCCGCGGTAGACCAGCAGGAGAACCGCGAACACGACCAGAGCGGCCAGTTCCTCCGGCACCGACAGGTCGTGGTGGGGCTTCCGCCGCGGCGCCATCGCCGCGGGCACCGATCGCGGCTTCCGCCCGACCGCCATCGGGCCGAATCCGAAGTAGAGCGCCTCGTTCGGGCACACGCTGACGCAGTCCATGCACTTCATGCAGCCCGGATCGACGACCATCCCGTAGAGCCGGACCTCTTCGGCCACGTCGACATTGGACGTGCACGTGGCGGTGCAATGGCCGCATCCTTCACACGCCTCGGTGACGCGAATTCGCCCCTTGGCGAATCGATCGGCGATCGCGAACAACCCTCCATAGGGACACGCATAGGTGCAGAATCCCTTCGGGCCGAGGAAGTAGATCAGGGCGACGCCGCAAAAGAGGATCGTGAGGATGGCGACGATCGGTCCAGGGAACGTGTCCCAGAAACCGGACCGCATCAGGTGCAACTCAAACGGCGGCACGGACTGCTTGTAGACGGTGGCCAGCAGGATCCGCCGGACGATGGGCCAGCCGAACATATAGGCCGCGGCCGCCAGCGGAATGAACACGAGCAGCCGCGTGCGGAACGCCTTGGGGCGCAGATGCAGCCGCTTGAGCACCCAGTTCGTCAGGTCCTGATAGGCGATGACGTGGCAGCCCCAGCCGCAGACGAATCGTCCCACGACCAGAGTCGCCAAGAGCGCCAGCACGAGGAACACGAAGCCCGCGTTAATTGCCCCCTCGCGTATCGCCTCCATGGCCTCCGAAGGCTCCACGGGCGACAGCGTCCATCCTCGATACCACCAGTGCAGGAAATGCCCGGCCATCAGGACATGTACGGCGAGCAGCGAGATGGCCCGCCATCGGCTCATCCGCGACGAACGCAGGAGCGGGGCCTTCGTCGTGGAGAGCACGGAAAGCGGGATGTCGCTTGCGGAAGAGGCGTTGCGCCCGGTGCATGGCTGCCGGCGGCGCGTCACGGCGGAATCCGGTGGGGTCCCGGTCCCGGCGGGCGGCGGTTTGTCATTCGAGGGCACCATGTCGGAGGCAGACCGCAAAACGCATGGACAGAATATCGGCTTCTCTTGAGTCCGTGGTCGAATCGGCCGAACGCGTACATCATAGCGGCCGGCGGCCAGGATGGGGCCGGTGGCGTTACCGGCCGACCGCCATAGAATCGGACGTTGCCTACACAATCATCCAGCACGGAGCCGCTGCCACGATCCCTCACACGCAACACACCCGCCGGCGATGTTGGAATGTTCAACGACGACGGACGTCGACGATTCTGCTGTGGGGGGCCGTGTCCGTGCTAGCGCCGGTGGCGTTCAGCCCCGGCTGCGGAGCACGAGACCGTACCAAGGCGGCCCTGCCCGTCGGGTGGGCCGCGGACCCGACGGAACGGATCGAGGCCTCCGAGCCCGTCCGCACGGAAACACCTCTCTATCGGAAGGCGGACAACGTCATTCGACTGACCGGAGCGATCAACGAGACCGTCGCGTTCAACTATGTCCTTTCGGCCGAGGACGGCCGGGGCGAGGGTCTGGAGTTGTCCGTGGAGGACCTGGTCGCGCCCGAAGGCCTGATTCCGCCGGACCGCGTGCGGATGTACCGGCCCTGGCCGATCACGGTCACGCGATTCCCCAACTGGTACTTGCGATCGGTCGGCTTTCGAAAACCCCGAGCCTTCCCCGACGCCCTGATCCCGATCGATGCGCCGCGACGCGGACAACCCTTCACGATCGAACCGGGCACCAACCTGCCCATCTGGGTGGAGATCCGAATCCCCGCGGACGCCGCCGCCGGCGTTTACCACTCTCATGTGGTGATTCGCGATGGCCGAGGCGAGTCGCGGCGGACGCCGATCGAGTTGAAGGTAATCGAGACATCGCTGTCTCGCGCGATGGCCCTGCCGGTGGTGGCGCGCGTCGATCTCCGGCCGATCATCACCGCTCACACGTCGCAGTCTCCTGATGACCCGGGCAAGGCGTTGCGAGACGAGGTCACGCTCCGCGTGATCCGCCGGGCCTTCGGAATCCTCCACGACCATGGACTCAGCCCGTATACGGATCAGATTCATCCCACTTATCGACAGGACCTGGACGGTTCGATCGTGATCGATTGGGCGGAATACGACGCGATCTGCGGACCATGGATCGACGGCAGCGCGTATGACGACGGCGTGGCGGCACACGCCTGGCCGCTTCCGGTGGATCTTTCTCAGCCCGACCCGGGACGGTACGACGGCATCGACTCCGTTCGCTACAACGCCGTGCTCCGGAAGTACCTGTCGGCGGTCCGCGATCATTTTGAGACGCGGGGCTGGCTGAAACAGGCGTTTGTATGGTTCGATCTGCCCCGGCGGCCGGGCCCGGCGGCCGCCGAGCTGGCCCGCATTCGCAAACTCGCCGAGATCACACACATCGTCGATCGACGGCTGGCCTTCGCCTCCACGCTTATCCCCCAGCCGATGGCGCCGTTTGGCTGGGTCGATCATCGCTATGAGGACTTCTCGGGACTGATCGATATCTGGGCCACGCCCGCGCGATACGAACACCCGCCAACGCTCGAACGCCAGCGGATTCTCGGCGCCCTGACGTGGTTGTCGCCGGACCGGCCCCCGTTCAGCGGTTCACTCGCGGTGGAGGCCTCGCCGATCGATGCGAGAAGCCTGCCCTGGCAGGCATTTCTGCACGGTCATGATGCGATCTTCCTGTCGCAGGTCACCCGATGGCCGGCGGGCGCCCCCGACGTCTCCATCAATGACCCAAACGCCCCCAGCGATACCTGGCTGCTCTATCCGGGCGCGCCGTTCGGCCTGGAGGAGCCGATCCCGTCGGTGCGCCTCAAGCGCCTGCAACTCGGTCTGCAGGACTACCAGTATCTCCGGCTGCTCGATGAAACCGGCCACGGCGAGACGGCGCGGCTGGCGGCCCGATCCCTGATCAAGGCTGCGGGGACCGATGCCTACGGAGACAACTATCAGGACGGCCTGCCCGGCCGGCGCGTGACCGACCCCGAAGCCTGGCGAATGGGGCGGTCGCTGCTGGCTGAAGAGTTGGCGAATACCCTCGGAAACACGCCGGGCGAGCGGATCGCGGCCCGCGTGAATCAGGCAGCATGGCGCGCGTTTCTGCGAAAGACACGGCGAATCGAGGTCTGGGCCGAATCGGCTCGCCTGTCGCTCGATCAGCGCCAGGGACAGTCGGGCTATCTCGTTGCGTTCGGTGCGGGCGTGTTGAGCGAACTGCGTACGCCATTGAGAGGCACCCTGACCTTTGGCCTGCTTCGGCCGAACTGGCGAAGCGTCAGCGATATCGTCCGCGTGGGTCCGATCGAGGAAATGGCCTTCGCGCGCAGTCGCCTGGTAGCCGCAATGCCCGGCCTCCCCCGTTGTGATCTGGATGGCCACTTCCTCCAGACCCTCCATTTCGACGGCGGGGCTGCCGGGTCGCGGGATGCGGAGGCCCTCTTGTCAGTCGTGCTTGCGACTCGGGCGCCGAATCCGATCACCGTCGACGGGGCCTTGGATGACTGGCCGCCGAGCACAGCCAATGCGGCGGGAGATTTCCGTGTCCTGACCGGCGGCGGCCCGAGCGGAGCGCCCCGGGCTCGAGCGGAGCGCCAAACCATCGCCTATTTTTCACATGACGCTGAGAGCCTTTTCATCGGCATCCGCTCCGCCAAGGCGGCCCCGCCAGGCCCATCGCGGGTGAAGGACCGCCGTTCTCGGACCCGGCGTTACGGCACGGTCGTCCGTTACGAAGACCTCATGCCGCGAGACGAGGACCTCGTTGAGATCATGATCGATCCGAGCAACACGGCCACCCAGAGTGGCGACCTCTTCCACATCGTTCTCAAGGCCACGGGACAGGCCGTCTTCGAAAGGGGAATCGGCACCGTGCCGGCGATCGGTCCGTGTCGTCCCTGGCCGACCGGGGCGCAGTGGATGATCGAAGATTCGTCCGAAAGCTGGTCAGCCGAGCTGGCCATACCGGTGCGGTCCTTCGGGGCCACGGCGGCCGAAACACGCATATGGGGAGTCAATATCGCTCGGCTGGAACCGACCCGCGGGGAGTACTCCGACTGGTCCGGAGCGGTCCGATACTGCTACGATCCGCGAACGCTGGGAAACCTCGTGTGGCAGGACCGGCCGTAGGGTCCGCTGTGCGGACAGAATCGGGGCGGCGATCCTCCGCCGGCGTCGTCGCGGTCCGCACAGCGGATCCTACACGCCTGGTGTGCCGTCAACCTTGAATCTGCGGGCTGCCCAGCGGGAGGGCGAGGCTCCTGCCGAG
>CAYQDV010000122.1:0-10061 GCA_964416295.1 uncultured Planctomycetaceae bacterium
GGAGGCACCGGCAGACGAACGGGCCGGACAACAGATAGGCCGCTCCTAAACCACCGCGCCACGTCTCGACTCTACCGGCAGTCCTTGGCGCTCGGCGCGATTGTGGCCGACCCAGACTCCGCCTGCATCGGCGGTCGGTCGGTGGCTGGTTCCCCATGGCGGTGCCCGACGTATTCCGGCACGATTTCGGCCAGGCGGGCGCGCAGCGCATCCTGCGTCGTTCGGTCCGCAAGATCGATGATGTCGTCGACCGCGCGGCGGATGCGATGCCAATCCTCCGCACGGTTTCGCCAGATGTAGATTTGTTCGTGTCGGGTCGGGCTCATGTCCTCGCCCTGCACGCTCAGCTCCTCGAAGAGTTTTTCTCCGGGACGGATGCCGGTGAACTCGATCTCGATGTCCTCGCCGGGGCGCAGCCCGCTGAGGGTGATCATCTCCCGCGCGAGATCGACGATCTTGACCGGCTCGCCCATGTCGAGAACGAAAATGTCGCCGTCGGTCCCGATGACGCCCGCCTGAAGCACAAGCTGCGTAGCCTCGGGAATCGTCATGAAATAGCGCGTCATGTCCGGGTGCGTGACGGTGACCGGGCCGCCGGCGGCGATCTGTCGTGTGAAGATCGGCACGACGCTGCCGCTGGAGCCGAGCACGTTACCGAATCGGACGGTCATGAACTCCGTCTCGGCCCCCTGACGGAGTTGCTGGATATACATCTCGGTGACGCGCTTGGTGCAGCCCATGACGCTGGTCGGATTGACGGCCTTGTCGGTGGAGATCATGACGAACCGACCCGTGTTGTGTCGCTTTGCGGCGTCGGCGACCGTCTTGGTTCCCTTGATGTTGTTCTTGATGGCCTCGCCGACATTCCACTCCATCATTGGGACGTGCTTGTGGGCCGCGGCGTGGAACACGACGTCCGGCTCGTGCTCGGCAAACAGCCCATCGATTCGCACCGCGTCGCAGACGTCGGCGATCGCTCGAACACGCGGCACGTCGGGAGCCAGCCGCTCCAGTTCTCGGTCGATTTGGAACAGATTGTTCTCGGCCTGCTCGATGAGAATCAGGCATGACGGTCGAAACGAAGAGACCTGCCGGCAGATTTCCGAACCGATGGACCCGCCGGCGCCCGTCACGAAAACGCGCTTGCCGTGCAGAAAAGTCTGTAGTCCAGGCTCGTCCAACTGAACCTGCGCCCGTCCGAGGATGTCCTTGATGTCGACCTCGCGGACCTGAGAGACGCGGACGCGACCGGCGATGACCTCTTCCATTGCCGGAATCGTCTGAAACCGAACGTGGGTCCCCTCGCATTGCTCAACGATGCGGCGCAGTGCCTTCTGACGCAGTTTCCGGTCGGCGATGAGGATTTCCTGGATGTCGTGTTTTTCGCAGATCGTGCGGGCCTGGTCCGTTCGACCGAGCACAGGCACGTCGTGGATTCGCACGCCCTTGCGGGTCGGATCGTCATCCAGAAAGCCGATGACGCGATACCGTTCCACAGACATGCGGAGGATTTCACGGAGCAGCGCCTCACCGGTGTCGCCCGCTCCGACGATGAGGCACTGGGTCAGACCGCCCGAGGCCACCGGACGCGTCTCTTCCATGTACAGACGGGCGAGGACTCGGACGCCACAGACCGCCGCGATCGTCAGACCCCAATCGAGCACGAAGGCCGACTGCGGAAACTGATACTTCACCTGTCTTATTAGCTCGCCAGCCTTGTCGAGCAGGAGCGTGCCCGATTCATCGCGGACGAAGACGAGCTTTCCGGCTTCATCGCGCAGGTAGACGAACAGGAACGAGTCGCCGCGGTCACCGAATATCTGATAGTAATACTCGATGGCGAATGAGACCAGGATGAAGCCGGCCGTCGTCAGCCATGTGGCCTTGATCACCGCGATTAAGTCGCGCATTCCGAAGTAGCGCCAACCGCGGAGCAGCAGTCGCATCCTTGTAAAGACGAAGAGCTTGAGGACGAGCACGATCGGCAGCATCGGGACGAAGAAGGGCCAGAACCAACGGTTGAAGCCCCTGAAGTTGAAGTACATCCCAAAGGCCGAGAACAGCGCCAGCGCGAAGAGGGCAGCGTGGATTACGAACGAGAGCACGACGCGGTACTTCGTCGCCGTCGCCGCGAATGGGAGTCGTGTTGGCGGATCTGAAGTGGACATGAACTGATTGGCGCTTCACTCCTCGCCCGGTGTGGCCGTCGACGGGGACACCGAACCCCCGCATGAACGCCGCCTCCGGCAATGGACCCAGGTATGCGGCACATCCGGAATCGCGCTGCGCACATTCGGTCGGACGTCCGCTCGCGCTTCAGGCGCCGGCCGTTGGAGCCGCTTGCTCTTGCTCGGCAAGCAGGAAACCGCGGAACTTCGTCACGACGGGCAGGAGGTCCTCCGGCAGGTCACGCTCGGCGTCCCGAGTTGCCGTGACGGCCGTCCGGAGTTCTCCCTTGAGCCACGCAAAGTACGCCAGCAACACCTTCGCATGCCCTGACGTGCCTTGCGAGGCGTTGGCCCAGATGTTGACGTCGTCCACGACTCGTTCGAATGCACCTCGATCGTCTCCATAGAACCCCCGCTCCCCCGTCAGCCGGTTGTTCATGATCGGAATCCGGAGTTCATCGAGAGCATCGGCTCGCCGGATCGCCGCATACAGGTCCAGCACGGCCCGGTTTGCATCTTTGTGCGTAAACGCCACCACCGCGTCTGCCGCGAAGTACCGGGCGTTGTCCCGATCGAGTGTCTTGCAAATCTCAAAGCAGTTGCGCGCTTGCGAAAGCCTGCCGTCGGAGAAGTAATCGACGCCCTTGGCGTAGTACGCCTCTTTCCGGCGATTCAGCACGGACTGCAAATGATCGTCATACCCCGAGTCGCCCATTTGGTCCGGGTCCGGCGCCCGGGGCGCTTGGAACTGGCGGGCCAGCGCCGCGGATGCCACCCGCCTCCGTTGGTCTCCTTCACTGGATTCCAGCGGGATTTGTCGCTGCACCAAGCGACCCAGCGGCGAAGTCGAGCGCAGAAGGTTGCGACGGCCTAGCATCGACTGAATCGGCCCGACACGCTGTGGGGTAGCCGATAAGGTGTCGAACTGTCCAAGTAAGCCCGTTCGGCGAATCCGAGTCGGCAACTCGCTTCGGATACGCTGGGACCGGGTCTGAAACGTGGCCCGCGACTGTCGTGTCGAACGGGTGTCCAACGGCTGTACGCCGGGTCTTCGGAATTGGAAACCCGATGGACCGATCGGTGCTCCCAGTGATCGAGCTTTAATCTGGTCGCGGAGGGTCCCCGCAGGTGCAGATCGCGCAGGTCGTCGTAATCCGGACGGTGGTTGGTAGGGCTGTGACAGCCGTGGCTGCGAGCGGAGGGCGAGGCTTGAACCACCCACCTGCCCGAACCGGTAAAGAATGGATGTGCCGCCGACGATCCCGATGTTTCGGAGACGGCCGACCGTGGCCGGGGGCGGCCGGTACTGCTGGTTCTGCGCCAAGCCGCTGGGCGACAGGCCCAGCAACAGAGCGAGGGGTCCGAGAAAAACGGTGGCGCGGCGCATCAGACTTACTCCAACTCCTGTATCAGAAGTATCTTATGGTATCGGCAGTGCCGCGTGGCGTCAACAGTTCGCGTTGGCCGTCGGCTTCGGCTCCCGTGCCGAAACCTCGATGTCGGACCGTATCCGTTACAAGCCGCATCCGCCGATACGGATCAAGGACCCGTTTCGGTTGACCACAGTCGATGAACGGCAAGCAACACAAGGACCTGTCCGTCCGCGTCGCCTGACGTCAGGCAACCGTGCTATGATAGCGCCGTTTCTGGAGCGGTTTCTGATGCGACGCTTCCCGCCATTGCCGATATCGCTGGCCGCCAAGTGCCGTCTCCTGTTTGGGTCCGCGGTCCTTCTGATTATCGCGGCGGCGCTGTACATGCCATGGCTGCGAATGCGCGATCTGGTGCACGAATCGCAGGTGCAGACCGCCCGCCAAATGGGATGGCTGGCCCTCGCGCGGAGCGATCTGGCCGGCGGCCACTGGGGTCGTAAGCAGCGGGCGCTGGACCAATGGTGGCCGACGGGTGCGGCGGAGCATGGGTTTCAGGGACCGGTCCCGCGGCTCATCGCGTTGGACGACCCGCTTGCTCCGGAGCCTCCCGTCGGCGCCGACGAGTATGTCGCACGCGCGATCGAAACCTTGCGGCGAAACCCGACGCTGGAAGAGGCTCCGCCGACCGCCGAGAGGATCAGCGGAGCCATCGTCTACCGCGTCGTATTGCCCGTGCGGTCGACCGGGGGCAAGTATCCTCCAGCCACGCTGCTCGGGGTGGTCTCGGTCGAGTATCCCGGGCTGGGTGCTCGACCCTCCCTGTGGACGAACCTGGCGTTGAGCCTGATGGCGGGGGCCCTCGCCGGCATCCTCGCGGTTCTGGTTTTCTATCTCATCACGCATAAGCTGATTCTGTCGCCGGTGCGCGAGTTGCGGTACGTGGCCGAGGGTGTGTCGCAAGGTAACCACAGCATCCGCAGCGAGATTGCGACGGGCGACGAATTCGAGGAACTGGCACGGGCCTTTAACGCCATGCTTTCCCACCTGGAGGCGTCGGAGAACGAGCTACGAACCATCAATAAGAGTCTGGACACACGATTGGGAGAACTGGCGGAGCGAAACGTCGCCCTGTTCGAATCGAACAAACTGAAGAACCAGTTTCTGGCCAACGTCAGTCACGAATTACGCACGCCGCTGACGTCGATCATCGGATTCGCCGAATTACTCCGCGAGGCGGCGATCAGCGATGGCGGCCGGATGCTGCGTTACTCGGAAAACATCATGTCGAGCGGACGGATGCTGCTCGGTATGATCAATGATCTTCTTGACCTTGCGAAAATCGAAGGAGGCAAGCTCGAATTGCACCCCTCGCAGGTCGACCTGAAAAACCTCTGTGGAAATCTGATCGATTTCATGCGGCCGCTCGCCGAAAAGAAGAGGCTTCGGTTCGTCTCGCGTATCGAGGACGACGTTCCTGTCATCAGGACAGACGCGGGCCGGATGCAGCAAATCCTATACAATCTGCTGTCCAATGCCGTGAAGTTCACGCCCGAGGGCGGTCTTGTCGAGCTGAGTCTGCGACGTGACGGCCGCGATCGCGTCAGCATCGCCGTCCAGGATACCGGCGTCGGAATCCCCGAGAAGGAGCTGGTCAGCATTTTCGAGAAGTTTCGCCAATTGGACGGTTCCATGACCCGCGAACACAGCGGATCCGGTCTGGGGTTGGCTATCAGCAGAGAACTTGCGACCATTCTGGGTGGAACGATTCAGGTCACAAGCAAGGAGGCCAGGGGATCCATCTTTACCGTCACGCTTCCTCTCACCGCCCCGGAAACGGCGCCCCGGCCGGAAGCGGAACTGATAGAGTGATCCCACAAGAGACGGAGCCGGGAACGTTCAGGGCGTCGGGCCTATGGATCGGGGCCGGATGGCCGATCGTCCGCTGCCGGAGCGTCTCAGCCGCTGTCCGCTGGATAGGGTCACCCGGCGCGGACTGCCCCGTCAGAGTCGAGCGGCGAACAGAAGGCATGATGCGTGTCAGACGCTAGCGACACCCCGGCCTCACCGCCCGGCGGTCGCTCGCGATCCGGGCGACGGATCCTGCTGCTCGCCGCGAGCGTCGTGTTGACGCTCCTGGCGGCCGAGGCAGCCGCCCGCCTGTTTCACTGGGGTCCGCCGGTTTACGCCCCGCCGAGAATCGAGACCCCGGGAGGCGTTCCGTTCCTGCGCTTCGCGGATGGCTTCTTCATGTACCAACCCAATTGCGTGTTCTCTTATGTCTATGATCCCGCCGGCGATGTGAGCGGCTACTTCGGTCCGAGTGGGCGCATCGTCTACACGACGAACGCCTATGGGATGCGCGGTCCGGCCGTGATGATCGAGAAAGCCCCGACTACGCTCCGGGTGGTGTGTCTGGGCGATTCGTTCACGTTCGGCGAGGGGGTGTACTACCCCGACACCTATCCCGCCCAACTGGAGAACCGGTTGAGCCTGGCCTATCCGGATCGTCGCGTCGAAGTGCTGAACGCGGGTGTCCAGGCGTATGGCACGCGTGAGGAAGTGCGGTTCTTCCTTACGCGCTGTGTCGGATTTCATCCTGACATCGTCACGCTCGGATTCTTCCTTAATGACGCCACGCCGATCGCCGAAACGATCCGCGATCATCAGGCCATGACGCGGCCCGCCGATCTGTCCCGGCTCGGTCGCCTCTCTCGCCTTTGGGCCGTGTTCGAACGCCGCCGTCACGCGAGCCGGATACAGGAGGACTACTTCCGAACGACGCGTCGGAGTTTCGATTCCACGACATGGAACGATTGCCGTGACCTCCTCAAGGGAATGCAACTCGTATCCAAGGAATACCACTTTCGATTCGTCGTTGTGATCTTTCCCGTATTGTGGAAACTGGATGACACCTATCCCTTTACCGATCTACACGCCCGGATCGTCGAAGCCTGTCGAGCGGCCGGCTGCGAGGTAGTCGACCTGCTCGATACCTATCGCGGACGCCAGGCAGAGGCATTGTGGGTCCATCCGACGGACCAGCACCCGAATGAATTGGCGCACCGACTGGCGGCAGAGCAGATCGCGGCCCGATTGACCGCCACACGCGCAGATCGTGCGGACGGCTCGTGAAAAGCCCGATATTCCTGCGACCGCCAGCATTGACGCGCAAGTTTTCCAGAAAAAACAAATAGCGACCTTTGCATGCCCGGCAGGGCATGGGACCCGGATTCTTATCGGCATTCATCGGCCAGGCCGGCCTTTTCAGCGTCGCTGCGGCGTCCCGTTCCAAGCATCGGCCGACCGAACGGTGTATAATTGATTGGATCTCGTCATGCACTAAGGAGCCGGGGTATGGCATCACACGACCTGCGACGCGTCCTGGCGGGTTGGGATTACGAACCCAACCAGATCACGGTGCGCAAAATCGCCGGAGATGACGGTTCGGTCAAGATCCAAATGCGGCTACCGCTCGGCGTGCTTCAGATGGAAGGCGCCGGCCGTCCCGACGGAGCCCGGCCTTTCGGCTTTGATTCGCTTCTCGATTACCACGAGCACCGTTCGCAGGAACACGTGCGAAAGAACGGAACGGCCTTGGGTTTTGAATTGACCCCCGAGGAATGCCGTGCACTTCGAGACGAATCCGAGATGTACTATCATCGTTATCTGGCGGAGTTCGTTCTGGAGGAATTCGAGGGTGTGGCGAAAGACACCGCGCGCAACCTCGGGATTGTCGATCTTTGTCGCCGTTATGCTCGCGAAGAGTCTGACCGCGTCTGCCTCGAGCAGTACCGACCGTACCTGATCATGATGAACACACGCGCCCAGACTCATCTGGCGCTGCGGACCGGTGCGCTGAAGACGGCTCTGGCTCGCGTGGACGCGGGCATGGGCGCCATACATGAGTTGCTCGCCGATGTGGGTCAGGAAGACGTATTCGAAGAATTGACTGAAGTCTCCATACTCCAGGCACTTCGGAACGAGATCGCCGCGCGGCTGCCCGCCGATCCCGTTGAACGGATCGAACACGAGATCGAGAAGGCCATCCGGGAAGAGCGCTATGAGGACGCCGCCGCGCTGAGAGACCGGATGGAGGGCCTGCTGGCCAAGCGTTCGGTCCCAGCACCCAAGAAACGAAAGAAGTAAGGCCTCGCCGGCCCGCCCCGCATACCGCAAGCGCACCTTCCGAGCCTGAATCGTCCGAGGATATCCCTCCGCACACGGCATCGAGGCTGTTCTCGGACCATCCCAAACACGCGGTGGAGAAACGCGCCTCGCCGGGTCCGTGACAGCCCAGGCGGACTCGATGAGCGGGTGTCGAGTCAGCCCCCTGTGGCCGTCGTGACCCGACGAGTGGCCTCGCGTTCACCCACGTCGGGCACGGGGGCCCGACGCTACGAGGGCCGTCCGGGCAATCACACGCCGGATCTGTCACGCACCGTGCGCCGCCGGTCCGCCCTTGGCGGCCAAAGCTGAACTGCCATCGCCCATAAGCCGAATAGTAGAGGCGCGTGAAGCGCTATGGATGCGTATTGGCAGGCCGCGCGGACCGTTCCGCGTGTCCGAAGGACGACTCCGGTCGAGGGTTCTCAGATGAAGATCATGCTCGTGGACGATTCCCGGACGATTCGGAACATCCAGAAGAACACCCTGAAGACACTCGGTCACGAGGACATCATCGAGGCGTCGGACGGAGTCGAAGCGCTCAAATTGAAAGCCGAAACGCCTCCGGACCTCATGCTCGTCGATTGGAACATGCCCAACATGGACGGCATCACGCTGATCCGCAAGGTCCGAGAAGTAGACAAAAAGACCCCGATCATCATGTGCACGACCGAGGCCGAAAAGTCGCGTGTCCTGGAAGCCGTCAAGGCCGGCGTCAACAATTATGTCGTCAAGCCCTTCACTGCACAGACCCTCGCAGAGAAAATAGGTCAGACCATGGCCAAGATCACGGGTCAGCAGCCGGCCGCCACATAGTGCGCTGTCACGCCTCATCGGGCGGCTGGCATCGGCCTCCGGCGGGTGGCCTTCCTCGGACGGCGTGCGCGATTCTGCCCGCACCTCGCGCCTAACCAAACGTGACACGGCACTGGCCGAACGGTGTTCCGGAACGGCTCGCGTGGCGCGCAGTGCACGGACAAGCATGGCTTGTCCGTGGCACTCGGCGAGTTGGCGGGTGGGGCTACAGATCCATCGCGATCGGGACGTCTGCAGATGTGACGCACGCGGCGGGCGTGACCAAGGCCACGCCGTCAACGGTCCGGTTGCAGGGTCGAATCGACAACGGGACAGCGGCCACGCAAAACGTGGACAGGAACAGCGGCAGCCACCGACGTTTGATTCTCTTCAACATGGCAGGTTCTCCTTTTTCATTCGTGCGCTCGTGTTCGAGCGTCTTGCGAGGTATCGAACGCTCCGATATGCAACCCGTATGCCATTTCCGGCACACCGCCTGAGCGTGTGCAGATCACGCGACAAGTCGATCGGCTGTTGTGCCCACAGCGACCGTTGGTGAATAGTGCGCAAGGTTCATTGCCCAAACGGCGCGATTCATCGCTGGATGGAGGCGAGGATTCGTCCCTCTTCGGCGTGAATCGGCAGCGTTGCGAACAGAGGGCGGCCGTGTCCCACCCGGCGCGAACGTTTGGGGATAGAATGCGCCGTCATGGCCGAACTCGTCCCGCAACCCTTCGCCGATCTCGTGCAGCGGATGCGCCTCGAGTACGCCCGCGACGGGGCGATCTTCCATCTGCCGCAGCGGCGCTGGTGGATGCCCGATCTGGACGGTCCCGAGCTGTCGGCACGTTTTCACGGCCGGCCCGCGGGCACGCCGGTGGGGCCGGCGGCCGGACCGCAGTCGCAAATGGCGCAAAACCTGGTGCTCTCGTGGCTGGCCGGCTCCCGCATCCTCGAACTCAAGACGGTCCAGATCAACGACCGGCTGCGGATCGGCCGGCCGTGCATCGACGCGACGACCGTCGGCTACAACATCGAGTGGTCGCAGGAGTTGCGGATCGCAGAGTCGCTCCGGGAGTATGTCGCCGGGGCCATGATGATCCACATGCTGATCCACGGGGGGATCGTTGACGATTCACCGCTCACGTCCCATGCGGCGGACACGATCTACGATATCAGCGTCGGCTACGACCTGGCGGGAATCGGGTCCGCACCGGTGCGATCGTTCATCGAACAGATGCGCGATGCCTCGGCGGTCGTGGAGCGGCTGCGGAGGGACATCCCGCGGTCGTTGACGAGGCTGCGCGACCTGGACTATCCGACGGAATTGTCGACCAGCATCACGCTGTCCACGTTTCACGGCTGCCCGGCGGAGGAGATCGAGCGAATCTGCGCGTTCCTGATCACGGAGACGGACTGCGACGTCGTGATCAAGATGAATCCGCCGATGCTGGGGCGGGAGCGGCTGGAGCACCTGCTGCACGACGTGCTGGGGTACACCGACATCCGTGTGAATCAGGCGGCGTACACCGCCGGGCTGCAATTCGACGAGTCGATCGAG
>CAYQDV010000123.1:0-10024 GCA_964416295.1 uncultured Planctomycetaceae bacterium
ACCTCGTCGACGTAGCCCATGTGGTTGAGTCGGATCATCGTGCCCTTCATGCTGCCCTGCCCACCGGCGCAGTGGATGCCGAAGCGGCCGCGCATGTCTTTCCGCCATCGGGCCTCGTCGACGCCGCCGGGAACCTTGATCCCCGTGACCGAATCGACCGGGTCCGTGGCGAACAACTCCAGCCCGAGCGCATGGACCGCGAGTCGTGTGGCGCGTGCGAGGAGGGCCGTTTTGGCCCAGATGTTTTCGATGCCGAATTGCTTGATCTGGTTCAGCGTGAACAACAGGCCGCTGACCATCTGATTGTTCGGCGTGTAGGGGGTATCGAACGTCTTCTGGCCCTTGCGGTAGGTCTTGAGGTCGTTGTAGTAGGCCGGGGGCTGGTGGGAGTCGATCACCTCCCACGCGCGGTCGCTGACGGCGACGATGCCGAGGCCCGGCGGCAGCATCAGGGCCTTTTGCGAGCCGGTGACGGCAATGTCGATGCCCCATTCGTCCATCTTGAAGGGGATGGCCCCGATCGAGGTGATGCCGTCGACCAGGCACAGCACTCCGCGGTCGCGGCAGACCTTCGCAATGCCCCGGGCCTCACTGACGGCACAAGTGCTCGTCTCCGAGTGGACGAAGATCACGGCCTTGAGGTCGGGGTGCTTCTTGAATTGCTGATCGACGAGTTCGGCCTTGAACCCGTGGCCGTACTCCAGCGTGTACTCGACGTGGGGTAGGTTGAAGCGAGCCAGCAGGTCGCGCCACCGCTCGCCGAACTTTCCGGCGTGGCAGACCAGCGTCTTTGTGTCGGGGCGGCAGCAGCCGAGGATGGCCGCCTCCATCGCCGCCGTGCCGCTTCCGGTGACGACGATCGGGCTGGTCCCGGTCTGCAGGACGTAGCTCAGCAGCTCGGTGCATTGCCGCAGCATGTCCCGAAAGCCGGCCGTCCGGTGGTGATCGAGGGGTTGGGCCATCGCCAGCATCGCCTCGGGGCTGACCATCGTGGGACCCGGCGTAAAGAGTCGCAGTTTCGGCATGTGAGTGTTCTCCCGTTCGTCGGCACCGGCTGCGGGCCGTTGTGCCTGCTCCATTTGACTCGACGGAGAAGAGGCCGCCGGCTGTTCTCCTTGACGAAATCACCCCCGATGCCAACATATAGGTTCTTGCTTCGAACGGGGCGTCACCGCAGACATCTTGCGACGCACGATCACTTGCGAAGAATCCGCACGATCGCCTCCGTCGTCTCGTGAGACTTCTCCTGTGCCAATCGGCCCGCGCGGTACAAGATCAATCGCTTGTCAGCCGTGAAGATGCGATTGGGTCGAATGTTGCTTGGCTGCTTCAGGCCACCGTCAGTGAAATCCGAATCGTTCAATCTCAGCGCGTATCCATCACGAACAGTTCTGCTCGTGATCTGGCACAGAATCAAGTCATCCCGCGACGCCGAAGCGACAACCAGGGCCGGTCGACGCTTAGCCTGAGTCAGGTCCGAAAAAGGAAAAGGAACGACAACGACGTCACCTCTCACAATCCTTCCCAAGCGGCGTCCTCCTCCGGCCTCAACCAATCCTTGCGAAGTGCGGATTCGCTGGCGACGGCTGTGTCGAGGCGATCGTCCAACGCCCTGCTTCGAACGAAGCGGATGAAGTCCAGAACCTGGGGAAGCAGGGGCTCTGGCACCTGCTCGATCTCCTTCAAGAGGGCTTGGCGCGTCGTCATCGCGTTTTCTCCTTTGGACCGATAGTATTGTAACCCCTCATGCAGATCGTCGTCCACCTCACAGGCGGCCGACGGCATTCGTCCAACCGCCGTTCGGCATGGCACCGTGTTTCGCCGGGGATTGCGGCGAACACTCTTCATGAGCGTATTCCGGCTGTGGCATATTTCGCCGCGTGGCACCGAGCGGTATCATGGCCTCGTCCCATAAAACCGCCGAGGGTTTCGCCGGGATAGACACCCGACGCGCCCCAGTGTTTCATCTTGGCGCGCTGCGAACGCCGTTTTCGGCCTTACGCTGAGGTAGCAAGCATGACCAGGAAAACTACCCGAAAGCAAACGTCACGGGCAGCCGCTTCCGAGCCCACGCCCGCCGCCCGGCCTCGGGGCCGCAAGTCGTCCGCGAGCGCGAAGATCACCGCCCTGGCCGAGTCGGTCGTCGCTTCCGCCGCCCGAAAGCGGGATCCGGCCATCGAAATCCCCATGCGGACGCTCTCGAACGCCCACTACAACCGTCAGAAGCGGATCATCGAGATGGGCAAGAAGACGGCGACTCGCAATTTCTTCGACCTCGGCAAGGCCAAAAACTTCATGCAGTCGGTTCTGATCGCCAGCGGGTGCAAGCGGCTGATCGAAGAGGACAAGACCGTCAGCATCCGGGGTCTCTACTATCTGTCCAAACACACGATCCAAGGCACGAGCGAGAAAACGTTCAACGATCAGAATGAGAGCGACCCCATCATTGAGGACATGGAGGTGGCCCTCGGCGCCCTGCGGGAGGAGCTGCACGTCTTCGCGAGCAGTCGCGGGTCCATCGCCGGAAACCTGACCGTCGTGAGCAGGGGCGACGAGATCGATCTCCGCCGGATGGGTGCGGGCGGGTTCGGCATTCCGGGCATCGCCGAGCCGGACGTGCTCCAGTTCAGGAAGTGCGAGGCCCGCTTCGTTCTGCACGTCGAAAAAGACACTGTCTGGCAGCGATTCAACGAGGACAAGTTCTGGAAAAAGCACAACTGCATCCTGACGCACGGCAACGGTCAACCCCCGCGCGGCGTCCGCCGGCTGCTGCACCGGCTGCACGATGAGCTGAAATTGCCGATCTACTGCCTGCTCGACAACGATCCCTGGGGGTACTACATCTACAGCGTCATCAAACAAGGCTCGATCAATCTGGCATTCGAGTCACAGCGGATGGCCGTGCCCGACGCCCGCTTCATCGGCGTCCGCAGCCGCGATTACGAAGAGTATGACCTGTCAGACGACGTCAAGATCGCCATCGACGACAAGGACATCAAACGGGCGAAACAGATCCTGAACTATCCCTGGTTCAAGGGCAAGAAGGGTTGGGAGAAGGAGATCGCCACGATGCTCAAGCACGGCTTCAAGATGGAGGTCGAGTCGCTGCTGACCAAGAGCATCAGTTTTGTGACCGAGACGTATGTGCCGGAGAAGCTCAAGCGGCGGTCACAGTGGTTGGATTGATCACAGCATCAAGTCGCGGACCCTCTCCGAGGTCCGTACCGAGACGGTGTTCCGGTTGCGGGTGGCCCGGGCCAAGACTACGATCCCACTGTTCGCTAGGGGTGCCCTGCGGGGCTGAGATTCGACCGGCGAGTCGAAACCCTCCGAACCTGATCACCGAGGCGTCGGCGGAGCGTGCAGGGCCGGTGGCGACAAGGTGCGTAGGGAAGCGATGCACCATGCCCGCCGTAACGTCCCTCCGTTGCACACCGTTCCGTCTCGCGGTCTGGTCCGCAGGGGATGAGCCATGGCCCGGACCCAGCCGAACCCTGAGCTCGCCCTGCTCCTGCAAGTCCTGGACGAGGCATATGACACGTCCTCCTGGCATGGACCGAATCTGCGGGGGGCGCTTCGCCGCGTTCCGGTCGAGCAGGCCGTATGGCGACCGCGCCCCGGGCGGCACGCCATCGCGGAGATCACCGTTCACGCGGCGTACTGGAAATACGCGGTCCGGCGTCGGCTGCGCGGCGACAAGCGGGGCTCGTTTCCGCTCAAGGGCAGCAACTGGTTTCCGGTGCCGGCGGATCTCACGAGGCCGACCTGGCGGGGTTACGTCGATCTACTCGATGCCGAACACGCGGCCCTGCGCGCTGCCGTCGCCGCGCTGCCGCGCAACCGGTTGTACAAGACCACCGCCGGGAGCAAGGTCAGCAACGCGACACTGATCCACGGCATTGCTCTGCATGATGTTTACCATACGGGACAGGTGCGGTTGTTGAAGCGATTGTATGATGCGAGTTAGCGGCGCGGTGGACGCGATCCACGGAGGCGCGGATGCGGCGTACGCAGCCGGTGGGCCATGCCCACCCTACCGCGAGAGGTTGACATGACACAGTTGGAAGCTGCCCGTCAGGGGCTGATCACGCTCGAGATGGCGCGCGTCGCCATTCGCGAGAACGTCGCGCCCGAGTTCATTCGCGATGAAGTGGCCCGGGGACGGATGGTGATTCCCGCGAACGTGCGGCATCTTGCCGGATCGGCCGGCGCGGAGCCGGATGCGGGCGGCCAATCGCGAACGGCGCCCCGTGAGGGCGGACCGACCGGTCATCCCGGCCATCGCGACGGTGCTCGATTGTGGGTCAACCAGACCGTGGCGCAGCGGACGGCCGTGATCCACGATTCGAACCTTCTCCGCGGCGAACGGGCGCCGAAGCGGCTCGACCCCATCGGTATCGGCCGGATGATCACGACGAAGATCAACGCCAACATCGGCGCCAGCCCCGTCTCGTCGAGCACCGACGAGGAGGTCGAGAAGCTGCGGTGGGCGCAGAAATACGGGGCCGACACGCTGATGGATCTGTCGACGGGCGGAAACCTGGACGAGTGTCGCCAAGCGATCATCGACCACAGCACGATCCCGATCGGCACCGTGCCGATCTACAGCATGATCATCGGTCGCGCCATCGAGGACCTCGATCACGACACGATCCTCAAGACAATCGAGCATCAGGCGCAGCAGGGAGTCGACTATTTCACGATCCACGCCGGCGTCCTCAAGGAGAACCTCCATCTCGTTCGCGGCCGCCTCGCGGGGCTGGTCTCGCGCGGCGGTTCGATGCTGGCCAAGTGGATGATCCATCACAACAAACAGAACCCGATGTATGAGCTGTTCGACGAGATCAGCGCGATCATGTGCGAATACGACGTGACGTATTCGCTGGGCGACGGCGTTCGGCCGGGCTGCCTGCGCGACGCCGGCGACGCCGCGCAGATCGCCGAGCTGGAGGTTCTTGGTGAGCTGACCCACCGCGCCCGAGAGGCCGGTGTGCAGGTGATGGTCGAAGGTCCCGGCCACGTGCCGCTGCACGAGATCGCCTGGAACATGCAGATCGAGCAGCGGATCTGCGACGACGCGCCGTTTTACGTGCTCGGCCCGCTTGTGACGGACGTCTTTCCGGGCTACGACCACATCACGAGCGCGATCGGCGCGACGGAGGCGGCCCGCGCCGGTGCGGCCATGCTCTGCTACGTCACGCCCAAGGAACACGTCGGCTTGCCCAGGGCGGATGATGTCCGCGAGGGCTGCATCGCCTACAAGATCGCGGCCCATGCCGGTGACATCGCGCGGAACATCCCCGGTGCCCGGCAGTGGGACGACGACCTCAGCAAGGCCCGGGCGGCGCTGAACTGGCCGGCGCAGTTCGAGATCGCCTTCGATGGGGAGCGGGCGCGCGCTTTCCACGACGAAGACCTCGATGTCGACACGGACTTCTGCGCCATGTGCGGCCACGACTGGTGCAGCGTGCGGATCAGCAAGGAGATTCAGGCGTTCGCCAGCGGCAAAGAGGCGGCATTTCAACCCGGCCGGGTTGCGATGAAGTCGCCCGCACTGACGCAGGAGAATATCGAGTTTTTGGATCACCGCGGTGTCAAACATGCCTGCCACAGCGACGAGGTCTCGGATGCCGAGGAGGCGAAGCGCGTGCAAACGGACTATGTCCGGCTGGGTGTCGCCCGATAGGCTCGGTGGTGCAGTCAGCGCCGGCGCGTCGATACGACCTGTTCGGTCACGGCGATGCCGGCGGACCCACGCCTGCCGGAAGCCCGAACATACGCCGTAAAGAGTTTCCCTTAGAGACCAACTGCGGTGCGCGACCGATATGCCATCGCTGTGTGACCAGCGGACCTTTCTGTCCCAGAAAAGCTCATTATTCGGCTGATCTTCGGCTCACCGCCTCCCACAAGCGAGCGTGGTGTCCGATCAAGCCGGGCGCGACGCTCCACGGATATGACCGCGTTCGGCCGACGTATTCTTAGCCCGGTTCACGATTCGACCGATCATCTTTGAGTGTAACCCGGCACCCGGCCGCGGCAGACCCGGTATGTCGGTGACCGGCGGGGCCCAAGGTGGGACGCAGTCGCGTCAGCGGACCGCAACGCGCGCCGCGGCGCGCCGATGTCCGGCCCCGCCAGGAGTGGAATTCGCGCATGGACACGATCGGTGTGATCGAGGTCTCGTTGACTGTGCTCGTCGCTGATGGTGACGCGAGCAGTCGCCGGTTGTGCCGTTTCGTGCTGGAGCGCGTGGGTC
The DNA here is from genome assembly GCA_964416295.1 of uncultured Planctomycetaceae bacterium. Classification (GTDB taxonomy): domain Bacteria; phylum Planctomycetota; class Phycisphaerae; order UBA1845; family UTPLA1; genus JAPULF01. The sequence continues at coordinate 6,257 of CAYQDV010000123.1, forward strand.
ACCAAGTGCTTGAGGCCGCGGATGGTGAAACCCTTGTCGCGGCCGCGATCAAACACACGCCCGACATCATTGTTACGAGCCTGCGGCTGACGAAGCTGGATGGTTTCGAGGCTATCCGGCGCGTCCGGGCCAACCCGGTCGCAAAGAATTGCCTGATCATCATTCTCAGCGGGAACGATGATTCCTCTGATATCGTCGCCGGTCTGGAAGCGGGGGCGGACGAATACCTGGTCAAGCCGTTTCGGCCGAAAGAGTTCGCGGTCCGCATCCGCTCCATGTGTCGACTTCGTCTGACGATTCGGGAACTGCGGCGCAGTCAGGACATTCTGGGCGAACAGGCTCGCGTTCTGAGTCTGTTGCTCGATTTCTGCGGGGCTATCGCGCTGACCGAGGATCTTGGTCGGGTTGTGGACCGCACTGTCGAGACGGTGATTTCGCTGACGGGTTGCCGGCGTGTCCGTGTTCTGCTGCGGGACGCCGGCCAGACGTCGCTGAAGATCGAGCGGTCGGTCGGCGCCGCCGAACATGCGATAGAGAATCCCGCCGTGCCCATGGATCGTTCCATCTCGGGTACGGTGCTGAAGACGGCGCAGCCGATCGTGTTTCACAACGGCACAGACGAGCATGCCTACCCGGACGCGGTGGATGCAGCATGGATCGGCCTGCCCCACGCCGTGATGCCGATGAGCGCCGCCGAAGAGACGATCGGCGTGTTGCATGTCTCCGAGCGATTGAACGCCCGATCTTTTTCCGAGCAGGAGATCGAATACGTCAGCCTGATTTGCAGTTATGCCGCATCCGCCATTCAGAACATCCTCACGCGCCAGGCCCGTGAGGCGGCGCGCGACTCGATCGTGACGGCCCTGGCGGGGCTGGCCGAACACCGCGACAACGATACGGGCCTCCACCTCGATCGGATGACCGGCTATTGCCTGATTCTGGCCGAAGCGCTTCGCGAAGGATCGGAATACGCGGACGAGATCGATGCGTCGTTCCTGAACGATCTGCGGCGCGCGGCCCCGTTGCACGACATTGGCAAGGTCGCGATTCCCGATCACATCCTGCTCAAACCCGGAAAATTGACACCGGACGAGATGGAGATCATGCGGCGACACGCGACGATCGGGGCGGACACGATCCGATCGATCCGTGCCCGGTCGCCGGATTCCTCCTTCCTGAAGATGGCCGAAGAGATCGCCAGCGGTCACCATGAGTGGTACGACGGGAACGGATATCCCGCCGGTGTCCGCGGATCGGACATCCCGCTGTCGGCGCGGATCGCCGCGGTCGCGGACGTGTACGACGCTCTAACGTCCCGCCGGGTCTACAAAGACGCCATTGCCCACGCCAAGGCCCAGTCCATCATCGTCGGCCTTTCCGGTCGTCAGTTCGACCCGGTCATCGTCCACACCCTCCTCAGCCACGAAGCGGAAATCCAGGCTCTGGCGGAGCGGCTGCGGGATCACGTCGTGACCGGGCGCTATGACGCGCTCGTCACACCCCTTGCGGGAGGACCGGCATGCCCCGACGATTCACCGCCGACCGAGATCGAGCCGCGCGAACGGCAGAAGATCGTCCTGTCCCCGATGTCATGACGGTTCCGAAGGCCCGGTTGCCGCTCGCGGCAGGCGAACCTACAGTACCGGCTCGCCCATGCGCCGGACCACCATCATCTTCTTCGCGGGTCTCTGCCCGGCCGTCGCCTTCCTCGTCGGCTGCGCCGCCGATCGGCCGCTGCATGTTCGGCTCCGGCGGGACGTCGTGCGGCCGGATCGGGCGGTCGTTCTCTTTTTTGTCGATGGGTTCGGGCGGAGACAGTTCGGCGACGCCCTGAAGCGGGGCGACCTGCCGAACATTCGGCGCGAGATCCTCGACCGCGGCGTCCGAGTGAAGGCGGCGGTCACGTCGATCCCTTCCATCACCTATGCCAACGCGGTCACGTTCATCACCGGCCGGTTTCCGGGCCGACACGGCATCGTGTCCAACAAGTGGTTCGACCCGACGACCCGCCGGTATCAGAACTACTGCTCTATCCGAACCTATCGCGACGTGGACGCGGACTATCGGCCGTCGCCGACGCTGTACGAGATTCTGTCCGATCGCGTGACCGTCAATCTCCAGGCCGCTCAGCGGCGGGGCGTGACACACACCATCGACAACTGGGCCACCGGCGGCGTCAACTGGTTTTTTCATAACTATACGGGTGTAGACTGCCTTGTGGCTCAGGATTTCGAGCTGATCGCCCGCCGGGCGCCGGCGTGGGGACGGTGGCCTGATTTCGTGATGGCCTATTTTCCCGGCGTGGACGAGATCGGCCATCGGTTCGGACCGGACTCGGAGGCCTATCGGCGGGCCGTAGCCAACGTCGATCGCCAGATCGGGCACATCTGCGATGTCTTGCGAGAGGTCGGTGTGTTCGACCGGACGGTGCTGTGTCTGGTGAGCGATCACGGCATGGCCGCCGTCGGACCGGGACGGCATTTTGATCTGGCCGCCTTTCTGCGGGAGCGGATCGGCCGGCGAATCTGGATCGGCGATGTCTGTCGCGATGCGGCGGCGCGGCGCCGGCTGGCGCGCGATCATGACTACGCGCTGGCCGTGTCCGGGTCGCGGTGGGCGGCACTCTACGCTGTTTCGTCGGACGGGCATGCCCGGAGCAACGACGTGGCCGACATGCTGGACGCCCTGGCCGCGGCGGACGCCGTCGTGCCTCCGTCGGACGGCGAGGCCGTTGTGCGGCTGCCCGGTTGGCTCCGGGGCGCGCTGCGCCATCCGGCCGTGGAGATGGCGGCCGTCAGCGCTCGGCCGGGCATCGTGCATCTGTTCCGCCGCGACCGGCGGGCGGTGATCGTTCGTTCGGTGGATCGGCCCTTTCGCTACGCAGTACGACAGCAGGTTGGCCGGGAAGTGATTCCGCCGAACGAATTGCCGAGCGCCGGGGGTCTGACGGCGTTGCGCGCGATTGTCAAGGCGCGGTATCCGGATCTTGTTCCACAGATTACGGCGATGTTCGATACGCCGCGTGCGGGCCATGTCGTCTTTTTCGCGGCGGACGGATGGGATTTCGCGACGGGCAATTCCCGGGGAGGGCACGGTTCGGTCCTGCGAGCAGACATGCTCGTGCCGATGCTGTTTGCCGGCCCCGGCGTGCCGGCCGGCGCGACGCTTCCCGTCGCCCGCAATGCCGACGTGATGCCGACCCTCCTGGGATTCCTGCGGGCGACGCCCAACGCGGATCACGGCGACCCGTTGGAATTGGACGGGATCGATCTCTTCGCGAAGTAGGTGCGGCGCGGGGACGCGGGCCGCTACGGAATGAGGAACGCGTCGGTCTGCGAGCGTGGAAGCTCCCGGCCGGTGTATTCGCGGATGTTGGCGATTCGATAGATGTCGTCGCGGTCGATACCGATGTTGGGCGTGGGAAACCACCTCACGCTCTGATCGGCCCGCAGCGCGTTCTGCCCACCCGGTCGCCCGTGACTCAGGGAGTTCAACGGCATGTCCATCGGCGTCACCTGTGGACGATCCACGAGCGGATTGACGTCGGCCGCAATGGGCATCCGAGGCTGCATCGCCAGTCGCCGTGGCTGTCTGATGAAGTTCGTGGAATAGATGGCGGTCCCCAGATTCGGAAAATCGCCGGACGTGGTGTCGGGCCAGGACTTGCCGCGAATTGCACCGGCCCGCGTGGGACAGAACAGCGCTTCCGGCAGGACATAATGTCCGCGGACCAACTGATACAGATTCCCTGAATTGATCGGGCGCGCA
>CAYQDV010000124.1:0-9996 GCA_964416295.1 uncultured Planctomycetaceae bacterium
GTCGTCCTGCGCAGGGGCGATCTGGTGTCCCTCGGCGGTTATCGCCCGGAAAAGCCGCCCCATGACCCGATCCGCCACTCGCACCGAACGCCGGAGATTCTCGCCGGGCGTGTCGTGATGCCTCACCGCAGCGATGGCGGTCCCGGCTTCGTCGACGTGGAGGTCCCCGTGGGGGACTACCACGGCTTCTCAGGGGGGCCGGCGGCGATCCTCGACGAGACGGGACACGTCAGGGTCTGGGGGGTGATCGTGTCGCAGGGGTGGATTCTGGACCGCTGGCCGCCTTGGCGCCGTCGCTTCGTTATCAAGGTCGCCCGGCTGCCCCAGAAAGTTGTCGGCCACATCCAGCATGGGAAGTTCTTGAATGCAACCGAGGTCCCGAAGACTACGTCTGCTCCCGCGTCTCGCCCGGCATCGAGCTTGACTGAGCCGCGGCGCGTCATGTCGGATCGTCAGAAGAGCGGATAGATGAACGGGGCGGCGGCCGTGGAACTGAGCGCGATCAGGACGCCGATTCCGAGCATCACGAGCAGGATCGGAAGGAGCCACCACTTCTTGTTGTGCTTGAGGAAGTCCCAGAACTCGGCGACGAGGCCGATTCGCTCGCCGGCGGACTCGCTGGCAAAATCGTCGTGGTTGTGCTGTTCCGGCGTGTTAGAATCCTGATTCATCGAGACAGCTTCCTCTATCAGAACTGGCGGAAATATCGCTTGACGCTCTCCGGCGGCCGGCGCCGGACCCAATAGCTGGTCGCGGCGGCATCCCATCGCCGGTTCATCGCGTCGCGGCCGATGGCCTTGAACACCAGGCCGACCGGCGTGACCACGAAGTAGAAGATTACAAACAGAACCACGTGCGAGACGACGAGGCCGATCGGATAACCCACGACCGACAGCAGAAGATAAAGCGGCCGGAGCAGCCGGGGCGCCGTCAGGGCAAGAAGCCCGCAACCAACCGCGAGAGGACCGAGAACGACCCAGGCGTTGGCGGGCAGCTTTGCGAACATCCAGACCCGGCCCAGCGCGAACAGACTGAACGCGCCAAACGCGCAGAATCCGATCAGCCCGAAGCTGCGTAACATGCGCGTGTCTGGATGCCAGTCGATCTTGATGATTGCCATAACGACTCAGTCCAGTTCGAACTCGGCCAGGTATCCGTCACGATCCGGCGCCTGAGCCTCCGGCTGTTCTTCCTTATACAGGATGAAGTTGTCGATCACCAGCACGTCCATGTTCGTGCCCATGAAACAGTGATAGGCATCTTCCGGTGAACAGACGATCGGTTCGCCGCGCACGTTGAAACTCGTGTTGATGATGACCGGGCACCCGGTGCGCTGCTTGAACCGCGTCATGATGCGATGCAGCCGCGGATGCCGTTCGGGGTCGACCGTCTGGACGCGGGCGGAGTAGTCGACGTGCGTGATGGCCGGCACGACCGAGCGAATCTGCCGCAGTTTGTCGAGGCCGGTCGCGTCGCCATTGACATCCTTGCGTTTGTCCTTGCGAACCGGCGCGACCAGGAGCATGTAGGGGCTGTCCTCGTTCGGCCGCATCTCGAAGTAATCGGCAACGTCCTCGCGCAGGACGCACGGAGCGAACGGCCGGAACGACTCGCGGAACTTGATCTTGAGGTTCATCACCGTTTGCATTTCGGTCGATCGCGCGTCACCGATGATCGATCGCGAACCGAGGGCCCGCGGGCCGAACTCCATTCGCCCCGCCATGTGCCCGACGACCTTTTGATCCTCGATGGCCCGCGCGACACGATGAACGAGGTCGTCTTCGTCCTCGATGTAGGCGTACTTCGCCCCGAGGCCGTCGAGGGTCCGGCGCGTCGTCTCCGCGGCGAAGCTCGGCCCCAGCAAGGACCCCTGCTGCGAGTCGCAGGGACCGACCTGTCGCGGTTTGTCCAACAACTGGTGCCAGACGAACAACGCCGCCCCGAGCGCGCCGCCGGCGTCGCCCGCCGCCGGTTGAATCCAGACATTCTCAAACGGACCTTCGCGGAGGATCCGCCCGTTGCCGACGCAGTTGAGCGCCACGCCGCCGGCGAGACAGAGGTTTTTCATGCCGGTCTCGGTGTGAACATGCTGCGCCGCCCGCAACATGACTTCCTCGGTCACGGCCTGCACCGAGGCGGCGAGGTCCATGTGCCGCTGGGTGAGTTTCGATTCCGCGGCGCGCGGCGGACCGCCGAACAGGTCGTGAAACTTCCGGCTCGTCATGGTGAGGCCCTGGCAGTAGTTGAAACAGGCCATGTCCATGCGGAGCGAGCCGTCGGGCTTCAGGTCGACAACGCGATCGAGAATGAGATCCTTATAGGTGGGAGCGCCATAGGGCGCCAAGCCCATCAGCTTGTACTCGCCCGAGTTCGGCTTGAAGCCGCAGTAATAGGTGAAGGCGGTGTAGAGCAACCCGAGGGAGTGCGGAAAGTGCATTTCGTGGGTGACATCGATCCGGTTGCCTCGGCCGACGCCGTGGCTGGCCGTGGCCCATTCACCGACGCCGTCGAGCGTCAGGATCGCCGCCTCCTCGAAGGGAGATGGGAAGAACGCGCTGGCCGCGTGCGATTCGTGATGCTCGGTGAATACATAGCGACCCTTGTATTCGTTTCGCAGGCCCCTGTCCATCTCGCGCGGCAGGTGGAGCTTCTGACGCAGCCACAGCGGCATGGCCTGAAGGAAGCTCCGGAATCCGGCCGGTGCAAAGGCCAGATAGGTCTCCAGCAACCGCTCGAACTTCAGCAGCGGCTTGTCATAGAACGCGACATGATCGAGCTGTGCCGGACCGATGCCGCCGGCATCGAGGCAATAGTCGATGGCGTGTTGCGGAAAGTGGTAGTCGTGCTTCTTCCGCGTGAACCGCTCTTCCTGCGCAGCCGCCACGATCCGCCCGTCCCGAACGAGACACGCGGCGCTGTCGTGATAGAATGCAGAGATTCCGAGGATGTTCATCCGTCCGATCCACTTCCTGGCACCTGGTAGCGGCTTGCAGCCCGGCTCGGGCTAAGGCGCATCTTAGCCTATTTCGTCATTCCGAGCATCCGGATGCAGGTGCTGCGCGACGGTCAGCCTCGTTGTGCGAGGCGATGCCCAACCGAGGCGATTCGATCGTCGGCCGGGCTGGCCCGCAGTCCAGTATCGGCAGGTTTCGCAGTGAGTGGACCAGTAGCTCGCTTCCGATGTCCGATATCCTGCGGGTTCGCATCGGCAGCACCTCGACGGTCGGATGCGATCTGCACGCGATCAGCCAAACCGCCAGTCGTAGGCGTCGTATGCGATGCCCCGCCGGTGAGCAGCCGCCTCGATCGACGTTCGAGCGTCCGCATCCACATACCGCAGCGCGAATCGCAACTGCCGCCGTCGCCCTCGGCCGAAGTCTCGCCAGAACCAGAGGAATATCCGGCTGAGGCGGACCTGGCCTGTCTCGGCATCGATCCGCACGCCGCCGCCGGCCATGAAGGCCCTCGCCGCCATCTCGAGCTGGGCGTCGATGTCGGCCGCCGCGTAGTGCCGGATCGGCGGACACGAAGCCGCGCCGCAGTTGAGCGCGAAGTGGATCCGCGTGTCCATCGGTCGAATCACGTCTGCGCATCGATCATTCCACGGCATCCACTGCGGCAGCAGGCCGCGCGCGGGGTGGCCGCGGTTCTGCCGCAGGATTCCGTGTTCGATGTCGTCGAGGCTGTAGACACGGCCGCCGATCCGGTAGGCGGTGTGACGGAAGAACCCCGGGGCCTCCTTGAGACTGCGCCGGACGCCCGCCCGCAGTGCGCCGTGAATCACAAGGGCGTTATAGACGTTGATCCAGAACGCCAGGGCGACCGGTCTGTCCGCGAGTTGGAGACGAGGGTCCAGACGCTGCAGCGTGGCGGCCAGCCGGGAAAGGTCGGAGAGCATTGCGCCGCGTGCCTCTTCCGAACCCTGTTCGTTTCGAACCTCACCGACTGCCGCAGCTTTGGCCTCGCGAGCACGGTCCAGCAACTGTGCCGCCACGACGGGATCGACCGTCTCGACAGTCGTCTCACTCAGATTCAATACGTTCATGATGAACACGTCCCGTGCTGGCGCGGGCGGCCGCCCGAGTCCACGCGGAAACCCCGGCTTGAGGATGCTCGGCCGCTTCCAACCAGACGAAACGTCATCGAATCGCCTCGCGGCGGCGCAAGGCTTTCAGCCTCCTTCGCGCAGCCCGTTTGACGACGAACGGGGCCGGCCCGTCGAGGATCGCCCGCAGCCGCCGAGCGCATTCTTTCGGACGGTCGTATTCCGTACCACGCGTCTTCGGATCGTCGTACAAGGCGGCAAGGACATATCTGGCCCAATACGGTCCCTCACACACGCGGATCGCGTGGCGCAGCGTCTTCTCCGCAGCCCAAAAGTTGCCGAGTTCGATCTGACATCGGCTCAGGTAAATATGGGTCATTTGTTTTTGCGACCGCGTCGGCACGGCCAGCACGCGGGCGTACATCTCCGCACTGCCGGCGTAGTCTCCGGCGGCCTGCCGCGCCCTCGCCCGATCGTTGAGCCGTCCGGCCCACAACTCGACCGCCAACAGCGCGGCCAACGGCGCGACCGGCACGAGGCTCCACAGCCAGCGCACGTTCAGCTCGCGACGAAGCAACATCAGCATGTGCAGCGCCGCCAGACCATAGACTGCTCCCCACAAGACGGCCATCCGCGTCGTGGCTGCAAGAACAGCCAACGCCGCGAGCACGCCCGCCGCTTGACGACCCCGGCGCGGGCACCCCGGCTGCCTGGCCGCGCGCCACAGGCCGACCAGAAGCATCAGCAGCCCGTAGAGCCAGATTTCAGACACGACCGTGTCGTACAAACCCGGAAATCCGTTCTCGTGGATCCGGCCGTAGACATCCGACAACGCGATTCGTGCCAGCCGATGGTCCAGAAGGAGATGGCTGAAGATGGCGGTCGCGATCAGGACGTACGGCCCCGGACCGCGGGGGCGCCAGATCAACGCGACCGCGAGACAGACCGCGGCGACGACGCCGGCCGTCACGAGCGGCGAATTCGTGACGAAGTGTTGATCGAAATAGGCCGGTGCCGCCAGAATCACCGCCCACTCGACCAGATCGACGAGATGCGCCATCAGCACCATCAGGCCCGGCCACACCCACCGCAGGGCGCGTTTGCACCCGATGCGGTGCTGCATGCCGCTCAACGTCAGCCCGACCAGCGTGTGTCCAACGGTCGCCATTCGCTCTCCCACTCACAAATCGGCCGAATCACACCCCGACGCCCAGCGCGGCCGCGGCACGGCGTCTGTCCCGACCGCGCCGATTGTTCGGGCGGCCGACGGAGCTATAATGCCATGAGGACCCAAGTTCAGGCTCCGAATCGCGAAACGTTGTGTTGATTGATCCAGAGGGGATCGCCGCATGGAAGTGCTTCTGAAGAGCCGGAAATTCGAGGTCATCTCTCGGGCCGTGGCGTCGTCTGACGGCGGGACTCACCGGCACGATTTCATCGTTCATCCCGGTGCAGTCGTGATCCTGCCGCTTTTGGACGCCGATCAGTGCATCATGATCCGCAATTACCGTCCGAGTGTCGGTCGCGAGCTGTGGGAGTTGCCCGCCGGAACGCTCGACGTGTCCGGCGAGAGCCCCAAACGGGCCGCGGCTCGGGAACTGGAAGAGGAAACCGGCTATCGCGCCGGGAGGTTGGCGCCGCTGTGCGAATTCTACAGTTCGCCCGGCTTCCTGACAGAACTCCTCCATGTCTTCGTCGCGACCGACCTGACGAAGACGCGCCAGCGGCTCGAGCCGACCGAGCAGATCCGCGTAGAACCAACGCGGATCGATGACGCCTTGGCGATGGTCCGTAGCGGGGAGATCGTCGATGCCAAGACCCTCGTCACTCTCCTGCGATGGGACATGCAACGAAGGGAATCAGCATGAGCTGGACCGATCGGCCCTACGCCCAGGAACCCGGAGGCTACGGAGGTCGCGGGGCAGGCTCGTGGCTGGGCGGGCTGCCCTCCGCGGGTCGGGCGATCAAGGGGATCATGCTGGCCAACGCCGGCATGTTCGTCCTGTGCCTGGTGGCCGGCGGCGACCGAGGCGCGCTGTACCAGGCCCTCGAAATGAACAGCACCAAGGTCCTGCACGGCCAGATCTGGCGGCTGTTCACGTTTACCTATCTGCACGATCTTTCCGGACTCTGGCATATTGGGATGAACATGCTGGGGCTGTACCTGCTCGGGACGCCGCTCGAGCGACGTTGGGGGGCGAGGCGGTTCTTCGCGTTCTATACGCTCGCCGGCTTCGCGGCCGTGTCGCTGTACATGGCGATGACGGTCCTTGGACCGTTGAACGCCTCGGCATCGCTGATCGGGGCCTCCGGAGGCGTCCTCGGGGTCTTGGGGGCGTGTGCCGTGCTGTTCCCCCAATTCCGTCTCATCTTCGTCATCTTTCCCGTGCCCATCCGGACGGCCGCGGTGTTCTTCGTTGCGATGTATTCGTTCAATCTCTGGACGCGAGGCTACAACGCCGGCGGCGACGCCTGCCACCTGGCCGGGCTGGCCTTCGGAATCGCCTGGGGCTACCGCGGCCACCGCTGGACACGCTCGTGGGACAATTGGCGCGAATCCATGAAACGATCGGCGCGCGAAGAGAAAAGGCGGACCGCCGTGGACCAGCAGGCAGAGGTCGACCGCATCCTCGACAAGGTCCACCGCGAGGGCATCCACAGCCTCTCACGCCACGAAAAACGGACCTTGGAAACCGCCACAAAAAAACAGAGGGAAGAAGAACAACACTGGGTATGATGGTATAGGGCGAACGATGCTGGACACCCGCAGCCGCGCGGCCATCCGTACCGCAGTCGCACCGGCTCGCCACTGGGCAGGAACCGCCTTCGGGAGGGAGCTACCATGCAGATATACCGATTCTCGATACCGCGACGCCCGGCCGGTCGTATTTGTGTCGCACTCGCAGTGAGCCTGTTCGCCGCCGGCGGCTGCGAATCAAGCGGCAGCCAACACGTCCGGCGCATGATGTGGTACCGCCAGCCCCCGCCCGGCCGCGTGGCGGCGCACACGATGGGAATCGGGCGATACGGCGACTCCGCCAGCTACGGCACCTGGCCCGGCTCGGGTGTGTCGGACGAAGGCGTTGGCATTGCCGGAGTTCAGGCCGGACGCGTTGGTTCCACCGGTAGCTACGCCACGTGGGGACCCACTGACGTCGGAGGAGCGCCGATCGCCAACGGCTCCGTCTCGGCCCGATCAGGCCAGGCCGGAACGACCCTCGGTGTGACCGGCGGGACATCGAGCGTCGGCGAATGGCCCGACCGGGGCGCCACGTTCGGAACCGGGCCCTGACCGACAGACTCCCGGTGATTCACGTCGAGCACTTCCTGCCACCGGCTTCTCCGTCTCGGACGAGAGCGCCCCGCGCCGTCCAGTCGCGGCCGTTTGCAATCACCGCACTTGTCGCTACGCTGGCGATGCTTCCACGCGGTGCGTTTCGCGAATTCGAGTGATGCCGACGGACATCAGCGGTGAGGGCATCGTCGCTCGACACGCCGTTCCTGCCGGAGCTAGATTTCCGGCAATGCCGATCGGGAGATCCAAGCGATGAGGCGCCGTCCAAGCCTGTCACGTTCGACGCAACCACAGGCTCACCCCGCGGTCCGAATGCGACGGATCGGCGCCCTGCTCGCGATCCCTCTTCTCAACGGTTGCTCGGCGCCCGCTGCGACGACGGCTTTCACGCCTCCGCCCCGCACACCGCGCGACATCCTTGTTCGCCTGGTCGGGCGCTACGACAAGATCGACACCTGCCGGGCCCGGGGCGCCTTGCGAGACTATCGTGACGGCTCCGCCTCCGTCACGCAGGTCGCCGTCGACTTCGCGCGACCCGGCCGCCTCCGCTTCCAGTTCGGCATGGACCTGGCGCTGATCGCCGATGGGGCCTGGTGGACGTACGCCGATCGCGATGGGTACTTCCGCGAGACCCGCATCTTCACACATACGCCCCTGGCAACAGCCGCAACGCTCCTGTCCCACGGGGCTCCGTTCCTCTTGCCGGCCCTTCTCGAAGAAGGTCGACGCACGCCGGTCTTCGGAAGCGGCAAGCGTTTAAGTGGATGGACCAATCTTCCGCCGGGCTGGAAATACGGCGTGCCGTGCTACGTCATCCGACGGCGACATCCGCGCGGGATGCCCGGCAGCGTACTCACCCTCTGGATCGACCAAGACCGATACCTGTTAAGGGCTTGGGCCGTGCATGACGAATTGGACGACGGCAGGTTGATCCCCGTCATCGAGTGCGACTACGCCGAACTGGCGGTGAACACCGCAATTCCACCGGATCGCTTTCGGCTCGCGCGGCCACGTCCGATACCAGCACGGGCCGATGCAGACGGGGCCGCCGACCCATCCTGAGACGAGATCGCGCCGATCCTCAGCCGTTGATGTCGCCCCCCCGCCCTATCGCCGCTACGGAAGCCGGTCGTCGTCCGTGCCGCGAGCGATGGGCGGCGCTGACTCCAGGTCTTCTCTGGCGAAGAGGTAATAGAGCCGGCCCTCGTGGTAGGTGAAACCCGCCAGCCGTCCCGCCTGCTCACCTACACCGGTATAAATATCACAGCGGCCCGGCGCCCGGATAGCGGCCCCGCGGTCCTGATCGAGAACAAAACTGCGAAAAGGGCGTGTCGAGCGCACGTCCTGCCAGGGAATCAAGGTGTCGACGAACGCCAGCGCCGCACGCGGAAAGATGTCCTTATCGGTCGCGATGCTGTGATGGGTCGTGACCGGTGCCCCCAGACAGCCGAACGGTCCGCCGTGGGCCTCCTGGAAGAACACATAACGCTTGTTCTGATAGAGATAGTGATCCAGATCCTCCGGGTGTTCGTGGAAGTAGCGAAGCAGGCTGTCGAGCGAAAGCCTGTCGGAACGAATCTTCCCGTCTTGCACCAGCATCCGCCCGATAGACGTATAGTCGTACCCATTGTGTCCCGCATACCCGATTTCGAACAGCGTTCCATCCGGCAATCGTACGAATCCCGACCCCTGCACGGTCAGAATGTACGCCTCAAACCGATCGGCCAGCCAAGCAATCTCGTTGCCGGCCAACAGGTTCCCGGCCTCGATTTCCTGCCGTGTGTGCCAGCGCCCCTGGATCGGATTCCCGTCGGGGTCCTTCTCAAAGCCGGGCGGCAGCCGATAGAGCGGGACGCTGAACCGGTCGGTTCGCGTCAGACTTCCGTCGAAAATCGGCGAGTAGTAACCTGTGAATAACACCGTACCGGAACCGTCGTAGCCCACGGAGCTATAGACATCGAACTGCTCGCCGATGAGCCGATCCAGCGCCTCCGGCGAATCCGCCTGGTCGAGCACTTTCAGAAATCGTTCCAGGCTTGTCAGAACGCGGTCATGCGTGATCTCCCCAGAGGGAAAGAACGAGTGGCTCGACGGCTTGCGTAGATAGTCGATGCTCTGTTCCACGGAGCGTCGAAGCCCTGTGCCCTTCGCCAGATACCACGCATCGCCGAAACGCGGGTACATCGAGCGGTCAATCTTCTGCAGCGCACGTTCACCCGGCGGCAACGGGCGGTCATAGTCCGGTTCGATCCGGGTCATCGGGATCGGCTCGACCGGCTTTTCACAGCCGATCGACACCCAAGCCAACATCGCCGGCAGAACACACGCCCGGCAACACCGGCCCGCCCAGGGCCGCACGCGGAGACGCGCAATGCGAGCCGGTATGCCGGAACAACCGGAGATAGCAATTACAAGCCTGGGGAAGGAACGATGCATGGTCCGACTCCTTTCGGCAAGAGGCGCGATCGCACGGGATCCATTCCCGCCGGAGCAGCATCTGAAGGCCGCCCCATTCGCGATTAATCTACCTGCGGTTGCCGCGGCGGGCAAGCGTCCACCCTGTTTATCGGCTCCGCGTCACGAAAACCGCCTGTCGGCGCAGGGTCCACCGTGCGTGCCGCGGCGCGGCCCGACCGCGTGCCAGACCGCGTCAGGT
>CAYQDV010000125.1:0-6909 GCA_964416295.1 uncultured Planctomycetaceae bacterium
CACGTCGGAGTCCCGGCGGAGGAGGTCGACGGCGGCGAGGGCGCCGCCCTCCTCGGTATACATGCCGTCGGCGACGCGCCGGGCGGGCAGCGTGAGGCCCGCGGCGCGGGCTGAGTCTTCGACGCCGCGCCAAAACTCTACGCCTGTTTGTACATTTTGGGCGCCGTGTATCAGCGCGATGTGGCGGTGGCCGCGTTGGAGGAGGTGTTCGGCGGCGAGGTGGCCGGCGCGGTGATAGTCGCATCGAACATAGTTCAGATGGAGGCCGTCGACGTAGTTGTTGACGAGGACCATCGGGCGATCGCCGTCCTCGAAAGTAGCCAGATAACCGTCTTCATTGGTGACGCCGAGGCAGAGCATGCCGTCTACAAAGTCGCGGTCGAAGAGCTCGCGGTGTTGGCCCTGTTCGACGAACGTGGGGTGGGCGACCTCGAGAAGGATTCGATAGCCGGCGTGTCGGGCGCGGTCGTGGATGGCGCTGATCAGTTCTCCGAAGTAGACATCGGCGAAGGCGTGGCGGAGTTGGGGGACGAGGATGGCGAGAATGCCCACACGCTGGGCCTGGAGGCCCTGGGCCAGGCGGCTGGGCCGATAACCGAGTCGGTCGGCGGCCTCGAGGACGCGACGCCGGGTGGACTCGCTGATGCGCGAGTCTCGCTGGTTCAAGACGAGAGAAACGGTCGTCATGGAGACACGGCTTTCTATCGCTATGTTCTTGATGCTAATGGAGTTGCGCTTTGCCATTGAGTGTCCTCGTCGCGAAAACACGAATGATCGTGTCTCAGGTGGGGCCTGCGTCGGGGGGCGTTCTGGGAAAGCCCCATAATTCTTTCGTGCCGGCCCTTGAAATATCCGGCCGGATCGTTATACTAACCTTCGGTTAAAGGTTTTACTGATAGCATAACCGCGGAACACACGGAAATCAAATCCGACCTTCGGGCCAAGAACCCGGGAGCGACGCATGAGGAAAACCGCATCCGATGGCTCATCGACAGACGACTTGCCGTCCGATCGATTGCGTGTTTTCAGCAGCGGTTTCACGCTGATCGAGTTGCTTGTCGTCATCAGTATCATTGCGCTGCTGATTTCGATCCTGCTGCCGTCGCTCGGCCGCGCCCGTGAGATGGGGCGCCGGGCGGTCTGCTCGAGCAACATGCGTCAAATCGGCACGGGGTTCCTGCAGTATTCAGAGGATTTTGAGGGCTGGTTCCCGGTCAAGCCGAGCGATCGGCACACCGATCCCACGATCGAAGAGCTGGCGACCGTTCAGACCCTGGGCGGTGGGACGAGTTTTACGGACTTCTGGGGGCCGCAGTTTGCCGGGATGATCCGGGACATCGTTGAGCGGAAGAATACGCACGAGGGGGCGTCGGTTCCGCTGTATATCGCCAATCCGAAGATTCTGATCTGTCCGAGCGACTCGACGGGCAACGCGCTCAACGCGGTCCCGGGAGACCCCAATCCGCCGCAGCTTCCGGTGCGGCCGGCGGACAGCCTGTCCAAGATTCAGATCAATGCCGCGGCCAAGGTGAAGAACTACAGCTACATGTACGTAGCGTTGTGGCGGAACGACGATCGTTCGGATTATTTCATGCTGGGCGACGAGAGCGATCGCAACGACGAAGCGACAAACTCGCTGACGGGCCTGACGACCGAGGACAACCACGGCCGCCAAGGGATCAATGCGATGTTCACGGATACGCATGTGGAGTGGGCGGGGACTCGTGGTGGCGACGTGGGGTCGCTCCAGGAACTGGCCGGCAAGCTATGGGGACCCGCCACGCATTCCCGTCCGCGGTGGCGTGGGACGAAAGGCGACAACCGCAGTTTCGAGGTGCAGACGACCGACTAGCGGTTCATTCCGTCAATAGAGGATCGGCCGTCGAAGCCGTCCCTTGCTTCCCGGCGGGGACGGGGCACCCGTGGGGGGGCGAATCGCTTCCGATAAGGGAGAGGGCGCATTCGTGTCGGGGAATCTGGTAGAATGAAGAGCCGGTGGACGTGGGACGGAGTCTGGCACGCCTCCGTGTAGTACACGGCTTTTGGGATAGAGACAACCGGGTCTGCAGGAAACACTTTCGAGCGGTGGGGCTGCGCCCGCGTGGTCGCGGCGCCACGAGCCGGATGTGATGTGTATATTGTACAGGAAGAGCCATACCAACCAATCCACAGGAGATTTGAAGATGTGTTTTAGGCGAGGGGATCGATGTTTGATTCTGGCGGTTCTATTGGTGGCGGCGTCGGCGACGCCCGTATGGGCTCAGGTCGACGGCGCGAACATTCCGAGCGAATTTGCCGGGTCGTTGGTGGCGACGCAGGAGAACGCGACCGGCTTCGGCGACAACCAGGTGGTGACGGCGGGACCGGTCACGAAAGGCAGCGAACTGGACGCCCTGTATGTGACGTATGACGCGACGGATCTCTGGATCGGCATCACGGGCAACCTCCCCAACGCCGCCGGGGACGGTCAGACGATCGTGCTGCTGATCGACGCAGTGAGCGCAGACAACTGCAATAACTTTCCAACCGGCTGCGGCACCATTCCTCCGACCGAGGCCTGCTGCATGACCGACGGGACCTGCGCGGTGATGGACCCGGCGGCCTGCGTCGCGGCGGGGGGAACGCGTCTCGGCCCGGATACGGTGTGTGCGGGTGTGGATGTCATTCCGCCGGGCGGCAACGGCATCGACGATGCATGCGAACTGCCGATCACGCCGGCTGTGCCCAACGAATTCATGACGACGGCTTCGCTTCCGGGGCTGGGCGGTGGGCACGACTCGATCGTCAACCTCGGCCCGACCGTCGACGGGCTGGGCAATCCGGTGCCCGGCACGATTCTGGAGCCGGGGTTCTATCCGGAGCGGGCCATCGCGATCAACCGCTTCGGAGGTCAGACGTTTATCGATTCGTTCAATCTCGTGTTCGACAGCCAGGACTGCTTCGTTCCGCCGAACTGCTTTGATCCCATTTTGGTGAACCCGGACCCGTTCAACCTTCAGGATATCTCGGTCTACATGGACACGACGAACGAGTTGGGGGTCGACGACAACGATGTCCTGACGCCGGACGGGGCCGGCCCGGGCACGCAGGGTGCCTTGGCGGCGACTGCGGTAAAGGGACTGCGGATTCGCGTCAGCCGGGCGTTTCTCTCGGCGTTCGAGGCCCAGATGAAGATCATGGTGCTCCTGATGGCGCCCGACGGGACCGTGAGCAATCAGATCCTGCCGCCGCTGTCGGAGATCGATGATCCGGCAAGCCCTTGCAGCCTGGTGCGGCCCGCGGACCAGGGCACATGTCTGGCGACGGGTCGGGCCGACTTCGAGGCCCAGGCCGGGGTCCAGATGGCGACGATCGATCTGACGGCACCGCCGTCGCCGGCGCCGTCGAATCCCGACGGTGTCACGCCGATCCATGCGGACATCCCGGCCGCCTTTCTGAACGCCAATGCGAACTCACTGGTGGCGACGCAGCGGATCCACACTTCGTTTGGAAACGCCATCGCCGGCACGATCACCTCGACTCAGGCCGGCTCGGAACTGGATCAGTTGTTTGTCCGGACGGATGCTCAATTCCTTCAGGTCGGGCTGAGCGGCAATCTGGAGCAGAACGGCAACAAGCTGTACCTGTTCGTCGATGCGGATCCGCTGTTGGGCGAGAGCGTGCTGGACTCGAATGGTCTTCCGACTGACGGTTTCAACTGGCTGCGAACGTGGACGGGGCGCATCTTTGAGCCGGGGTTCGCGCCGGAGCACGCCTACGTCATCAACAACGGGGGCGGCACCATGTTCCTCGATCACTACGAGCTGCTGACGGACACGAAGACCTTCCTCGGTCAGGTGATCGTCGGGAGCGGCTCGGGCGTGGTCGATGATACGGACCCGGCGGCGAGCAACGCGAACGGGGATCAATTCGCACTGGACAATTCGAATGTGCTGGGCGTCCTGGGCGTCGGTAGCATGGGTGGTCTGGGTAATCCGACGACCGCCACGACCGGTCTCGAGGCAAAGATCTCGCTGTTCGAGCTCGGCGTCCTGGCCACGCCGCTCGATACGCTGACGACGTGCCCCAACATCAAGGTGTGGGCCGTTGTCAGTGGTGGCGACAGCGGGCCGACGGTGCCGCCGTTCCCGCGGTCGTTCCTGTCAAACCAGGCTCTTCCGACCTACGCGCCGCTGTCGCCCAACGTTGGCTCCGACACCGACCTGGCACCCTTCGACTTCGGCGCGCCCGATGACATGCTCCCCGGCGGCGGCGAGGCCGCGTTTACCGGCCTTCAATTCGCGTCGGTCGCGCTTCAGCGTCCCGGCAACGTCGATCTGAGTGCCGACTGTTGTGTGAACCTGCTGGACCTGCCGGTGTTCGTCGATGTGCTGGTCGGGGTGAACACGGATCCGATGAGCCGGTTTCTGTCGGACATGAACGAGGACGGATCGGCCGATGGCGGTGACATCGGCGATTTCGTGGCGGCGCTTGTGAGTCAGGGTGTCTGCCCGTAGCGGAGCGTGTCGATTGCGTCGGCTGATCCGGTTCGGGTGGGGGGCTGCGCTGGCGCTGTGCGCTCGAATCGTGGCTTCCTCGCGGTCGTTTTGGCTGTTGGGTGTTGCAGATGCGTAAGGGATATGCCATGAGACGCAGGATCGAAATCGCGGTGGCTGTGGTCGCCGTATTGGCGACGACGGCTTCGAGCCTGGCTCAACCCGACGGCGCCCTGCTGCAATACTTCGAGGCCCAGTGGAACGTCATGCGGCATCGGATGCCGGACGTTTTCATGGCCGGATACGGCGGGGTCTGGCTGCCGCCGCCGGTCCGGGCCGGCGCCGGTCCGAGCGACGTCGGCTATGACCCGTTTGACCGATTTGACCTCGGGTCGGTCAATTCGCCGACGCGCTACGGGACCGAGGCCGGACTGCGGCTTCTGGTCCGCGAGTACCACCGTGCCCACGTGCAGGTGTTCGTGGACTGGATCATGAACCACAACACGACAAGTGACAACAATACCCCCGGCTTTATCGGCCAGGGAGGCTATCCGGGATTCGTACTCGATATTCCGGGCGTCGATCCGTTCGGCGATTTCCATTCGTTTTCCGGCGGATGCCCCCAGTCGACGAATCCGGGTGGTGGTTGTTTCAACCTGTTCACGGGTCGCCTGATCGGGCTGATCGACATCGACCAGAACAAGAACCATCAGTTCATCCGCCAGCCGACGACCTCGGGCGATCCGAACAACATCCCGGCCGGCACGCTGTACAATCAGCCCGATCCGGCGAATGCGCGGTTCTATCCCGACACGGCGCTTCCGGCGCTGGCGGTCATCAATCCGGGCACGTCGCGGAACCCGGGGGCGTTGAGTTTTTCGATCCATCCGTTCAACACGGCGGACCCGATGGCGGGCGATCCGGTGACCGAGACGGCGCTGGGGCTGCTGGTGCGGGCGACGCAATGGATGCTCGAGGACGTCGGCGTGGACGGGTTCCGCCTGGACGCCGCCAAGCACACGCCGACGGACTTCTGGGACAAATACTGGGACGCCTGGGTCTGGATGCGACACACGGGGTTCGACGGCACGGCCGATATTCCGTACTCGTTCGTGGAGGTCGTGGAAGGCGGCGGGGCGTCGGCGCAGGACTGGGTTCGCAAGCCGGGGGTGCCGGGCTCCGGGACGGGCTGGCCTTCGCAGGGATGGCAGTTCGGCAATCGGGATGCGCTGGACATCAATGAGGGCGGCGCGTTGCGGGACCTGGTCAGCGCGAATGGCTTCGGCTCGTGGTCGAACGTCGTCGGTTCGTCGTTTGACAACCGGGATGACGGGCAGAACAACGGCACGATCGGCGTCCATCATGTGAACAGCCACGACAACGCCGTGGCCGGCACCGAAGACGACACGGTCGCCTTCGCCTATGTCCTGGCTCGCAACGGCGCGGCGGTCGTCTATCACAACGCGCTTCAATTCGGACCATCGGGCGTCGACTTTCCACGGAACAACAGCCGCACCGACGCGCTGGGCCTGGGGGATGCGTACATCACGCGGCTGGTGCAAATCCGGAACGAATACGCTCGCGGCCAGTTCGTCCAGATCAACAACACCGATCCGGTGAACCAGTCGATCGCAGACGTGCTCGTGTTCACGCGGCGGACCGCGGCGGTGGACAACCTGCTCGTCGCCGTGAACGACCGGGAAAGTGCCGGTGTCGAGACGCGGAACGTCGCGACCGCCTTTCCCGCGGGCACGCGGCTGCAGGAGCTGACCGGCAACGCGGCCGACCCGGTGGTCGATCCGAACGGCGATGTGCCGGATGTGCTGGTTGTGGATGCACAGGGGCGACTGGCGGATGCGAACGCCCCCGGGAACCTGTTTCTGAAGATTCCGAACAACCGAAACGTCAACGGCGTGTTTCACGGCCGCGGCTATGTCATGTACGGTCCGGCGGCCCCGAGCGGCACACTGACGCTCACCAATATCGACAGCATCAGTCCTCCCGACGGCGCGTCGGTCCCGGAGGCCGAACGCCGGCTGACGGCCGTGCCGGTCATTCGAGCCAACACCTTCGAGATTCAGCTTCAGACGGCCCAGACCGATCCGCTCGATCCGAACACCGATGACCGGGCCTTGTTCCGGATCGACTCGGGCTTCACCGATGCGAACAACTTCGGTGGGATCGATCATCCGACGGGCTTCGAGGCGGGGTTCGAGGAGTTTCTGACGCAGAACGCGCCGCTCTTTCTCGGCGGAACCGGCACCTATCGACAGGTGATCGACGCGACGCAGTTGTCGGAGGGGATGCACTACGTCACGGTGTGGGCCTTTCGGCATCGGACGGTCGGGGACCCGATCATTGGGGAGTTCCGGGCCGCCGTGCTGATCGACCGGCTTCCTCCGCAGATCGGGCTTCTGTCGCCGACGCAGACGGG
>CAYQDV010000125.1:7009-9897 GCA_964416295.1 uncultured Planctomycetaceae bacterium
GGGGCGGACATCGCGCCGTTTGTCGATCTCGTCACGGGGGCCAACCTCACCTTTCATCCGGCCGCCGATTTCAACGGCGACGGGCTCAATGACAGCAATGATCTGCCGTTATTCGTCGACGCGCTCATTCTCCAGCCCTGATCGGCCGCGTCTATCAGAGCCCGGAGCGCAAGCGATGGGTGGCACGCTGACCCGCTCGCTTGCGCTCGGGGCTTGGATCAAGTCCATGAGCGGCGATATAGGGCCTCAATACACTATGCAAGTACGGGGGTGTACCGCGCCGCGTCTATCTCCGGCGCGCGGCACCGCGGACGGCGGCCACGAAGCGGTCGATCTTTTCGGCGGACTTGATGCCGGGTTCGGTCTCGACGCCGGTCGAAACGTCGATGCCCCAGGGGCGGACGCGTCGGATGGCGGCGGCGACGCTCTGGTGGGTGAGGCCGCCGGCGAGGATGAGCGGAGGGGCGTCGTCGAGGGCGCCGGCCCGCCGGGCGCCGGTGATGAGGTCCCAGTCAAATCGCCGGCCGCTGCCGCCGCGAGCTTCGGCAGAGAAGGCGTCCAGCAGCAGCCCGGCGACGCCGGCTGCGCGGAAGGTTCGGAACTGCTCGATGAAGGCATGGTCTCGCACGCGGACCGCCTTGACGGCGCGGAGGCCGGTCAGGCGTTCGACGAACGCGGGCGATTCGTCGCCGTGAAGCTGGACCTCGCCGAGGCCGACGTCGGCGGTGATCCGGCGAATGGTGGTGATGCGAGCGTTGACGAAGACGCCGACGGCGCTGACGTAGGGCGGGAGCGCGGCGGCGATTCGCCGGGCCTGCTGGGGTGTGACGCGGCGGGGTGAGTCGGCAAAGACCAGTCCGATGGCGTCGGCTCCGGCGTCGGCGGCCGCGACCGCGTCGCGCTCGTTCGTGATGCCACAGATCTTGATTCTCATCGATGGACTCGATCGTTCCCGGCAGGCGCGTGGCGTACTCCGACGTGCCGGGCGGCGTGCATGGTACCACACGGGCGGCGGGCGGCCTATTTCACACGACTTGCGTGTCGGCGGGCGGTGTTATAGAAACTTGGCCGTTTCGGGGCGGGCGAGGGTCACGCGGCCGTGGCCGAGCGTGTGGAGGCGTCTATGCCGAAGGAGTGGGTGGTTGCAACGCATTGGAGCGGTCGGGATCAACTCGCGTCGGCACTCGGTGTGTCGCCGGTGGTCGCTCAGATTCTGCACAATCGCGAGATCGGTAACGCGGAAGCGGCGCGGCAGTTTCTGAATCCGCAACTGTCCGGCCTGCTGCCGCCCGAGGCGATCGCGAATTGTGCCACGGCGGCCGAGCGGATCCACGACGCCGTTCGTCGCGGCGTCAAGATCGTGATCTTCGGCGATTACGACGTAGACGGCGTGACGGGTGTGTCCATTTTGTGGCACTGCCTGCGTCTTGCGAAGGCGGACGTCGATTTCTATATCCCGCACCGTCTGGAAGAGGGCTATGGCATCAGCCCCGAGGCGATCGACGCGATTGCGGACGACGGCGCGGGGCTGATCGTCTCCGTCGATTGCGGTGTGACCGCCGTCGAACCCGCCCGCCGGGCGCGCGAGCGCGGCGTGGAACTGATCATCACGGACCATCACCAGCCGGACACGGACGCGTCGGGCGTGCCGGCGTTTCCGGAGGCGCTGTTGGTCCATCCGGGGATCACGCCGCCGGGCGGGGAGGCCTATCCGAACCCGGACCTGTCGGGGGCGGGGGTGGCGTTGAAGCTGGCGTGGGCGATCGCGCAGCAGTTTTCGGCGGCACAGAAGGTGTCGGCCGAGTTCCGCGACTTTCTGGTCGACGCGATGGGGCTGGCGGCGCTGGGGATCGTGGCGGACGTGGTTCCGCTGGTGGGGGAAAATCGCATCATCGCCAAGCACGGTCTGGCGGGGCTGCCGCACAGCCGGTTGCCCGGCGTGCAGGCGCTGATCCATACGTCGGGGCTGGCGGGAAAGAAACTGGACGGCTTCGACATCGGGTTCCGGCTCGCCCCGCGGCTGAATGCGATCGGACGGATGGGACACGCGCGGCTGGCCGTGGAATTGCTGACGCGGGCCGATCCGGCAGAGGCCGTGCGCATCGCGGCCAACCTCGAGCGGCAGAACCGGGCGCGTCAGACGATGGAGCGGAAGATCACGGCCGAGGCCCGCGCGATGGTTCGCGAGCAGGGGCAGGACGGAGACGCGGTGCGCGCGATCGTGCTGGCGTCGGAGGGATGGCACGCGGGCGTGATCGGGATCGTGGCGAGCCGGATCACGGACGAGTTCGGGCGGCCGACGGTGATGATCGCGCTGGAGAACGGCGTCGGGCAGGGGTCGGCGCGGAGCATTCGGAATTTCCCGCTACACATGGCGCTGCGTGACTGCCGGGAGCACCTGATCACGTTTGGGGGTCACGCGATGGCGGCCGGGCTTCGGATCGAGGCCGGCAAGGTGGATGCGTTTCGCCGGGCCTTTCAGGCGCGGGCGGGGCAGATGCTGACGGACGGCGATCTTCGACCAAAGCTGCGGATCGACGACGTCGTTTCGCTGGCGGAGCTGGATGAAACGCTTGTGCGAGACCTGGACCGGCTGGAGCCGTTCGGCGCCGGCAATCGGGCGCCGCGTCTGGCGACGGAGGTTCTTCAGGTGGCCGGAGAGCCGCGAACGGTCGGCAAAGGCGGGGACCACCTTCAGGTCACACTGAGCGACGGCCGGTTGCAGCGGAAGGGGATCGCGTTCGGACAGGCGAAGTATCGGGTGCAGCTTCTCGATCGACGCCGATGCCGGGTCGCGTTTCAGCCGATCATCAATGAATGGCAGGGACGGCGCTCGGTGGAGCTTCAAATCCTGGACTTTCAGTTTCCGGACGAGTGAAGGCCGCTCC
>CAYQDV010000126.1:0-9878 GCA_964416295.1 uncultured Planctomycetaceae bacterium
GGCTTGGCTCCATTCGTCCCTACGGGACGCCACGACAGTTCCCGCCGTTTCTGTCTCGGACCCCCGAAGCACCGCCTATGCCGAGCCGCCGGGGTCTCGACCCGCTACGCCTGTCGCTGCTTGAGCTTCTGGTGGTCGTGGATGCCCTTCTCTTTCTTCTCCTCGAAATTGAATGGGTCGCCCGGGTTGATCGTCGGACTCTCCTCGTTGTGGCACTGCTTGCAGGTGTCGGCGGTGATCTTCTTCAGGCCGACCGCGTACAACTCCTCGTCCGTGTAGGTGCGCTTGGACTTGAGGATCTCCTTGAACACCTTGACGTATTCGCTGCCCGGACCGTGGCACATCTCGCAGCCGATGCCCTGAAAGGCCTTGGACTTCCGGACGGCCTTCTTGTCGCTCAGGTCGGGAATCTTGTAACCGCCGGGCTTTCCGAATCCGACGGTGTGGCACTTCACGCACTTTTCGTCGCGGGAAAAGTCCTTGGTGAGATCGATCTTGAACTTTTCCTTGTTCTCTTTGGCATTGCCGGGTTTGAGGGCCTCGAACGCCTGACCCATCAGGCTCTTGGACCAACTCTTATACACGGCGATGTGGCATTTCTTACACTTCTTCGACCCCACATAGGTGTACGTCGATTTTTCTTCAGCCGCGCCGACGGCGGCCGAGGTCGCTGCTGCGGCCGGCACGATCGCCGGATCGTCCGCTGCCCGCGAGGTTGTCTGCCACACCGAGACACCGACGCCACACACTACGCTCGCCAACACGATCATCAAACCGGATTTCATGAACGGACTCCTCTATCGAAACCGCGTCTTCCACGACGCTTCGCCGAGTTCAACTGCACGTGAGATGTTAGTCTCCGAGATTCTCGAACGCAACCGCGGGTGCTGCGTTCATCGCAGGTTGCCGGCTCGCTCGATCGGATGTTACGCAATCGGGTCGGCTCAATCCCGGCAAGGACCGTTGAGGGGTGCTCCCAAAAGACCATCGGGAGGTAGCTTTTCTGTGTCCGGCGTGTGGAAGGTTCCACAGGCGTTGCGAGATTTCGCGCAGTGAGCGGGTCGGCTGGCCTGAGATTAGGGGTTGCCGCACGAGTTTCAGGTTGGCACAATGGTTGCCCAAGAGTAACTGGCACTCTCGGGAGCGGGCGCTCCGTTTCTCGAGAAAGGAAAAGGTCCTTTATGAAAGGGAGACGACAGATGAGTACGCGCTTCCGTGTCCTCTCGTTTACGGCGGCCCTGTTTGCGGTCGCGGTCCTGACGGGCACCAGCTGTCCAATCACCATGCCGACGCCGACCGATCCGGCCGGTTTCACAAGCGCCGACGTCGTGCGGGGCGGCAATCTCTATGACAATTGGTGGGCGACCGCCGGAAAGACGGAGCCGACCACCGACCACCCTCTCTGGGCATCGCGTCCGGACACAACGAGCAACACGGGCACCGGCTCGGCGACGTGGCGGTGCAAGGAATGCCACGGCTGGGATTACAAGGGCGTCGCCGGGGTGTACGGCAGCGGCAGCCACAAGACGGGCTTCAATGGCATCTTCGGGACGACGATGACGGCCCAGCAGGTGTTCGATCTGCTCAAGAATGACGCCGCGACGACGACCAACGGCCACGATTATGGCGGCACAACGGCGGGGCTGGCCGACGCCGACATCTGGGATCTGGCGAAGTTTGTGCTTCAGGGCCAGATCGACACGAGCACGTTCATCAACAGCAGCAAGAGCTTCTTCACGGGCAATGCTACGACCGGGGCGACGTTGTACACGTCCGGCATCGCGGGCGGCCTTGGATGCGTAAACTGCCATGGCAGCGACGGCAAGACGATCAACTTCAAGACCCCTCCGGCAGTGGAGTACGTCGGGACGATCGCCAACGACAACCCCTGGGAGTTCCAGCACAAGGTGCGGTTCGGTCAGCCGAATACGCAGATGCCAAGCTCAGTCAGCAGTGGTGGTACGACTCAAAATGTCGCCGACGTCGGCGCTCACGCTCAGACGCTTCCGACGTCATGATGACCGGCCGGGCTTGATAGAGCGGACGGGTGTCGTTCGAGTCGTGCGCGGCACCCGCCCCGCAGGCCCGCGATAGCGCAATCGAGAATCGGGGCCGTTGGTGCGCCGGCAGGGCCGCTCGGGTAACCGATGAAACGAATAGAGAATCTTTCCGGTGCCGCCATTTTCGGCGGCATCTCCGATGACGAAATCGAGGCGCTCTGTTCCCGCGGCCGGGAGCTGTCGCTGACGGCCGGTGAGGATATCTTCGAGCGAGGCCAGGAGGCCCGCGAAGTGTTGATCCTGCGGGACGGCATGGTCGAGTTGCATTTTCCCGTCAACATCATGGGCGTCACGCGCGAGTTGACGATGGAGACGAAGCAGCCCGGCACGGTCCTGGCGTGGTCGGCGTTGGTGGAACCCTATCGGCTGACGCTCGCGGCCAGTTGTGCCAGCGCCTGCCTGTTGACAGGCCTGTCGCGTGACACGCTGGAGGCGTTCTTCGAGCAGCGGCCGCACGTGGGCTATCGTTTCATGCGCAATCTGGCAGTCGTGATCGGGCGGCGACTGAACGCCATGCAGACGATCTGGTTGCGGGACCTGCAGGCGAGCGCGATCAAGCGCTTGGAATAGCCGGCGACACGTGGGCCGATGCGCTCGTCTTTCGGCTGTCGGCGTGTCCGACGCGGGTCCAGAGCCATCGCTTCGTGTCGCAAGGTTGGGGTGTGATGAAGAGAGTGAGAGGTCAATGACGCTGCGGCGTTTGGCGCAATCGGCGCTCGGCAATCCGCAGACTGCAATCTGCGGTCCGAAGTCGGCGGACTGGCTGGATCTGGATCGACGACAGTTCATGGCCGCTCTGGCTGCGGCTTATGGCGGCAGCGCGTGCGCTTGGGCCGCTCCGCGTTCGCGGTTCATTGACTACGCCGGCCAGGGCGAGACGGTTGAGCGGTTTGTCAGCGCGCTGTGTCCGATGTGCCCCGGCGGGTGCGGGCTGAACCTCCGCGTCGTTCACGGTTGCGCGGTGGGCGTTCGCGGCAACAAGCTTCATCCAATCAATCGCGGCGGGCTGTGCTCTCGTGCCTCGGCCGTTCTGCAGGATATTTACAATCCAGACCGCCTGCGGAAACCGTTGAAGCGGAGTGGGCCGCGCGGGTCAGATCGCTGGCAGGAGATCGAGTGGGACGAGGCGATCGGGATGATCGCGGACCGCTTGCAATCCATCCGAGAGAAGTCGGGGCCGCAGGGGCTTTGCGTCGTGCTCGGCCGAGACCGGGGCGTCACTCGGGCGGCCTGGCAGCGGTTTATGCGTGCCTATGGCTCACCGAATCTCGTGGACGGCCATTCAGCGGACAATCTGGGTGTTTTGTCGGCGATTCTCGCAACGCACGGGATTCGCGAGCGGCTGGGATATGACATCGCACACGCTTCGTTCGTACTCTCCTTCACCAGCGAATGGCTGGATGCGCACTGGTCGACTGAGCAGGCCGCGCGGGGCTTCGCGGACTTCCGTCGGGGGCGCCCGGGTTTTCGCCCGCGGTGGATTCACGCCGGTCCACGGTATTCGGTGACCGCCGCCAAGGCGGATGAGTGGTTGCCGTTGCGTCCCGGGACGGAAGGCACGGTGGCGCTGGGGGTGGCGCACGTGATCCTTCGAGAGGGGCTTCACGACCGGGAGTTCGTCGAGCGGCACGGCTACGGACTGGACGACTGGACAGACGAGGCGGGGGTCCGGCACGAGGGGTTCCGCCGGATGGTCCTGCGCCGATTCACGCCGGCGAAGGTGCACGCGGTCACCGGTGTTTCGGAGGGCGATCTGTTCCGCATCGGCCGTGAGTTCGGGACGGCGCGGCCGGCCGTTGCGCTGGGATACGACGGCGGCGGGCCCGGCGTTCAGGCGACCTACGACCGTATGGCCATCCATTGTCTCAATGCGCTGGTTGGAAGCATCGACGTTCCGGGCGGCGTGACGGTCTTCCGCGAGTTGTCGTTGCTGGAGGATGACTGCGAGATCGATGACGTTGCGAGCCGCGGTCTGGCGCAGGCGCGTGTGGACGGTCCGGTGACAAGACGGCGATTGTCTGATACGGCCGTCGACCTGTTGGCGGAGTCGCTCGCGACCGGACGGCCGTACGCCACCGAGGCGATGATTCTGAGCGACTCGGACCCCGTATTCTCGCTGGCAGAGGGGCCGAGGCTCGGGGCGGCGTTGTCGGCGGTTCCGTTCGTGGCGGCGATTTCCGCCTACCACAACGACACCAGTCGCTTTGCTGACGTGTTGCTGCCTTCGCTGCACGGATTGCATCGCTGGAATTACAGCGTTGCCCACACCCTGACGGGGCACCCGGTGGTGACGATTTCGCATCCCGCGCTGCCGCCGCTGCCCGGCGAGCGGGACCCATACGACGTGATTCGTGCGATCGCCTCGCGGTTTGGCGGCACGATCGCCTCGGCCCTTCCGTGGGCGGATGGGAAGGCCGTCGTGGATTCGGTGTGCCGCGAATTATTCCGGTCCGGCAAGGGCGTGCCCTTCAGTCCCGCGAACGAAGAGGACTGGGTGCGGCTTCTGGAGCGGCGCGGCTGGCGGGCGCCGCCGACGGAGAGTTATGAAGACTTCAAGCGGGAGGTGCTGGCAGGCGGCGGCTGGACGGCCCCGATCTATTCCCGCGGGGAATGGGATCGTGTCTTTCGGAATCCATCGGGCAAGTTCGCTTTCAGTTCGGCCCTTCTGGCGAAGTCGTTCAAGGATATTCCCGAGCCGGGCAGCTCTGCTGAACTCGATCGCCGCTGCCTTCCGAACTGCCGGGCGGAACCCCGGTCGCATGATGCGACGTATCCGCTGGATTTGTATGTGTACGCCTTGCCGAACCTCGTGTCGGTCGCCAGTCCGAACCTGCCATGGCTCAACACGATTGCCGGCGCCTACATGTTCGAGAAGTGGCGAACGTGGGTCGAGATTCACCCTGAGACGGCCGAGAAGTACGGCATTCACGATGGAGACATGGTGCTCGTCCGGACGGCGCGCGGCGAGCTTCGCCTGCCGGCGAAACGATATGCCGGGTTGATGCCTGACGTGATCGCCATTCCCTACGGATACGGGCACAAGGGTGGCGGGCGCTGGAGCAAGGGCATCGGCGAAAACCCGGCGGAACTGCTGGACACACAGACGGATCCTCTGACGGGGACGTCGTTGTGGAGTCAGACGCAGGCTTTGATTGAGAAGGCATGACGCTCCGGTCCGGTGAGCGTGGGACGGGCGGGGGCGCGACACTGCCGACAGCGTCGTAGCGACGGGAGTCTCTGAATGGCGAAGTGGGGCATGGTCATCGATCTCGACCGCTGCACGGCGTGCCAGGCGTGCGTCACGGCGTGTCAGGCGGAGAACAACCTGCCGCCCACCGGTCCGGCTCAAAGCAGCCGCGGCCGGGCGTTCACGTGGATGGAGATGATTCCGTTCACTGGGGAAAGTGAGCGTCCGAAGGTGATGGAGCGCCTGCTGCCGCGTCCCTGCATGCATTGTGAGAACCCGCCGTGTGTCAAGGTGTGTCCGGTCGGCGCGACCTATCTCAGCGAGGACGGCATTGTCGGCCAGATATTCAGTCGTTGCATCGGCTGCCGCTACTGCACGACGGCGTGCCCTTACACGGCGCGGTATTTCAACTGGAGCAAGCCGGAGTGGGCGGATCCGATGGAGGACCATCTCAACCCGGATGTCTCCGTCCGGCCCAAGGGTGTCGTCGAGAAGTGTACGTTTTGTCATCACCGGCTGCAGAACGCGCGAGATCGCGCCCGGGCGGAGCAGCGGCCGATGGACCCCGGGGAATACGTGACGGCGTGCACGGACGCCTGCCCGACCGGGGCGATTGTGTTCGGCGACCTGTCCAACGCCAAGAGCGAGGTCGCCGAGCTGGCCGAGAGCCGGCGGGCATTCAAACTTCTGGATGATCTCGGTACTCAGCCGAAGGTCATCTATTTGCGGGAAGGCGATTGACGTGTCCAGAACCGCCAGCCGAACCGAACCGAAGCCCCTGGCCGAGGACGCGATTCTCCTCGAGCCCATCCTCCACACCGGCCCGAGATTCTACTTTACCGTGGCCGTTCTTCTCAGCGTGATCGCGCTGGGCGTGGTTGCGTATCTGACGCAATACCGCAACGGGTTGAGCGTCACCGGACTCAGCCGGCCGGTGTACTGGGGCTTCTACATCATCAACTTTGTCTTCTTCATCGGGATCAGCCATGCCGGCACGCTGATTTCGGCGATCCTCCGCATCGTCGGCGCGGAGTGGCGCCGGTCGATCACGCGATCGGCGGAAGTCATTACGGTCATGGTCATTCTGTTCGGCGTCGGCAACATTTTGATCGACCTGGGCCGGCCGGATCGCATGATGAACGTGGTCACACACGGGCGGCTGGGGTCGCCGTTGCTCTGGGACGTGTGCAGCATCACCATTTATCTCACCGGCAGCACCCTGTACCTCTACCTGCCGTTGATCCCCGATATCGCCATCCTCCGCGACCACACTAGCAAGCGCCGCTGGCTGTACCGGCTGTTGGCATTGGGTTGGACCGGCACGCAGCGACAGCACCGCGTGCTGGAGGTTCTGATCGGAATCATGGCGATCCTGGTGATTCCGATTGCGATATCCGTGCATACGGTTGTCAGCTTCGTGTTCGCGATGACGGTTCAGCCGATGTGGCACAGCGCGATTTTCGGGCCTTATTTCGTCGTCGGAGCGATCTTTTCGGGGATTGCGGCGCTGATCTGCGCGATGGCGTTGATTCGCTGGGTCTACGGGCTGGGCGCGTATCTGAAGGATGTGCATTTCAACAACCTGGGATTGCTTTTGCTCGTGATGTGCATGCTCTGGCTCTATTTCACCGCGTCGGAGTTTCTGACGACCTTCTACGGAAGCGAGCCAGCTCACATGGAGATCTTCTGGATGAAGATCACGGGGCGGTTCGCCCCTCACTTCTGGACGATGTTCGCGACCTGCTTCGTGATCCCGTTCGTCCTTTTGTGCAACAAGCGAACGCGGACGATCACCGGGACAGTGATCGCGTCGATTTCGGTCAACATCGGCATGTATCTGGAGCGGTTCATCATCGTGGTGCCGTCGTTGTCGCAACCGCGACTGCCGCACGCCGAATACATCGTTTACAGTCCGACATGGGTGGAGTGGAGCATTCTGGCGGGATGCTTTGCCGCATTCATCCTGTGCTACGTGTTGTTCACAAAGCTCTTCCCGATCGTATCCATCTGGGAGGTGCAGGAGGGACGCGAGAAGTCCATCGCGGAAGTGACGGCGAAGATCGCGCGTTATCTGCCGGAGCCGCAACGACCGGTGGTGACACGGCAGCCCGAATCGGTGGGAGCGGTGGGACGATGAGGGACCGTGAGATGGTAGCCGTAGGCGTCGGGTTGCAGATATCGATCCACAAGTCGTATGCCGAAGGCCGCGTGGCGTGTCTTCTGGCGTGGGTCGCTGTGTTCGGCGCCGTGGCGGTGCCGAACATCGCGTGGGGACAGTCACCGGCCGCCGGGTCTTCGCTCGCCACCGGTGACGCGATGCACGGCTGGCGGGTATTCAACCGAAAACACTGTATCGACTGCCATGCCATCTGGGGTCAAGGTGGCACGATCGGCCCCGATCTCGGGCGGCTGGATTCGAGCCGCTCTTCGAGGGAGCGGCTGGCGGGCGTCCTGTGGAATCATCTTCCGACCGTATTATCGCGGACAAGACTGGCGGGGCGGCCGCCGGACGCGCTGACCGCCAGCGACATCGAGCATCTTTTCTCGCTGATGACATTTGTTCGGCAGGTTGATGAGCCGGGACGTGCGGCCGAGGGGCGTCGCCTTCTGGATATCCGGGGCTGCACGTCGTGTCATTCGATTGAGGCGGAGAGTGGTGGCGCGGGACCCGACCTCAGGAAGTGGAGCGGCCTGACCCATCCGATCATCTGGGCGCAACGGATGTGGGCTCACACGCCCACGGTGCAGGCCGGAAAAGAGGGTTCGACGGAGCCGCGGACGATGCTGCAAGGGGCGGATCTGGCGCACCTCGTCGCGTATGTGCGCCAAGCCGGACGCCATCAGGATAGAACGTACCTGCGTCCGGCTTCCATCGCGAACGGGCAGCGCCTTTTCGCGGACAAGAAATGCAGCATGTGCCACCCGGGTACAGGCCCCGATCTGGCGACGGCCGATCTGCCCCGCGCCCTCGGCGTGCTCGCCGCGCGGATGTGGAAGCACTCGCCGGAGATGTCAGAGGTGATGCGAGGTGAGGCAGGACCGGGTGCGCCGCTGAGCTCGCAGGAACTCGCGGATACGCTGGCCTACGTCTTGAGCCTTGACGGCCGGGAAAGGATGGCTGATCCGCTCCGCGGCAAGCGAGAATTCGAGCGGAAAACCTGCTCACAATGTCACGCCGCGCGTCCGGTGGAGGGTATGGCTGCTCCGACCATCGGACACTTGCGTGGATGCGCGGAGTCGGTGGCGGGTGTGGCGGCCGCGATGTGGAATCATGGCGCGATCATGCCGAAACGCGTGGCGGATGCGAGTGCCGCTTGGCCCGTGTTTGATGACGGCGAGATGGTGGATTTGCTGGCGTGGCTCCGGACGCAGGGCAAGGCGGAGCCCCAGGGTACGAGCGCGCCAGCCGCCGGAGGAGACGGCAATCGGTAAGCGGCCTTCTTCGACTCGTGTGTGGTACGAACGACTGCCAGCCGATTGCTGACTGTGGTCGGTGAGGATCGGTAGTTATGCGAATCATCGTGATCGTGCTTGTTCTCGCTGTGGTGATCGCCGGAGTGGCGGCTGTCGTGCATGGCTTCGTATTCGGATACGTTGGTGCCAAGGCGACTCAGCCGATTGCCTTCAATCATCGCGTGCACCTCGAGGAGGCCGGGCTGACCTGCCTGGATTGTCACACGGACGCCAAGACGAGAGTGATGGCCGGGCTGCCCGGCAAGGAGGCGTGCCTGGACTGCCACGACGCCGATGATGAGGATACCGCAGGCCATCCGGAGAAGGCGAAGCTCATCCCGTTTGCCGACAGCGACGCGAACATCCCCTGGGTTCGCGTTGCGGTCACGCGGCCGGACGTCTTTTTCTCGCACCGGCGGCATGTCACCGCGGGCGGGCTTGAATGCGTGAAGTGTCACGTCGATCAGCCCACGCTCGCCGCGCCGCCCCCGCGCGTGCGGCTGGTCATGCGGATGAACGACTGCCTGGCCTGTCACGAAGAGCGCAACGTCAGCACCGATTGCGTAGCCTGCCATCGTTAGACCGGCTTGGATCTGATCCACCTATCGCTGTTCCGCGTCCGACGGATCCTCGCGTCTGTGAGAGGCTACCCGGTGCAGCGGCGTCGGGCGGTCGCCTGCAGAGCATCAGGATCGCTGTCAAGGCGATGCCGGCGAACACGCTGGCCCATCCGCCGGCTGCGGCGAACCCATCCACTGTGATCACGACGCCCGCCATGACAAGCGCGGCGGCCGCGCCGCCGAGGAGGTCGGCTCCGTAGAGCCAACCGCCGGCAGCCGAGCGGCTGTGTTCCGCCGGCGGCCAGAGGGCGGTGGCGCAGGCGAAGTGCGCGCCGAGGAGCACGCCGATCAACCCGGTCAAGGCCAGGGCCGCCGTCCACACCGAGTCGGATAGAGCGGGGAACACGAACGGCAGGATGAGACCGGCGGCGAGCAGGGCCGATTGGGTCGCGAGCAGCCCGATTCTCGGCCGCGGAAGGCGCATCGCGGCGATCGACCCGGCAGCGAGTCCCGCCATAAAGGCGGCTGTAAGAATGGCGAGTTGTTGGTAGACCCGGCCGGCGCACGACTGGAACCACAACAGGAGCAGTACCTGGAGCGTCATGGCCGAGAACCCGG
>CAYQDV010000127.1:0-9859 GCA_964416295.1 uncultured Planctomycetaceae bacterium
CGGCTTTGAGTAGCCTCACCACACACAAGGCCAGCCGGCGTATCGGGCGTTGCCCCGGCCCTGGAAGCTCGGCGGGGGGGCAAACCGAGCCGGCAAAGCCATGTCATCGGTCCAGCGCGGCCGCTCCGTTCCGTTTTCATACCAGCACGGGGTTGCGCGCGGATGGTCCGCCGGCTGCCCCACGCTATCATGATCGGCCGGACCTTGCGTACACGGAGATTGAAATGGCCAAACGGGACAGACTTCTCGTGTTTGCCGGCTCGGGCAGCCGCCAGTTCACGCGTGCGATCTGCCGGCAGCTTCGCATCACGCCCGGCAAGTCTCAGGCGAAGCATTTCTCCGAGGGCAATACGTTTGTCCGAGTGCTCGAGAACGTCCGCGGCCGCGACGTCTTCTTCGTCCAGTCGCTCAGCTACCCCGTGAATGACCACTTCATGGAGATCCTTTTTTACGTGGATGCGTTCCGACGGGCCTCGGCTCGAAGCGTGACGGCGGTGATTCCATTCTTCAGCTATGGCAAGGGCGACAAGAAGGATGAGCCGCGGGTATCGATCCGGGCGCGGGTCTGCGCCGACTGTCTCGAGGCCGCGGGCGTCGATCGCGTCGTGACGATGGACCTCCATGCCCCCCAGATTCAGGGATTCTTCCGGGTTCCGGTCGACCACCTGTACTCGCTGCCGGTCATGGCGGCCTATTTCAAGCGCCGTGTCCGCCGGGGCTGGGTCGTCGTCGCTCCCGACGTCGGCGCAGCGGCGATGGCCAACGCCTATGCCCGGGCCCTCGGCGCCAAGACGGTGATTGCCGAGAAGACTCGAACGAACCATCGGGAAGAGGCCGTCGTCGAACGCTTGATCGGCCACGTTGCGGGGCGAAACGCGCTCATCGTGGATGATTTCACGATCAGCGGGGGCACGCTGATCGCCACCGCCGCGAGACTGCGGGAGGAGGGCGCCCGCAACGTCTACGCCGCGGTGACGCACGGCGTGCTGACGACCGGCTGTGCCGCCCGGCTGGAGGCAAGCCCCATCAAGCAGTTGGTCATTACGGACACACTGGAGCATCGTTTCGAGCCGTTGCCGTCGATGGTCAAGGTCGTCTCGGCCGCCTCGCTCTTTGCCCGCGCCATCCGCCGCATTTTTAATAAGACGAGTGTCTCGGCCTTGTTCCAGTCGTGAGTGGACCCCTGTGGCACCGGTCGCCGGCGGTGGTCCTCATGGCCGATCAGCCGGCGGTCCGAAGAAAGTTGCCGACGAACCGATCGCAGAGCCGTCCCATCTCTTCGCCGTGGCGAGTCAATTCCTCCATGACGTCTTCCCCCGTCTTGTCCACGCGGGGCAGATCGTCGGCATACGCGCTCACCCAGTCACGCGCCTTCGCCGGTGACAACTCCAGGTGGAATTGCAGGCCCACGCTTCGCCCCCGCGCGAATGCCTGATTGCGACAGGCCATTCCCGTCGCCAGCAACGAGGCTCCGTTGGGCAGCGCGAAGGTGTCGCTGTGCCAGTGAGCGACCGAGAACTCGCGCGGAAAGCCCCCGAACAGCGGCGACGCGGCGCCTTCGTCCGTCAATCGGGCGGCATAGGCGCCGATCTCCGGTGTCTCGTTCGGTCGGACGTCGGCCCCGAGGACCTGCGCCAGGAGTTGCCCGCCGAAGCAGATCCCCAGCATCGGCTGATCGCGGGCGACGCCTTCCGCCACGAGATCGCGCACCCGCAACAGGTCGGGACGAGCCTCGATGTCCCGGCAACTCGCCGGCGTGCCCAGGATGACCACGGCGCCGAATCGCTCCAGTGGTGGTGCGGGAGCGTCTTCGTATGACCGATGGATCGTGTGTTCGACCTCTCGTCGGTCGAGGCACGCTTCGAGGCGCCCCGGCCCCTCGATCTCGCAGAGTTGGACCAGCAACACGCGCATGGCGGCGGCATCGTATCGATGGCTCCATTCCGCGGCAATCAACCGGCGGCCGGCTTGCGTGCCGGCGCATGACAGATTCGGTGTGTGGTTGTCCAGACGGTCCTCGTAGCTTCGTGGCCCCCGCGCCCGACGTCCGTGGACGAGAGGGCGCGGTTTGGGCGACGCCGGCCACGGGGGGCCGACGCTACAGCCGCTCGTCGAGTCCGCCTGCACGGTCACGGACCGCTTGCGGGCGACATGGGAACGAGAACGGATTCTCGTTCCAGCGTGATCGAGGTGAACGACTCAAGCTCCGCGCGGGTTGGTTCCGATGAAGCTACGTAACGATGGCGGAACATAGTCAGCCTGATGTGTTTGAGGCGTTGGCCGATCCGACGCGGCGCGCGATCCTCCGCCTGCTCACTGGACGGACGCTCGCGGCCGGCGACATCGCCGCGCGGTTTCCGCAGCAGCGGCCGGCCATCTCCAAACACCTGCGGGTTCTGAGACTGGCGGGCTTGCTTGACGAGCGCCGCGAGCGGCAGTGGCGTCTCTATCACGTGCGCGCCGACGGTGCCCGGCCTCTGCGTGATCTTCTGGGGGCGCTGGCCTTCGGTCCGGCGGAACCCCATGAGCAAGACGGCTTGTCGGCCCGGGGCCATCGTGATGGCGCGAGGGTGCTCCGAAAGATCGAGTCCTCGTTTGATGTGGAGACCGACTGAGCCACGCTCTCAACGGCGGAAGGTAGTGCTCCGGCGCACGTGAATTTGATGGGTGATGTGGACATCCCGCCCGCATCTACTCGCAGGCAGCGCACCGGCGAGACGCCGATGCTCCCCATCGATCGAGCAGCGTCGGAGCAGTAGTCGATGCAGCCCGGACTCAGCTACAGTTATGGGACGGACCGCGACGATGAATCAGGGGACGTCGGGAGATATTGCGCCTCGAGTGGAGAGACGCCGAGGCCGGACCGTCGACTGGGGTCGGGTGTGCCGCTGACGGCTGCTCGAAGGGAAGGATCGATTCGGGATGACGAATCCTCTGATCTGTGAACGATGCGGCGGCGAGCTTGAATCCGATGATGCCGTGTCGATCATTGAGGGGGTCTGCGGATGGTGCCGTCGCGGGGAGCCGCGTCCGGTCCGCAGGACGGCCGTCGCCCCGCGCGTCGTGATTCAACAAGGGGACCCACCGCTGCCCGATCCCGCGGACGAGGTCCGGCAGGACCGTTCGGCCAAGCGGCGTCGGGACCTGGCGATCGGTGTGGTGGTGGGGCTGGTCGTGACGGCCGGCGTTACGGGCTATGTCGTCAATCGGCCGAGTGGTCCCGCGTCCGTCACGCCGACGGTGTCGCGTGTGCCGGTAACCCTGACGGTCGCCCCGCCGACCGCGACCGTGCGGCTCGACGGCGAGAAAATCGGGCCTGCCGACGAGCAGGGTCACCTCACCTTCCTGCTTCCCGCCGAAGGCGTCAATATGCACTGGCTCGAGGCCGACGCCGGCGGCTATCACCCGATCCGCCAGCCGATCTCTGCTCAGGGTGATCGCCAGGATCTGCATTTGACCCTCGTCCGCAAGCCGTTTGACATGGCGGTTCGGAGCGATCCGGTCGGGGCCGAGGTCTGGCTCGATGACGAACTGAAGGGCTATACGCCGCTGACGTTGACGACGCCGCCCGTGTTTTCCGGGCGGCTTCAAGTCAAGCGCCTCGGATATCTGCCCGCCGTGCAGCAGGTTGAGCCGCCGCCGGCGGGTGAAGACCTGCGGTTTGATTTTGAATTGCGAGCCGCTGCCCCCGTGATTCAGGTGGAGTCCGACCCACCTGGCGCCAAGGTCGTCGTTGATGGAAAGACTCGCGGTGTTGCACCGGTGAAACTGGAACTGGGCGGCGAGGATTGGGGTGACACCGTCACCGTCGTCGCCTCGATGGAGGGTCGTAAGGAGGTTCACCGGGACATCGTTCTTCCGAGCGAGCCGGGCGAAATCCACCCTGTGCGGTTCAGCCTTGCCGAGGCTGCCATCGAGGTGCAGATCCACACGAAGCCGGCCGGCGGCCGCATTATCGTCGACGGCCGGCCAGTGGGCACGGCGCCGGTGGTGGCGACATTCCCGACCGAAAGATTCGGCCGAACGGCCGTCATTGAGGCCGTTCAGCCCGGCTCGCGTTACGGCAAGACACGGATCATCCTGCCTGTGCCCGGCGAGTCGGCGGACGTCATGGTCTCGATGCGACCTCATGGACGGCGAGTCGTCTTCGCGTTCGCGTGTCCGGATGGGCGGACGAACGCGTCGTTCCTTCTGGCCGACCGAACGGTCGAGCAGCTCCATCAGCTTCGCTCGACACAGCGTTTCGCCTTGCTTGCCTGGATCGACGACGGTGTCGAGGCATGGCCGGGCGAGACGGACCTGATCGACGCCACGGCTGAGCAAAAAGTCCGGGCGTACGACTGGGTTCGATCGACGCGGTCGGCGGGACGGGTGGATGTGGCTCGCCTCTACACGGACGCCTTGGCGTTTGAGCCGGACGTAGTGTGGCTGTGTCTGCCGGCCGGTACCGATTGGTCGTCGCTGCGACGGCTCGGCCCCACGCTGGCGGGGCGTCGGGTTTCGATCAACGTGCTGACCACGTCGATCGGCCCGGCGGACGACTGGGTCGGAAACTGGACGGCCGAGCGTGGGGGTACGCTGACGGTCATCGGTCGGGCGATGCCGATCCTCGCCGGTGACATCGGCCAAGAGGAGTGAGAACGGGCCTCGAGGGGCGAGCGAAGGGGTGGAGCGTCCGCGTCTGTGGGCCGTTTGTGTTGCGTGCCGTGATAATGCGGTGGGTCTATGTCGTTACGGCCGATCGGGGGCCGGCGTCGCGCACGGCGTCCGGAGCATCGGGGAATCGGCCAAAGTTTTGGACGAACCGGTCCGCTAACTCGTGGGCCTTGGCATCATAGGCCGCGGGGTCGTTCCAAGTCTTTTTCGGCATCAGCAACGAGGTATCGACGCCCGGCACGGCCACCGGAACGGGCAGACCGAAGATCGGGTCGCGCGAGGTTTCCACGCTCGCGAGCGTGCCGTCGACAGCGGCCTTGACTATCGCCCGCGTGGTCGTCAGATCGATTCGCTTGCCGACGCCAAACGGTCCGCCACACCATCCCGTGTTGACGAGATAGCACGCGGCCTTGTGCCGCGTGATCTTGTCGGCGAGGAGGTGGGCGTAGGCGATCGGGCTGCGCGGCAGGAACGGTTCTCCGAAACCGGTGCTGAAGGTTGCCTGCGGCTCGTTTCCCAGACCGGCCTCGGTTCCGGCGACCTTGGCGGTGTAGCCGCTGAGGAAATGGTACATGGCCTGATCGGTCGTCAGCCGGGAGACGGGCGGTAGCACACCAAAGGCGTCACAGGTGAGGAACACGACGGATCGAGGATGGGCGCGCACGAGACCTTCCGGGACGGCGTTGTCAATATGCTCGATGGGATAGGCCGCGCGGGTGTTCTCGGTGTACTTCGCGCTGTCGAAGTCGGCCACGCGGGTCTGCTCATCGATGTCGACGTTTTCGAAGACGACGCCGAACTTGAGGGCGTTGTAGATCTGCGGCTCATACTTCGCTGACAGGCGGATGCACTTGGCGTAGCAACCGCCCTCGAAGTTGAACACACCTTGATCGGACCATCCGTGCTCGTCGTCACCGATCAACCGGCGCGACGGATCGGCACTCAGCGTGGTCTTTCCCGTTCCCGACAGGCCGAAGAACAGAGCAACGCCGCCGTCGGCTCCGACATTGGCCGAGCAGTGCATCGGAAAGACGCCCTGCGGCGGGAGCACAAAATTCAACACGGTGAAGATGGATTTCTTGATTTCGCCAGCATATTTCGTTCCGCCGATCAGCGCGATTTTCTTCGAGAAATTGACGACCACATAGGTCTCGCTATTGGTGCCGTCGGTCGCCGGATCCGCAAGGCATTCCGGTGCGGCCAGAATCAGGAACTGCGGAGCATTGCGTCGGATTTCATCAGGGGTCGGCCGGCGGAACAACTGCCGGGCGAACAGCGCGTGCCACGCATAGGTCCCCACCACACGGATCGGCATCCCATAGGCCGGATCGGCGCCCGCCCAGGCGTCCGTGACAAACAGGTCGTGGGCGTTGAGATGATCGATTGTCTTGCGGAGCAACCGATCGAACACCGCCGGTGTCGTCGGGCGATTCACCTTCCCCCAAGCCACGTCCGTCTCGGTCGTCGCGTCCCGGACGATAAACTTGTCCTTGGGCGAACGACCGGTCCGCTTGCCGGTCAACGTGCGGACCGCACCGAGTTGCGTCAATTCGCCTTCGCCTCGCCGGACCACGAACTCGACCAGCTCGGGTACGTTGGGGTTCCAGTAGACCTTTTTGGTGGGATGGAGGTCGTGCGTATCCAGTGCATGGTCGCTCGGAACCATGATTACAGCCCTTTCATGCCACGATTGTCGACGGTTGTTTGATCGGCAAAACGATAGCCGCGCTGACGTAAACTCTGCATGATAGTTGAAGTGGACGGCGCGTGCATTCCGTTACCGGTACATGCAAGAGGGCCTCGGCA
Organism: uncultured Planctomycetaceae bacterium; assembly: GCA_964416295.1. GTDB lineage: Bacteria > Planctomycetota > Phycisphaerae > UBA1845 > UTPLA1 > JAPULF01. Next base: position 6,463 of record CAYQDV010000127.1, read on the forward strand.
CGCCCGAGCGACGCGACGGGCGGATGCGACGCGGTTTGTGGATTCACAGAGTCATTCCCGCTCGATCGTCTGGCATTTCGGCCGAGCCGCACGGCCCGCCTGATCAACGATGCAGTCTCCTGCGGGGCCGAGCCGCCAGCCGGTCAGTTTTTTTTGGGTTTTTCCCTTGACATCCTCGGATGGCCCTGTTATCGGACGGCTGACGGAGGGATGCGGGCCGGCGCTCCCGGCGTGGAAGCGCGGACGCATCCAGGAAATCTTTCCCCCCTTTTTTGGCATGGAGGTCTTACTATGACTGTTCCGACTCAGAAAAACTCGCACGAGTTCGAGAACAAGGGCGTTGGCATCACTCTGCCATTTGATTCCATCGATGCTCCCGGGGCATACATCTGCAACTGGAGCGGACACCTGCTGCGGGTGCCTGATGATTCCATCAAGCCCGGACGATCTCCATTGATGAGCATCACGGGGACGTGCCCGCTCGTGGTGACCAAGATCAGTTGCGACCCCTTCGTTCAGGTTTCCAAGGCCCGTCTGGTCGCAGCCGATTGTGACGTACCGGTCAACTTCTAGACGAGCCGGACGCGAGTATCAGATCTAACCACGCCGCCCGTGTTGTGGTTCTGTCGGCGTGGTCGGGTGAGTCTGAGGTGGCTTCGGTGGGTGTGCGCTGTTCGCGTCAGAGGAGGTATGCACCTTGCTCTGTCGCCCTCAGAGTGCGGTTCCGCAGCGGGGACAGCGCCAGCGTATGCCCTCTGTGAGGTCTTGGTGGCACTTTGCGCAGGTGCGAGAGGGGATGGGTGTGTGCCGATCCAGCCAGAAATAGCACGGCACACCGCAGGTTGGGCAACGGCCGCTGAGCACGCCGGAGAGCGCATTCTGGCACTGTGGACAGCGGTGGATTTGACTTTGATCGATGTGCGAGAGGTCCGGCGGGGCGCTGCTGGGTGTCGAAGCGGCCGCGTGCAGGTCAGCGAGGCCGAAGGGGGGAGGCGGCGCTCCGCGGCCGGTTGTGTCATCGCGCTCGGCATTCGCGTCGACTGGAAACGGCGGGCCAGGGCGTTCGATCTCGCAGGTTGAGCTTTGTCGCCTTGTCTGGCGCGTTGTGTCTACGCTGCGGCTGCCCCACCAGAATAACAGAGCCGTGACAGTGACTGCCGCCGCAAACGGCACCCACAGGGGCAAGACGATGACCGTGGCCGACCCCGCCGGCATGCGTGTTCCTATCCCTACAAAGCCCAGTTCAAGCTTTCGGTTGGCTCCGGCCGTCCAGCCGTGCGTCAAGCTCTCCGCAGCGCTGCCGCTGGGCGAGCGCGCGAGGTACAGGACTCCGCCGCTGATCTGCACGCCCCACCAGGTTGCTCCCGGCGCGGAACCGTAGACCACATGGCCCACGACGCTCGCGCCCCAGGTCGCGAGAATGAAGACGGACACGACCGCGCCGGCGCGGCGGCCGCAGCGGAGAGCGCGGCTGGAATCCATGGGGGTATTCTACCCGATCTACGGGTTCTCTTCGGGCTTGGCCATCGAGAGCGCCAGTGCCAAGGTGGGGCTGATGACGAACGCCCGCTCGCGCCGGAAGCGGGCGACCTCCTGGTGTCGGCGTTCGAGCGACCAGCCCGGCTGTCGGCGGCACCATCTCTGAAACACCAACACGTCGCGGGCGAGTCGGAAGACCTTGGCCGCCTCCGGGAATGCCAGTGGCCAAGCCCAGGCCGTGGCTACGGCGAATGCTTTGCCTTTCTTCTTCTCCAGCGCCTTTGGTGCGAACTGCCACACGGCGGAATCCATCAGGCGGTGTGAAGGGACCGTGATCCGCCAAGCGACATCCTTCGGGAGCTGATCGGGTGGCACGCCCGCCGCAGCGAGAGCGGTGTTGTCCAGAACCACCGGAGTGATGCGGCGAGCCAGCGTTTCAGACATTCCGGAATCGGCAAGTTTCTTTCGCTGTTCCGCTGCATCGGGCCGTGGGGATTCGGCTTCGGCCGCCGGAGGGGCGGACACGCGCTGCAATCGCACAAGCTCTTCGATCGAGTGGACGACCGGCGGTTCCTTTTTGTCGATGACGATGACCAGTCCCTTGCCCAGTTCCTTGCCGTAGGTCCGCCGGACGTGTCCGGCCAACGACGCGGTCCATCGATCCGTCTCGCCGGCGACTGCCTTATCCGCAGCGTATATGTAGGCATGGGGTGTGTGCCAGAGGATCCGCCCGTTCAGTTGCGCGGGGAGACCTGATGGTGGTTCGAGGAGGGTGTGTGGACCGCAGCCGGCACCCAAGGCGCACACAGCCGCGATCAGGACTCCGGATCGTTGTGGGGACACGGGCGGATCTCTTGAAAGTCGTCGCACCTTGCCCCGCCGGCTATGCCAGGAGCCGGAAGAGCAGGAGCAGGATGACACCGATGGCGGCCATCGTGGCGACGATCGTCAGCCACAGGATCAGGCTCGCCCGCGGAATGTCGCGGATCCGCTCGCAGTGGATCGCCTTGTACACGATGCTGATTGCTGCGGCGAGCGGAAGCAGCATCAGCAGGCGCCCGATCCCTGTGATCGTCATCGGCGTGACGAACACGGTTGCAATCAGTGCGGTCTCCGTCACGCGGAGGTCCTCCCGCCGGGCGGGGATCGTGCCGCCGAGACCGATTGCGCCGATTCCACGCGAGCCAGCGCATCGATGATGATGAGCAGGTTCAGCAGTCCGGTGATGCCTGCGTAAACGACCGAGATGTTGGAGGCGGGCCACGAAGCCTTGTACCGGTCGCCATCCGCCGCCTTGGAGCGCTCGCTGAAAATCATCGCCAGCACGGCCTGGGGTCCCATGCACAACTGGGCCGCGATCCACGGGCCGTTTTCACGCGGCGTCACCGTGCCCCGGACGCCTCCGACCGCGACCCCTGTCCAGAATGTCACGGTCACCACGACGAAGAAGATGACGGCCCGAGGCCGTTCATGGAGGTACCAGTGCCCCAACCCTGGCAGCAGCCACGCCAGCAATGCGGTCCCGGGCACGGATCGTTTCGGCGTCTGGGTCTTTTTTTTTGACGCGGCCTTGGCCATCTGTTGCCTCGGTTACATTGCACACGGACCGTTTGGATCACCACAGCGGCCGCATGCCCCCGGCGGTGCCGCACTGGGCTGCGCCGCTCTCGCGGCGAAGACGCTCAGCTTGCGCTGCACGCGCCGGGCTCCACAGATCGGGCAGGCCACGGCCTGTGCGTCCTTGATAACGCGAACGTATTCCTCGAAATCGCGTTCGCAAGACGGACAGTGAAACTCAAAGACCGGCATTCGACGTTCCTGTTTTCGCCAATAGCGTTTTCGACCGTTTTCTGGTGGCACTATATGCTGCCTCGGCGCGCCTGGCAATCGGACGGAAGGCCGTCCGTTCCGGCTGGGT
>CAYQDV010000128.1:0-9789 GCA_964416295.1 uncultured Planctomycetaceae bacterium
TTGGCGTTGCAATCGGCGCTGCCGCCGCAGCCGGGCACGTCGCAGGGACCGCCCACGGCCCCGCAGTCGAGGTCGCATTCGTCGGGGATGCCGTTGTTGTTGCAGTCGGGCGGCGGCGCGAGCGCGATCTTGAATGCGTTGTCGCTGGCCTGTCCCGTCAGGTAGGCGTTGCCCGCGGCGTCGATCGCGATCCCGACAGCACCGACAAGGGAATTGCCCGCCCCGTCGCCGTTTACGTCGATGATCTCGGTGATGACCCCGCCGGGCGTGATCTTGAAGGCATTGTGGCTGAAGTTTCCCGCCACGTAGGCGTTGTCGGCGGCGTCCACGACGATGCCTGCCGCATCATTAAGGACATTACCCGCCCCGTCGCCGGTCGCATCGATGATCTCGGTGATGATCCCGGTGGGCGTGATCTTGAAGGCGTTGTCGCTCCGCTCTCCCGTCACGTAGACGTTGCCCGCGGCGCCCACCGCGATGCCGGCAGGCTCAAGAAGTCCATTACCCGCCCCGTCGCCGGTCGCATCGATGATCTCGGTGATGGCTCCGCCGGGCGTGATCTTGAAGGCGTTGTCGCTGTTGAAACCCGTTACGTAGGCGTTGCCGGTGGCGTCTACGGCGATGCCGCCGGGTTGACGGAGGCGATTGCCAGTGCCGTCGCCGGTGGCGCCGATGATTTCGGTGATGACCCCGGCGGGTGTGATCTTGAAGGCGTTGTTGCTGGTCCATCCCGTCACGTAGACGTTGCCCGCGGCGTCCACCGCGATGCCGAGAGCACCGACAAGTCCATTCCCCGCCCCGTCGCCGAAAAAGTCGATGATCTCGGTGATGACTCCACCGGGTGTGATCTTGAAGGCGTTGTCGCTGAACCAACCCGTCACGTAGGCGTTGCCCGCGGTGTCCACGGCGATGCTCCAAGGAGCATTAAGTCCATTTCCCGCCCCGTCGCCGGTCGCATTGATGATCTCGGTGATGACTCCGTCGGGCGTGATCTTGAAGGCGTTGTCGCTGTTGCGTCCCGTCAAGTAGGCGATGCCCGCGGCCTCCACCGCGATGCCCAAAGGTCGATCAAGGGTATTTCCCGCCCCGTCGCCGGTCGCGTCGATGATCTCAGTGATGGTCTGGGCCGCTACCCGGCCGGACCCCAGCGCGGCCACCACCAGGACGGCGGCGAGCGGGAATGGGATGCAACGTTTATGGTGTGGTCGGCGTCTGGACATGGGTCGGTCCTTTCGCAATAGGCCCCCGCGTTGGGGACCATGGCCGGACCCCTCCGAGGCAGGCGGTCTTGTTAGCAACTGCGGGCCGACATTGTACCACAAACCCGCGCCGATTGGGGAATGGGGCCTGCCCGGGACGTCACCTACAGGGGCCGACGCTACGGGGGAAGGGGATCGTTGTTGGTGCGAGAGAGGATTCTCGCACCAGCCGTCGGCCACGGGGGGCCGACGCTACGGGCGTCCCGACGCTTGGTGAAGCTGGTTGAGGTGTTGCCGAACCCGCTCGGTCTTTGGGTCGGTTGCTCCGCGCGCGGCCTTCAGCACCTGGTGGGCCGCGGTCAGCAGTTGCTCGGCCTCCTCAAACCGTCCCATTGCGACGAGGCCGGCCCCGAGCGCCCCCCGGGCCTCCGCGAGCCGCCAGTGGTCCTCCGGAACGAGACGCCCGACGATCTCGACACACTCGCGCAGGTACGGCTCGGCGCCGGAGGGATCACCGGAGTCGATCAGCAGACGGCCGAGGGCCAGCAGTGAACGGGCGACGTCCGGATGGTCCCGGTGCAACGTGGCTCGGCGCGTGCGAAGGGCCGTCTGATGGAGCGCCCGCGCGGCGTCCAAATCGCCCCGCTGCGCCGCCAGGAGGGCCAGTTCATATTGACACATGGCGACGTCGGGATGCCGATCGCCGAGACGGCTCCGCCGGATCTCGAGGGCCTGCCCGAGCAGCCGTTGTGTCCGGTCCAGCCGGCCCCGGAGACGGGCCAGCCGGCCCAGATTCTGGAGCGTCATGGCGACGGCAAGATCGTCGTCCCCCAGCAGCTTGCGGCGCATCCGCAGGACCTGCCCGAAGAGCCGTTCCGCCTCATCGAGCCGGCCCTGATTGCGGCGCAGCAGCGCCATCGCGTTGAGACTCTGCGCCACCTCGACATGCTCGTCGCCGAACAGCCGGCGCCGAGTCGCCAGCGCCGAGAGCAACTGGTCTTCGGCCTCTCGATATCGCCCGAGGCTGCGATAGCTGTTGCCGATCGTGTTCCGCACGGACGCCGCCACTTCGGGTTCGTCGGACAGGGCGATGTCGATCCAGTGGACCGCCTCATCGAGCACCTCGGCCACCGTCACGTCGCGGCCGCGGGCCGGCGGCCCCACCGATCCGAGCGTGTCCTCGAGGAAGACCCGTGTCTGATTGGCCTTCCGGGCCTCGGAACGGGCACGGCCATACATCAGCGCCATGGCGATCCCAAAACCCAGCAACGCCAGGATCGCCGTCGTTCCCGTCGCCGCCGCCACCCGATGCCGTCGCATCGTCTTGCGCATCAGGTACCACGCACTGGCGCGGCGGGCCTCGATGGCCTCGCCGCGCAGATAACGCTCCACGTCTTCGCACAGGGCCGCGGCGGACTGGTAGCGGCGCTCCGGATCCTTCGCCAGGGCCTTCAGCACGATCGTGTCGAGTTCGGCGTTCAGACCGGCCACAGGCGGCCATCGGGGCGAGGTCCCGGAAGGACGACGCGCTGCGCAACCGGTCCGTGACGGCGGAGTCGGATCGGTTTCGGCGATCGAGTGGATGATCCCGGCCATCGGCCCCTCCGACGCGAACGGGCGCGCGCCGGTCAGCATCTCGTACAGGATCACGCCCAGGGCATGCACATCCGTCCGGACATCGACCCGGGAGGGGTCGCCGCTGAGTTGTTCGGGCGAGGCGTAGGCGAGCGTCCCCATGAACTCCCCGCTGACGGTCATGGTCGCGTCGCCGTCGGCCGCCGGCCCGACGGCCTTGGCCAGGCCGAAGTCGACGACGTGCGGTTCACCCGCGCGATCGATCAGGATGTTGCTCGGTTTCAGATCGCGATGGATGACGCCGCGCTGATGCGCGTAGTGGATAGCCCAACCGATCCGCGTGAGCAACCGCAGCGCCGCCTCCATCGTCCAGGCGCCTCCTCCCGGCACCGGGCGGGTCGCGTCGCGAACGTACTCGTCGAGCGGAATCCCCGCGATGTGCTCCATCGAGAAGAACGGGGCTCCCTCGCGGGTCCGGCCCCGGTCGTAGACCCGAACGATGTTCGGGTGCTGGAGGCCCGCCACGAGGTCGATCTCGCGCTCGAAGCGCCGGCGGTTGGCGTCGGACTCGAACCACCGGTCCGTCAGCACCTTCAGCGCCACACGACGCCGCATCGCGCCGTGCCACGCGGAGTATACGACGCCCTGGCCGCCGCGCCGAATCAGACGGAGGTCTTCGTATTCGTCGACCGACGGGGATCGTGTGAAGGCCCCGCCGCTGCGCTGCAGCTCGCGCAGCAGCACGTCCGGATCGCGGTACCAGGCGGACGCGCCGTCGCCCGATGACCCACGCACGGTGCCGTTCCTCCTTCCCGGCGCCGAAGCGGTCGGCGCCGCATGCCCTCAATCATCCATGCCGGGTCTGCGCCATGCAGCGCCGCGGGCCGCGCCCGCCCTCAGCCCTCTTCTCGAACCTGCTCTTCGACGAGTTGGGCCAGCCGCCGGAGGATGCGGGACTTCGCCTGATAGACCTGGTCCACGCTCAAGCCGAGCGACTCGGCCGTTTCACGCGCATCGCGCGCCGCCACCGCATAGGCGTCGAAGGACGCCCGATCCTGCTCGTTGAACTCCGCTTCGATGGTCCGCATCGCGGTGCGCACGTGGTACCGGCGCCATTCGGCCTCCCACCGCGCGTCCGTATCGGTGTCGTCGGCCGCCTTTCCGACGGCGGCCTCAACGTCTTCTAGCGCGACTTCACCGTGTTTCTGACGCGATCTGCGGAAAATCGTGTGCAAAACGACCGTCTTCAGATAGGACCGGAACTTGCCCTTGGCCGGTTCGTAACGGAACTGTGGCATCGACTTCGTCAGGGCCATCAGGGTCTCCTGCACGACATCGTCGCAGTCGGCCGCTTGCAGCCCCTGTCGCACGGCGAACCCGCGAATCAACTCGCCATAGCGTTCGTAGAAGTCCCTCCAGGCGGCAGGGTCTTCGCCGTCCGCAAGGCGCTTCAGAAGCGTGACGTGCGTCGAAACGGTCAGCATGATCATGTCCAGTATACCAACATAGGGGCCCCTTCGTCCGGCCCGGCCGGTGGCGACGACGCATTCGGGGTCTTCCGGCGGCGGGGTCCGACGGCCCGGACCCGATCGGGAAGCCACTTCCGCTCAACAGACGTCCACTTGCCATCCGTCGTTTGGGCACGGAATCTGACACCTCCGGCCTCGCAGCCCAACTCATCTCCCGCCCCTGGTTCTACAAGGATGGGCCGCCCGTGCCCCGCCTGGCAAGCGGCCGGTGCATGTTTCGGGAAGATCACGGGGCCGAAGGATCGTGTCAGACACCCCGGAGAGTCCCGCTAAGACTTGCTGGAGGGCCGCGTGTCGCACGTCCCGGTAACGCCGCCCCGAATCTGGAGGCATAAGATGAGATCGCCATATCTGTCATATCGTATTGCACTTGTCCTGCTTGTCGGCGCCGGAGTCTGGTTCGCCCGACCGGCCCCCGCGCTCGCCGTGGCCAACCCGCTGGCGGAATCGCCGCCCGAGCAACCGCCGGCCAACGGGATCGACAGGCCCGCGGCCAATGAGACCGAACTGCCCATCGCGTTTGATCCCCAGCCGTATCTGCACTCGGGCGAGTTCCATCTGTCCGCCACCGACCTGCGGATCGCCGGGCGCGAGCTGGACTTCGTCTGGGCTCGGAAGTATCGCTCCCGGATCGGGCCGAACACCGCGATGGGCAACGGGTGGGACTTCTCTTACAACATTTACATCGAGCAGAGCGGCCCGGATATCCTCCTGCACGACGGCAACACCCGCGAGGATCTGTATCTCTTCAATCCCCTCACCAGCGCCTGGGAGGCGGACGAGTTCTTTCGCGAGTTCACGCTGGACCCGAATCCTCCGCCCTTCGGCGCCTACACGCTCACCTTTGCAGACACCGGCGTCTGGCGGTTCCTCCCGCTCGACGGCAGCCTCCAACAGGGCAGGCTCAGCGAGATCAGCGACCGGAACGGCAACACGCTCGTCTTCGAGTATGACCCGGGCACGGGCCGGTTGATCGCCATTCACGACACGCTGGACGCCCCGCCGGCAAACCCGCGAGTGATCACGATCAGCTACAATCCGTTTGGTTTCATCGAATCGGTCACGGACTTCACCGGCCGCAGCGTGACCTATCAGTACTACGACGGCATCGAGCCGGGCGGGAACTTCGGCGATCTCAAGTCGGTCACGACGCCGGTCGTGGTCGGGACGCCCAACGGCAACGACTTTCCGCTCGGCAAGACCACGGTCTATACCTACTCGACCGGTTTCGGCGATCCGGCGCTCAACGGCAATCTCTTGACCGTCACCGATCCCAGGGGCCAGACCTTCCTGATCAACGAATACGCCCCGACGATCAATCCTGCCGACGTTGAATTCGACCACATCATCCACCAGGTCTGGGGCGATCCCACCGACATCATCGACATCACGTATGCAGCGGTGATCCCCGACCCCGGTAACAACTTCGCGGTGGTCAAGGCCACGGTCAACGACCGGGTCGGCAACGTCAGCGAACACTTCTACGATGCGAACAACCGGATGGTCATTGATCGGGACTACGTCGGCCGGGCCGCCCCGGCCATGCCCACCGACCTGGACGCCGTGATCAACCCGCCGATCAACCCTCTTCGGCCGGGCGATCCGGCTTGTTCGAACCAACCCGCCCAGCCGTTCTTCGAGACACGATTCGAGTGGAACATCGACGCGTTGCCGACGGGGATCACGCATCCCAACGGCAACGTCACGCAGAATGTCTACGAACCGGACGTGAACCCCATGCCGGCTCGGCGTTCGCGGGGCAATCTGCGCGAGCGGCACAGGCTGCCCGGCACGCACACTCCGGCCGGCGACCAGATCGAGATCATTGAGCTGTTCGAATACCAGGGCGGATTCGGCGCCTGCTGCGGGACGAACTTCGTCACGCGCCACGTGGACGGCCGCGGCGATGACACGCTGCACACCTACGACGCAAACGGCAACCGCACGCACACCACCCATCGCATCCCGACGATCGTCGAGGACTTCACATGGAACGCCTTCGGCCAGATGACGACGCACACGCTGCCCGATAACGGCAGCGGCTCCCGCCGGGTGGACACCTTCAACTACTACGGTCCCGCCAACGGCTGCATGAACGGCTATCTCAAGGAGAAGATCATCGACACTCCGGGCTTCGGGCTGACGACGACCTATGAGTACGACTGTCTGGGACGACTGACTCGGACCATCGACCCCCGCGGGGCCGACACGCAGTACACGTACAACGAATTGGACCAGGTCGTTCGCCAACAGTCGCGGGAGGTCGCCCTCGGCGGCGGCCTCCGCTACGAACGTCTCACCTGGTACGACCACAACGACAACGTCATTCGTATCGATATCGAGAACAAGGACGATCTGGGCGTGCTCCAGCCCAACACGCACTTCTCCACGATCTATGAATATGACATTCTCAACTATCTGGTTCGCGAGTGCCGCGAGGTCGGGAGCGCCGCCCTCACACCTACCGATCTCACCTGCGCCGCCCTGCCGGCCGCCGAATCCGTCACCACCGAGTACGCCTATGATGCCAACCGCAACCGCACGCTGGTTCGCTATGGCGAGGCCGTCAACGGCAACCAGCCCACCAACGCCGTGCAGACGCTCTACGACGAGCGGGATCTCGTCTTTCAGGAGATCCGAGCCCCCGGCGATCCCGATCAGTCCACCACGCAATTCGATTACGACTGCAACGACAACCTGATCGCCGTCCGCCAGGGCCTGGAAGGGCCGACGAGCGTTCCGCCCAGCGCGGTCCGGGTGACGTCGTATGCCTACGACGGCTATGACCGGTTGGTGCAGATCGTCGACCCGATGGGCAACGTCACGGATTACCACTACGACGCCAACGGCAATGTCGGCGGCGATCAGGCTCCCGCCGTCCCCAATCCGTTCGGCATGCGCATTCAGGGCGAGTTGAACGATGTCCCAGGTGGGGCCGGCAATCTACCGCTGTCGGTCACGCAGTACGAGTACGACTCGATGGACCGCATCACCCGGACCGTCGTCGACTTCTTCGACACCGATACGCAGCTTCCCATCAACCCGCCCCCGACACCCGACGGCAAGACCATTACCGAAGTCCAATGGACCGACAACTCCCAGGTCCGGCTGGTCATCGACGACAACCTGCACCAGACGACGACCGTCTATGACACGGCCAATCGCGTCCTGACCGTCACGGACGCCAAGGGCAACACGGCCACGCGGGCCTACGATGCGAACTCGAACGTCATCTCCATCGCCGAGGTCGACAAGTCCGATCTGCTCAACCCGGACCAGTTGTTCACGACGACGTATGCCTACGACAATCTCGACCGGTTGATCCGAATCATCGACAACGTCGGCAACACGCACGAATCCGCCCATGACTCCCGCAACAACCGCACGCGCATGACCGACACCCTGGGCAACGAGACCCGCTATGTCTACGACGGCCTCAACCGGCTCATCAAGACCGTCCGCGATATGGACGGGTCGGGCGCGAACATGGCCGCCGTGCCCGGCGACGGAGACCCCGACGTCGTGACCGTCAAGGTCTGGGACGACACCTCGCGGCTGTTCGAGGATACGGAAGACAACGACAACGTCACGCGGTATGTCTATGACGCCCTGGACCGCAGAATCGTCGAGCAATACGCCGATTGCACCCAGCAAGTCTCCACCTACGACGTGCACCACAACCGATTGACGAGGACCGACCCCAACGGCAGCGTGGTCACCTGCACCTACGACCTGCTGAACCGTCTGTCGACCAGGTCCATCGTGCCGGGCCTCGGTGTTTCCGACGACACGACCTTCGAGAGCTACGCCTACGACGGCCTGTCACGGCTGGTCGGCGTCGAGGACGACGACTCGCGGGTGACACGGAGCTACGACTCGCTGTCGCGAGCGACGCGCGAGACGCTGAACGTCGTCCCGCCGTTCAACGCGGCGGACGACCGGACGACGACCTCGCTCTACGACGGCGTCGGCAATCAACTCACCTGCACCTATCCCGGCGGGCGCGTGATCACCTGCACCTACGACGAGCTGGACCGCAAGAAGACCCTCTCCGACGGCGCCGGCACGATTGCTACCTATGGCTACATCGGCCCGTCCCGCGTCGAGCGCCGCGAGTATGGCAACGGCACGCGGACCGACGACCTCTACGACGGCGTCACCGGCATTCCCAACCCGCCCGGCGATCTCGGCGTCAAGCAGATCATCGGGACGACCCATTCGCGGATCGCCGACGGCACGATCATCGACGACCGCTCCTACCTGTGGGACGCGATGTACAACAAGAAGCAGCGCAAGGACGTGCGCGTCGCCGGGCCGCAACTCACACACGCCTACGTTTACGATTCGATCTATCGCCTCACGCGCACCCTCGTCACCGACCTCGTCCCGGCAACCGTCCGTGACACGAACTACGTCCTGGACGGCGTCGGCAACCGCAACACCGTGACCGGCACGGGCGTGACCGGGCCGTACGCCCTCGATCCGGCCCTGTGCGAGCCGGGCGACTTCCAGATGAACCAGTATACCGGCACGGCTTTCGACAACCGTCGATATGACGCCAACGGCAATCTGATCGACGCGGCCGCCTGCATCGTCGGCGACGCCAACGGCGACCTGGCGGTCGATCTGGGAGACCTGCCGTCGTTCGTCGCGGGTCTGCTGGCCGGGGGACCCGTCTCATGCGAGACCGACGTCAGCCGCGACGGCACGCTGGACGGCCGCGACATCCAGCCGATGATCACCGTCCTGCAAGGCGGCGATCCGCCGGACCTGTTCGTCTATGACTACCGCAATCGGATGGTCGAGCACAACGACCCGTTGGCAGGTTCTGTCACGACATACGCCTACGACTCACTGGACCGGCGAATCGTCCGGATCGTGGACACCGCCGGAGTGCCGGACGAGACCCGATACTACTACGATGGCTGGCACGTCGTCGAAGAACAGAATGCCGCCGGCACGACCGAGGCCACCTATGTCTACGGCCTCTATATCGACGAAGTGCTCAACATGCAGCGCGGCGGCGGCGACTTCTTCTATCACACCGACGACCTATACAACGTCATGGCCGTCACCGACGCCGCCGCTGCGGTGGTCGAACGCTACGACTATGACGATTATGGAGCGCCCATCCGATCCGCATGGAACCAGTCCGGCGACCTCTCGGCGGCCGTCGCCTCGGACGAGGACGTCTTTCCCGGCCCGCCTCCTCTTGTGCAGATCCTCGCCGACGACTTCAGTTTCGCCCAGCCGACGCGGGTCACGGCCGTGCGATGGTTGGGCGGGTACGCCGTCGCTCCGGCTCCCGCAGACGCGTTCACGATCGAGTTCTTCGCCGCCGACGGCCCCGGCGGCGCGCCCGGCACGCTTCTTCACCGCGAGACTGCGGGCGACGTCGGCAAGGCGGCCACCCGCCGCACGATCGTGTTCGTCGCCCCGCCGGGGGCTCGCTACGAGTGGCGGCGCGGCCGCGGCCACCATTCCCG
>CAYQDV010000129.1:0-9734 GCA_964416295.1 uncultured Planctomycetaceae bacterium
CCCTCGCGGCGCTGCCCCGCCGGCCGGCCCCTGCTCCCGCTGGCAAAAAGGACGAGTCCGCCGACGCCCGCCCCGACGGCATCCGCGGCGACGACGGTCGGACCGGTGGGCTTGCCGTCGATATCGACGGCGCGAAGCAGGAGCAGCTTCAGGCCGGTGAGGGTCTGTTCCTTCCGCGTCGAGACGACCGTGCCGACGACTTCGGCCAGCAACATCGCACTCCTCCATCTTCTGTTGCGCAGACGTGCCCGGATAAGCGTCCGCACGGGGCGAAAGGCCGTTGCGACGGAAACCCCGGTGAGTCGCTCACCCGTCGCGGTCTGCGCGTGGTCCGCGTCCGACCACTAGCGGCCCTTCTTGGCGCCCTGCTCACCGCGGCCCAGCGGGAGCACCGAATCGACGTTGGTGTGGGGCCGCGCGATCACGTGCACGGAAACGACCTCGCCGACGCGCGCTGCGGCGGTCTGGCCGGCGTCGCAGGCCGCCTTGACCGCGGCGACGTCGCCGCGAACGATCGTGGTGACGTAGCCGCCACCGATCTTCTCGTAATGAACCAGTTCCACCTTCGCGGCCTTGACCATGGCGTCGGACGCCTCGACCATCGCCGCGAAGCCGCGTGTCTCAATCATGCCTAATGCGTCTGTCATCTGGCAGAACCTCCTGTTTCAGGCTGGGTCTCGGTTGTTGGGGCCTTCTCACCCTTGGACGCCGCGCGGGCTGAAGCCCGCGGCTCTTCACCCGCGGCCTTTCTAGCAGCCTGTGGCAAAATGTTGTGGCACGGGCTTCCAGCCCGTGTTTTCACCGGCTGGAAGCCGGTGCCACAGCCGCCGGACCGCTTCTGCCACAGGCAGCTAGGGGCGGCCCCGGTCATTTTTTCTGCGCGGCGCGGCCGGTGACGGCCCGGATGGCCGCCTCGGCGGCACGATAACCCACATCGATGTCCTTTTCCTCTCCGCCGAGGTACACGCGTCCGAAGCTGCCGAACGTGCGGACCTCGAGCACATTGATGGCCGCGGCCTTTTCCGCCTCGTTGGCGGCGAGGGCCGCATAGGCCGCCGGTTCCAGTTCCATGATGTAGAGGGTCTGGCCCGGCAGGATCATGTTGCCGTGCCGCGTCCGGTTGATCAACTGTGTCTGATACGAATCGATGTTGCGGATGACCTGGGCGGAGGAAACCCTCGGTTTGCGACGGTCGTTTTCCGTGACTTCCAAAGCCTGGAGAATGGCGCGACCGGCGTCGCGGACGTCGGCCTGTGATTCGGAATGAATCTCCAGCATTCCGTAAAGGCGCTCGACGATCTGCATGCCCGGTGTCACGTGCGTGTTCTTCAGGGCGATGTCCGTGACGCGATTGATCTCGATGCCGGGGGAAATCTCCACGAACAACGAGGCCATGCGCGCGACGGGGAGAAAGCCCTGCGCGATCGTGGCGATGAAGGCCGTGAATTGCGGCTGCAACTGATCGAGATAGACGTATGATCGTAGATCCACCATGGTGATTGCTTTCGTCTCGGGCGGCGGAGGCCCTGTGATTCATCCTGAGACCGTGACGCCCTTGGACTCCTTGACGATTTTGATGCCGGCGCTCGCGCCGATGCGTGTGGCGCCGGCCTTGACCATTTCCTCGAAATCCGCGTACGTGCGGATGCCGCCGGCGGCCTTGACGCCCATGCCCGTTCCGCGGACGACTTCCGCCATGAGGGCCACGTCCTGGGCGGTCGCGCCGCCGGTGGAAAAGCCCGTGCTGGTCTTGACGAAGTCGGCCCGGGCGCGTTTGGCGAGGCGACAGGCGCGGACCTTTTCGTCGTCCGTGAGCAGGGCGCACTCGATGATGACCTTGCAAAGGGCGCGTCCTTCCTCGCAGGACTCGACGACGCCGCGGATGTCGCGATAGACGAGGTCGTCCTGGCCGCTCTTGAGCGCCCCGATGTTGATGACCATGTCGATCTCGCGGGCGCCCTCCCGAATCGACCGACGGGCCTCCATCGCCTTGATCTCCGGCACGTGGGCGCCGAGCGGGAAGCCGACCACGGTGCAGACCGCAACGGGGGAGCCGGCGAGTCGACTGGCCGCCAAGCGGACGTAGGAGGGGTTGAGGCACACGGACGCGAAGTGATGCTTCCGTGCCTCTTCGCACAACTGCTCGACCTGGGCGGCCGTGGCCTCGGCTTTTAGGAGGGTATGGTCGATACAGGCGGCGACGTCCTGGGCGATCGGGCCACCGCCGGGGCCGTTTCCGATCCGACCCGCTCCGATTCCCAGAAAGCCGCGAACGGTCGCGGGGTCGGTGGCGGCGCAATGGCCGTTGCATTGCGGGCCGCAACAGGAGCACGCCCGCAGCGCCGCGGCGTTCATTCCGGGGGTCCCGACCAACTCGGCGATGCGGGCGGCGATCCGGTCGACGTCGTCCTGGGACAGATTGTCCAGCGATATCGGCGTGTTCACGTCCGTCTGTGACTCCTCTTGGGTTCGCGTGTCGCGGGCAGGCGGGGCGACGGCTCTTGGAGTTCGGTCCGGACTCCTGTCAGTAGCGGTATTCCGTCCGGCCTCTTCAATCATTGCCACGCGGCGCCGGTGTCGCTCTTCGGTGCAGTCGGTGTCGAGCCAGACATCGACAATCTGCTCGGCCAGGCCCTCGCCGATCAGTCGAGCACCGAGGGTGAGGACGTTGGCGTCGTTGTGCTCCCGGCTGTTGCGCGCGGAGGAGATATCGTAACACAGCGCCGCACGAACCCTCGGAAACCTGTTGGCGACCATCGCCGAACCGATCCCGGCGCCGTCGATGATGATGCCGCGTGCGGCGCGCCCCTCGGATACGGCTCCGGCGACGGAGGCGGCGATCCTCGGGTAGTCGGCCTTCTGCTCGTCAAAGGTGCCGCAGTCGTCGACGGCCATCCCGCGCCCCGTCAGCCGCTCCTTGAGCAGCTCCTTGAGCCGATATCCGCCGTGGTCTGCCCCGATGGCGATGGGCTGGGATGGATTTCGGGCGGTCATGCTGTCGAGCCGGTCCTCGCACATCGTCAAAGAAGTCCATTTAGCCCGGTCACACGGACTCTGTCAAGAAACCGGGGCTTCAGGTCGAAGACGCGCCGGATGCGGCCCTTGACGCCGTCGGCGCGACCTGATGCAATGGTGCGAGAGGCGCTCGGTGCAGCCGTGCTCGCACCGTTTGCCGGTTCAATTAGATCATGACAGGGGAGATTCCCATGCGCGACATTCGCACGAGACTGCACGACGTCAGATGGTTGTTGGCGGTGGCGATCCTCGCCGGCACCGGCTGTGAAGGGGCCTTTTCGCGAAAGCATGACCCTCGCGTCGCGGATTTGACTCCCCCAAGCGAGGGCGAACTGGACGCGGCGGTCCGGCCGGCGCCGACGGAAGACATCAGTTTTCCCGATCTGGTCGAAGAGATGATGGCGACGCGGCAGAGGCATATCGACAGCCTGTTGCAGCTTGAGAGCGCCTATCTGAAGGGCGGAGATTCGGTCAAGGCCAATTGGGCGCGGCGTCAGCGTGAATTGTTCGAAATGGCGGTCGAGGTCTATCCGTACCTGACAGAGGGAACGACGGAATCCCATGCGGGCGTGTCGCCGGAGGAATCGATTCCCGAAGCGGACGAGGTCTACACCCGGGCGTCCAAACTGATGGACGAGGTCCGACTGATCCCCGGCGCCGGGGCGTTGGCCGGTACGAAGAGCAAGGCCCGCGAGGCGCTATACCTGTTCAAGTCCATCCTCCGGCAGTATCCGAAGTCGGACAAGGTGGACGACTGCGCGTTCTTCTGTGGACAGATCTACCGCGAATACCTGCGCGATGATGACCCGGACAACGAGCTGGCGGTCCGCTACTACCGCTGGGCCTTCGCGCTGGATCCGGCGACGCCGCATCCGGCCCGGTTCGAGTGCGCGGTCGTGCTCGACTATCGCCGGCACGAACGGGACAAGGCCATCGAACTCTATCATCAGGTCCTCGAAACCGAAGAAGCCGGCAACCGCTCCAATCAGCGTTATGCGGCCAGCCGGATCGAGCAGTTGACGGATGAGTTATCCAGCCACCTGCGACCGGCCAACCTGACGCCGCGGCGTGTCCGGCGGACCACGGAGCGGACCGAGAGCGAGACCCCGCGACGTCCGGCCATGACCTCGCGCTCGCCGGAAGACGAGGGTGAGGCCGAGGGTCCCGGAGGCGAGCGGTAGCCCGTTCGTGGCCGAGGGGATTCGCGCGGACGTCACGGCTGCTGGGTTTCGCCGGGCGGCTCCGGGATTCATGTCATCCGAACGCCGGGCCGGTTCGTCCTTAC
Organism: uncultured Planctomycetaceae bacterium; assembly: GCA_964416295.1. Classification (GTDB taxonomy): domain Bacteria; phylum Planctomycetota; class Phycisphaerae; order UBA1845; family UTPLA1; genus JAPULF01. The sequence goes on from CAYQDV010000129.1 coordinate 4,301, forward strand.
AGGTGGCAATGACGCCGCTGGAAAGGATGAGCCGCTCATGTTTCAACGCCCCACCACACGGATCGCTGCGTTCGGTTGCCTGGCCTTGATGGTCGCCGCGGGCTGCCTGAAACGCAAGGAAACCATCACCATCGCGTCGGACGGCTCGACCACAATCCGGCTCCACTACACCGGCACGCCCTCCGATTTCAAGACCGCCGACGCCCTTCCGGCGGCGGCCTCGGGCTGGCCGATCGAGGTCGCTGTCACGACAGACGGCAAGGATGAGACTCAGACACGGGTCGCGCAGCGCACCTTCGCCGCCGGACAGCCCCTCCCCCGCACCTTCGCCGCAGAGGACGATCCCGATGCGGACCTCTATCTGGATTTCCCGACGACCGTCCGCACCGAGCGCCGGGCGGACGGAGTCTATTACCACTATCGGCGGACGTACCAGCCGCGGAAGTGGGCGTATGTACGGTACTGGCAGGAGCATTTCATCAACGAAGACATCGACAAACTCGGAAGGAAGCCGGCCGAAGAACTGACCCTCGATGAGCGGATCCGGTTGTTCAAGGCGTTTGCCGCGTCGATCTCACATGAGAAAATGGAGATGGCGCGCGCCGCCCTCGCGCAGTGCGATCCCGATCTTCCCGCCGATCATTGGCTTATGGCCCGACGTGCCCTGTTGGATGTGTACGCGGGTCTCGACTATGCGGCACTGGTGCGAAATTCCGACGGTCTTTCGGAGGAAGAGCGAAATGCGCACTTCGACCGACTGGGTCGGGAGATCGAAGACCGGGCGCTGTCGGGGCTGGTTGCGTGCCTCCGTGCCACGGCCGGCTATGACGATGTCGCTGTGGGGCGATTCGAGACGGAGTACGAGCGGGCGAAACGGCAATTCGACATCACCAACCAGCTCGGCGGTCACGGCTTTGAGATTCGCGTCAAGATGCCGGGCGAGATTCTGGCCCACAACGCCGACCGGGTCGATGCGGACGATGCCGGAGCGGTGGTTTGGGAGTTTGACGGCAAGGCGTTTCGGGATCGGCCGTATGAGCTGAGCGTCACGTCCCGCGTGGCCAATGTCGACACGGATGGATAAAAAGCCGATGCCGACGGTAGTCGCAAGACAATTTGAAGACCACACGAACGAGGTCTATCGCTGGGCCTACCGGCTTCTGGGACATCATCACGATGCCCTCGACGTCGTGCAGGACGTGTTCCTCCGGTGGATTGAGCAGTGCCGGCGTGAGATGCCGCGCACCCCGCGCGGCTGGCTTCGGCGCGTCACGTTGAATCGCGCCTTGGACCTCATTCGGCGCCGCGCAACGTCCCCGATGCCGATTGAAGGCCCCCCCCTCGCTTCACCGGAGCCGCCAGCCACGTTGGAGCCTCTCGATGCAGCGGCGCTTCGATCCGACATCGCCGTGGCCCTCGCCACACTGACAGACCTTCAACGCAACGTGCTGGTGGCCAAGGTCTACGACGGCCTCACATTCTCGCAGATCGCCCGCGACCTCGAGATCGCCGTCCCCACCGCAAAAACACATTACCTGCGGGCCATCCGAGCCGTTCGCGAACGGCTGGCTCCGCGATGGTCCGAGGAGAAATGAGCATGAACTGCCACGAATTCGAACGCTACTTGGCGGAGGCCCTCGGCGACGAGCTTTCGCCGCAGGATCGCGCAGCGCTCGACGCCCATCTCGCGGCCTGTCAGACCTGCCGGGCCGAGTACGAGTCTGCCGCTGCGACGATTCGGACGTTACGCTCGTTGCCGCCGCCGCCGGATGTGAGTGTCCGGCGGTCGGGCGACCGGCTGGTGATCTCCGGAGCACGGAGCGGGCGGAATGGCGGACGGCGGCGATTGGCAAATGTGGCTTTTCGCTATGCCGCCGCAGTCGTTCTGGCCTTTGCCGGCGGATATGGCTATCACGCCGCGCAACCGCCGGGCGGCGGTGGCGGTTCGCCGCCGGACCACGGAAACGCCCGGCTGGTCCGGCGCGAGAGCGTCCAATCCGCCTTGGCGAATGCCCACGTTCGCAATCCCGATCGGTCGGATCTGGCGAAATGCCTGAGCGCGCTGTTTCCCGCGAGCGACGGCGGATAGAGTCGAGATCGGTCGACGGCCGGTGGTGCCTGTACCCGGCATGCGTGCTTTTCGACTTCCGCGTCCAAAAAACGGTAGAGGCGCCGCGCCGGCGTGCGGTATGCTCTCGGCATGGCTGTTCTTCCCAAACCGGCCGAGATGAGTCGCGCCATGCTCAGACGTGACACCGGCTACGACGGCGTTTTCTTCGTTGCGGTGCGGACGACCGGTGTGTTCTGTCGGCCGTCGTGTCCCGCTCGCAAGCCTCGGCTTCGGAACGTCGAATACTTCTCCTGCAGCCGCGAGGCCCTGCTGGCCGGATACCGGCCTTGTAAGCGTTGCCGGCCGATGGACACCGACGGCCGTCCGCCGGATTGGGTCGCGCGCCTGCTGAGCCGGGTCGAGGCCCGGCCCACCGTCCGACTGGCTGATTCCGACCTGCGCGCGATGTCCGTCGACCCGTCTCGGGCCCGGCGGTGGTTCAATCGTCACTACGGCATGACGTTTCAGGCCTATCACAGGAGCAGACGCATGGGACTGGCACTCGCCGAAATCCGCCGGGGCGCAGACCTGACCGCCACGGCACTCAACTGCGGCTATGGATCCAACAGCGGCTTTCGGGAGGCGTTTGAGAAGACGTTCGGCCGTCCTCCGGGAAAGGCCCGCGCTGCCGATTGCATCGTGGCGTCGTGGCTGAGCAGTCCGGTGGGACCGCTGTTGGTTGCCGCGGCCCGAGAGGGCCTCTGTTTTCTTGAGTTCACTGATCGCCGCGCGATCGAGGCCCAGATCGCGACGCTTCGGAAGCGGATCGACCGGCCGGTCGTGCCGGGGAGGAACCGCCACATCGACCGGGTCACGAAGGAGCTGGCCCGCTACTTCGACGGAAAGCTCACGGTCTTCGAGACGCCACTGGTCATCGCCGGCACGCCCTTTCAGGAGGCGGTCTGGCGTCGTTTGCTGAGGATTCCGTTCGGGGAGACGATTTCGTACGACCGTCTCGCCCGCGACATCGACCGGCCCGGCGCCCAGCGGGCCGTCGGCACGGCGAACGGCGCGAACCGCATCTCGATTCTGATTCCGTGCCATCGCGTGATTCGAGCGAGCGGCGACCTCGGCGGCTACGGCGGCGGTCTGTGGCGAAAGCGGCTGCTACTCGATCTCGAGCGGAGAGTCGCCGGGAGACGGCGCGGCGGCGTCCGGCACTGACAGCCCTCCGTCTGAAGGGGCATGCACCTCGCCCCGCCGCAGCGGCCCGCACGACCGGCGGGCGTCGCGCGGCGATGTCGGCAGAGGGAATTGTTCCAGACCGAACTTGTCGAGCGGCCCGTCGACGGGCATGGGATACTGTCCGGAAAAACAGGCGTTGCAGGAGTCGCCGGGGGCATGGCGCGTGCAGGCCAGCATGCCCTCCAGCGACAGATACGCCAGGGAATCGACCTCGAGATAATCTCGGATGTCCTCGACGCTCCGATGCCGGGCGATGAGTTTCTCCGGATCAGGGAAATCGACCCCGTAATAACACGCGTGTCGAATCGGTGGGCTGGCGACACGGAGGTGGATTTCCTTCGCCCCGGCCTTCCGGAGCGCCCCCATCTTGCCACGCGTGGTCGTGCCGCGGACGATGGAATCTTCGACGACGACCAGCCGCTTGCCGCGGACGGCTTCGCGGATGACGTTGAGTTTCATCTTGACGGTCAGGTCGCGCTGCTGCTGCGTCGGCATGATGAAGCTGCGGCCCGCGAAGTGGCTCGTCGTGAAACCCCGGCCGAGCGGCAGGCCCGACGCCTCGCTGAATCCGATGGCGGCACAGCGGGCACAGTTGGGAACGGGAATGACCAGGTCGGCGTCGGCTGGAGCCTCGCGGGCGAGTTGGCGTCCCGTGGCGACACGGAAGGCGTGGACGTTCTGTCCGAAGACACCGCTTGACGGATCCGAGAAATAGACTTGCTCGAAGATGCAGTGTGCCGGTTGAATCTCCGCAGGGTCGACGAACATGCGGCTCGCCAGCCTGTCGGTGTTGATCGAGACGATTTCGCCAGGCCGGACGTCGCGAAGATAGTCGGCATCCACGATGTCGAGGGCGCAGGTCTCGCTGGCGACGACGATGGCGCCGTTGGCCATGCGACCGAGGCACAGCGGTCGCAGCCCGTGAGGGTCGCGGACGGCCTCGATCCGGTCGGCATGAATGAAGAGGAGACTGTAGGCCCCGCGCAACCGTCGAAGCGCTGCGGCAAGGGGGTCCTCGGCATCCTGACATTCGGGCGCCGCCAGCAGGTGCAGGATGACCTCGGTATCGCTGCTGGTCTGGAAGAGCGCCCCGCGCGTATCGAACCTCTCCCGCAGCTCGGCCGCGTTGATCAGGTTGCCGTTGTGAGCCACGGCAACCTGGCCGCGGGCGTACTGCGCGAGCAGCGGCTGGGCGTTGGCGCCGTGACCGGAGCCGGTGGTCGAATAACGAACGTGGCCGATGGCCCGGTCGCTGCGGAGGGCGTCGAGCGTCGGACGATTAAAGACCTGCGTGACAAGCCCGAGACCAACGTGGCGCTGGAGCCGCCCGCCGCGAACGGAGCAGATACCGGCGGATTCCTGCCCGCGATGCTGCTGGGCATAGAGGCCCCGGTAGGTCAGTTCAACGGCTTCGGGATTGCCGAAGATGCCGAAGAGGCCGCAATATTCTCCGACCCGCTCCGAATACGATGCAGACACCGATGGCTCCCCGGCACGACATCATGGTCTTGTGTGGACGCCGCCGCCGACACGTTAGTCAGACCGGGCCCAGGCCACAATAACCAGCCACGGCGGGTCCACACATGAGCGGTCTTGACGCAACCGGCCGCCGGCGTTCGCATGAGGAGTGACGCGATGGATGTCTTGCTAGCCATTCTGCTCGTGCTGCTGGCGGCCGGCGGCGTGATCCTCGCCGCACTGCAGCTTCCCGGCACCTGGATCATCCTCGCCGCCGGGATCGGCTACGACTGGTACTACGACTGGCAGCGGATCGGCTGGCAAGGACTCGCGATGCTGCTGGGCGTGGCCGTCGTCGCCGAGGCCGTCGATACGTTCGCCTCGCTTGTCGTCGCGAAGCGTGCCGGCGCCAGCCGCCGGGCATCGATCGGGGCGCTGCTGGGCGGATTCGGCGGGATGTTCTTCCTTTCGCTGCCGGCTCCGGTGGTCGGAACGATCGCGGGGGGGCTGATCGGTTGCTTCGCAGGGGCACTCGTCGGCGAGTGGACGGTACGGAGCGACCTTTCGGCCGGCGCCCGCGTGGGGCTGTTCGCAACATGCGGACGCTTGGCAGGCCTGCTGCTCAAGACGGCGGCGGCCTTCGCCATGGCAGGGGCGCTGATCGGGCTGGCGATCTGGTAG
>CAYQDV010000130.1:0-9728 GCA_964416295.1 uncultured Planctomycetaceae bacterium
ATCCGGTCCGCAATAGGCGAAACGGCCGTCCGCGATGGCGATATCGCTTTGGGGCCGCACCTCGCGGCTGTAGACGTTCATCCGAGCGGCGTGTTTTCTGGCCATGTGCGTCGGCTGCATGACGATGGTGGACGCGGGGGCCGCCACGCTGCACCAGTTGGCGCTGGGTGTGAGCACGGCTCTCGGGGCCGCGCTGTTGGGACTCGCCACCGCCGCGATGCTGCTCGGGCACCGCTACCTGACCGACACCGACATGCCGATCGCCCCGCTGCGACGGCTCGCGAGGCTCTATCTCGTGGCGGTGGCCGTGCGGATCGTCTGGGTCGGGGCGGCGTCGGCGCCGATCTGGTCGGCCGGCTTTCATCCCGCGTCGGATTACGTCTGGTTCTGGGTGATGATGACGGTCCGGGTGGGCGTCGGCCTGCTCGGCACGGCGGTGTTTGCGTATATGGTGTGGGATTGTGTGCGTCGCCGGGCCACGCAGTCCGCGACGGCCCTGTTTTACCTGTCGATGGTCTTTGTGTTCCTTGGAGAGCTTGCCGGTCAGTATCTCGCCCGGACAGAGGCGTTGGCGATGTAGGCGGGCAGCGGCGCGTGCCACGGCCACGCTTGCGTGGCCGTGCGGCCGGCCAAGTGCTGTAGACGCCGCCGCGCGGACCGGACATGGGAATGAATGCTGCCGGCGTCGTGGTCCGCACAGCGGTGCCTACGCGTCTCTTCCAGCATCCGGGTATAATCAGAATCCGGTTCAAGGCAGACGGATGTCCCATCGACGACGACAACTGACGCTATTCGGCGGTTTCCTCGCGACGAACGCGGTGTTGGTGTTCGTCGCGTTGGCGCTCGGGCTGACGGCCCCGTTCATGGCGGGCCGGGAGATGCCGGAGCCGTTCGCAACGATGCCCGGCTGGCTTCTCGGTCTGGCCAACGCCGGAATCGTGCTTCTGCTGTACGGACTGCTCGGCCTTGCCGGCGTGTGGTTTGCGCGAAAGCTGTCGCTTCCGGGCATCTACCGTGAAGGCGCGGGTTGGCGTCATTGGGTGGCCGTTCCGATGGCGATCGGGGCGGCGCTGGGCGTCGTGCTGATCATCGGGGACGTCCTGTTTGCCCGAGCCTCCGAAGACTGGGCCGGATTCCCGCACCCGGAGTTTCCTCTGTCGATTATCGCGTCCGCAGCCGCGGGCATCGGCGAGGAGATCCTGTTTCGATTGTTCGTCATGGGGTTGTGGGCGGTCCTTCTGGACCGGGCGCTGCGGCGGTGGAAGGCCAGACGTTTTTCGCTGTGGGCCGGCAACGTGATGGCCGCTCTGGCGTTCGGCGCCGCGCACCTGCCGGCCACGATGATGGTCATCGGCGTGTCCACACCGGCCGAGCTGCCGGCGATCGTAATGGTCGAGGTGTTCATACTGAGCGGAATCGTCGGACTCGTCGCCGGGCAGCAGTACATGCGGGAGGGCCTGATCGCGGCGGTCGGCGTCCACTTCTGGACCGATGTCGTGTGGCACATCCTGTGGCCTGCCGTTCATGTCGGATAGCCGACGCCCGGAGCCATATCTACCGCGCGTGCTCGGGTTCGGTGGGTTCGGCGTCGATCGGGCACGCCCACGGCTGCGCCGCTGGGCGTGGCACCCGGTTCGGCCGCTGGGCGTGGCACCCGGTTCGCGGCCGTCGGTGTCATGGGACCCCGCTGGCCGGGCCACGTCGGCCACGGGGGGCCGACGCTACGGCGGTTCATCAAGCCCCCGGGACTGCCACGGACCCGCAGTCGGGCGCCGATGAAGAGGGCTGGCGTGGGCGTGGGTGGTTGGGTATCCTTGCGGGCATGAAAGTACTGATTACAGGCGGAGCAGGGTTTATCGGGTCGCATTTGACCGAGCGGTTGTTGCGGATCGGGCACGAGGTCACGGGTCTCGACGATCTGTCGACCGGCAGCCTTCGGAACCTGAAGGGCGTCATGCAGGATGCCCGGTATCGGTTTGTGCAGGACGATGTCCGGAACACGGAGACGGTGCACGTTCTGGTCTCGCAGTGCGACATGATCTTCCATCTGGCGGCGGCGGTCGGGGTTCAGCTCATCGTTGATCAGCCGGTGCGGACCATCGAGACGAACATCCACGGCAGCGAGGTGGTCCTGACGACGGCGAACAAGTTTCGCAAGCCGCTGCTGATCGCCTCGACGAGCGAGGTCTATGGCAAGAGCGAGAAGGTGCCCTTCCGAGAGGACGACGACACCGTGTTCGGCTCGACGCGGTTTTCGCGGTGGAGCTATGCCTGCTCGAAGGCGATCGACGAGTTTCTGGGGCTGGCGTATTGCGAGCAGTTCGGTCTGCCGGTTGTGGTGACGCGATTTTTCAATACGGTGGGGCCGCGGCAGACCGGTCAGTATGGGATGGTGATCCCGCGTTTCGTCGAGCGTGCCCTGCGGAACGAGCCGCTGCTGATCTATGGGACGGGTAAGCAGGCGCGGTGCTTCGGGTATGTGGGCGACGTGGTCGGGGCGATCATCGACCTCATGAACAGCGGGGACGCCTTTGGCCGGGTGTATAACGTTGGTTCGACCGAGGAAATCTCGATCGAGGCTCTCGCCGACAAGATCATCGAGATGACAGGCAGCCGGAGCGACAAGCGACACATCCCGTATGAAGAGGCGTATGGACGGCCGTTTGATGATATGATGCGGCGCGTGCCCTGTCTGGATCGGATCCGGGAGGCGGTCGGCTATGAGCCGAAGACAAGCCTGGACGAGATTCTGAGGCAGGTCATTGCGGAAAAGCGGGAGGTCCTCGGATCCGAGGGCCATTGACCGTGGACGGGAGCTTGCACAGGGTTTGACCGCCGCCGTGGCGGCGTGCATACTACATGACGGTCGGTGAATGGGTTCACGGCCAAGACAATGCGGGTTGCCCGGATACGAAGGACCAGCGCGGGAGCACTGGCCGATCCATCACCAGGACCGTCCCCCTTCTCGTTCCTCCCTTCCGATTGGGCTGTTCCCGCGCAGTTTCGGGTAGGCGTTTGTAAGAAAGAGACGTTTGCCCCGATCGGAGGAATCGATCCATGTCGTACGAGGACAAGACGATCGAGTGCGCGGACTGTGGTCAGCCGTTCGTCCATTCGGCCGAGGACCAGGGGCGTTACGCCGAGCGAGGGTTCACGAACGAGCCGAAGCGGTGCCGCGAGTGCCGCGAGAAGCGCAAGGCGCAGAGTGGTCACTCTCGCGGCGGCGGTGGTGGCGGCGGCGGTTACTCGCGCCCGCCGCGTGAGTCGTTTGAAGCGGTCTGTGCCGAGTGCGGTGCGTCGACGACCGTGCCGTTCAAGCCGACCGAAGGCCGGCCGGTCTACTGCCGCGATTGTTACCGGTCCCGGCGGCCATAGGCGGCGGTGCTCTGGGGGGGTGTCGCTTGCTCGTCGTGGCGCGTGGTCGCAACGCTGTGACTCAGGGGGGAGCTGTGCGCCGGAAGTGAACACCCGGCGGCCGCTGTCAGGAAGGCCGGGCGCATGTCGCGATCGATCGTCGTCAATCCGAACCTGGTCGAGATGGAATACGCCGTTCGCGGTCCGATCCCGCAACGGGCGGCCGAATTGCGACGGCAGGGCCGGGCGACGATTGCGTGCAACATCGGAAACCCGCAGGCCCTCGGTCAGCCGCCGCTGACTTTTTACCGGCAGACTCTCAGTCTGGTGGAAGAGCCGTCGCGGATTGCGCGCGATCGCAAGCTGAAGGCCCTGGCCGGGCGGTCGCCCCCGGCGCTGGGGGAGATCGACGCGGGGGCTTTTCCACCGGATGACGTGCTCGATCTGAGCGAAACCATCCTGTCTAAGATGGAGACCGGCACCGGGGCCTATACCGAGAGCCGCGGGCCGCTGTTTATCCGCGAGGCGATCGCTCGGTATATCGACCGTCGTGACGGGGTGACGGATACGGCGGGGGTTCGATCCGATCCGGATTCGATCTTTCTGACGAACGGGGCGAGCGAGGGGGCGCGTCGGGTGCTGGAGCTGCTGATCGCCGACGGGCGTGACGGCGTGATGATCCCGATCCCGCAGTATCCGCTTTATTCGGCGACCGTGCGAAAGTGCGGCGGCGTTCAGGTTTCGTATTATCCGAACGAGGACGCCGGCTGGACGCTGGAGCGTCCAGGGCTTGATCGAGCGATGGCGGAGGCGCGTCGGGACGGCGTTTGTGTGAAGGCGATTGTCGTCATCAACCCCGGCAATCCGACGGGGGCGATCCTGTCGGAGGAAAGCGTCGAGGACGTGATCCGGTTTGCGGCGGAGCACGACCTGGCGATTCTGGCGGACGAGGTCTATCAGGACAATCTGTATGGGGGTACGTTTGTTTCGTTCGCGAAGGCGCTCGGCGGCCGACCGGTGTCGTTGTTCAGTCTGCACAGCACGTCCAAGGGATTCTGCGGCGAATGCGGTCACCGCGGCGGCTACATGGAGGTTCGCCACGCCCCGGCGGTCCGTGATCGGGACATCTCCGTCTCGGACGTATTGCTCAAACAGGCGTCGGTCAGTCTGTGCGCGAACACGGTTGGGCAGATTCTGACCTACCTGATGGTGAGCCCGCCGGCTGCCGGCACGGAGACGTTGGCCCGGTTTGTGCGGGAGCGGGGCGCGATTCTCGACGCCCTGCACGAAAAGGCGGTGCTGATCCGCGAGGCCTTCGATGAGATGGAGGGCGTGCGGTGTTTCGGTCGGATCGGTGCGATGTATCTGTTTCCGCGGCTGGACCGGCTTCCGGCGGGGACGAATGATTTTGACTATTGTATGCACCTTCTGGAGGCGACGGGGCTGTGCACGGTCAACGGCGCCGGTTTCGGCCAGCGGGCGGGGACACATCATCTGCGAATCGCCTTTCTGCCGCCGAAAGAGCTGCTGGCGGAGGTCTTGCCGCGTTGGATCGCCTTTCACCGGCGCTACGTCGCGGGCCGAAAACCGAAAACCGAAAGCCGAAACGCCGAAAGCCGAAACGCCGAAAGCCGAAAACTAAGAACTGAGAACTGACGACTGAAGCCCTGCGGTTCGGCGTCGGCTACGATGGGCTTTCATGTGGCGCTCCGTGTCGGTCCTGTCGATCCTCTCCGTCGTCCTGTCGGCGTGCCCGGGATGCCGCCGCGAACGCGCTGCGTCTGACCGGCCCGTGCTGATTGTCTTCGCCGCTGCCAGCATCAGCGAGGCGATCCGCGACGCGGCCGATGTCTTCGAGCGCGAGCACGCAGTCCGGATCGAGATCAGCAGCGCCGGGTCGGGCCTCCTCCGGCGCCAGATCGAGACGGGTGCCGGCTGCGACGTATTCGTGTCGGCGGACGCGCTTCACATGGATGCTCTGGGCGCGGCCGGACGACTCGAACCCGGCACCCGGCGCGATATCGCTCTGAACACGCTTGTCGTCGTGACGCGCGGGCCGTCGGACGAACGGTGGACGGGGCCTGAGCCGCTCGCCGACGCCCGGGTCGACCGCGTTGCCCTGGGCAATCCGGCCTATGTGCCGGCCGGCCGCTATGCGAAGCAGGCGTTGCGGCACCACGGCCTGTGGCGGGCGGTCGAGCCGAGGGCCGTGTTCGGCGATAATGTCCGGCTGGTGCTGCGGCAGATGCTGGCCGGTGGGGTCGACTGGGCCGTGGTGTATCGGAGCGACGCCGCGGCGGCGGAGGCCTGTCACGTCGTATACGAATTCGAGGCGGCTGCGCATACGGCGATCCGCTATCCCGCGGCCGTGATCCGCCGCATCCCCGCGGCGGCTCCGCAGGCGCGGGCGTTTTGCCGGTTTCTCGGGGGCGAGACGGCGCGGGCTGTGTTGCGTACGCACGGTTTCGCGGTGCCGGAGGCGGGGTCGTCGGGAGATGTCGACGATTGACGTGATATGGGACAGTTTCGACGACACGGTGATGGACGCCCTGTGGCTGTCGCTTCGGGTGTCGGTGCTGGCGGCGCTGGCGTGCCTGCCGGTGGGGGTGCTGGTCGGCGCGTGGCTGGCGCGGACGCGGAGCCGGTGGCGGCTGCTGGTGGACCTGGTCGTGACGGCGCCGCTGGTCGTGCCGCCGGTGGTCACGGGGCTGGTGATTCTCATCGTCGTGACGCGGCTGGGGGTGCCGGTGGCCTATACGTGGTGGGGAGCGGTCATCGCCGGGGCGATCGTGGCCCTGCCGCTGCTGGTGCGGACGGTCCGGGCGTCGGTGGAGGTGATGGACCCGCGCCTGCCGCTGGCGGCGGCGACGCTGGGGGCGTCGCGCTGGCGCATCTTCCTGACCATCACGCTGCCGCTGAGCTGGCGTGGCGTGGTCGGCGGGATGGTGCTCGCTTGGGCGCGGGCGGCGGGTGAGTTCGGGGCGACCATCGTCGTGGCGGGCAACACGCCGGGCCGGACACAGACGCTGCCGCTGGCAATCTACAGCGCGCTGCAGTCGCCGGAGGGCGCGGCGATCTGGCCGCCGGTCTCGCTCGCCGTGGCGATGAGCGTCGTGGCCGTGGTGATGAGCGAATGGCTGGTGCGGCGCAGCGGAGGGCGGGCGGATCATGCTTACCGTCGACATTCGTAAGCGCGTCGGCACCTTCACGCTCCGGCTCCTGGCTCGATGCCACCACCGCGTGACCGGCCTGTTTGGCCCTTCGGGGAGCGGCAAGACGACGGTCCTCGACTGCATCGCCGGCGTGCGGACGCCGGACAGCGGTGAGATTTGCCTCGACGACACGGTGTTTTGTTCCACCGAGCCGGTAATGACGCTGCCGGTGCGCCGCCGCCGGGTCGGCTACGTGTTTCAGGACTCGCTCCTGTTCGAACACAAGACGGTGCGGGCGAATCTGCTGTACGGACACCGCGCCGGTGCCGGCGGCCCGGCATTCGATGATGTGGTGGACGTGCTCGGGCTGCGGTTCCGGCTGGACCGCCGGCCCCGCGAATTGTCCGGCGGCGAGCAGCGGCGTGTGGCGATCGGCCGGGCGCTGCTGAGCGCTCCATCCCTGCTGCTGCTCGACGAGCCGCTGACGGGGCTGGACGCGGGGCTGGCGGGACAGGTGATGGTCTACCTCAAGCGCGTGCTGGACCGGTTTGATATCCCGGCGGTCTACGTGTCTCACTCGATCAGCGACGTGATCTACTTCTGCGACGAGGTGATCGTGCTGAACGGCGGCCGGGCGGTGGCCAAGGGTTTGCCAGCCGAGGTCATCGCACGCCGCGGCGTTCTGGACGATCGCCACCTGGCCGATCTGCAAAATGTCTTTATCACGTCCGACGCCCGATACGACGCGGACCGGGGCGTCGTCCGCTGCCGTGTGGGCGGGTGCGACCTGACCATCTACAGCGCGACGCACGACCGAACGCCGGCGCCCACGCTGGCGGTGCGGGCCAACGACATCATCCTGGCGGCGCAGCGGCCCGAGCGGATCTCGGCCCGAAACGTCGTGCCGGCGGTCGTGAGACGGATCGAACCGGTCGACGGCAAGGTGCTGGTCTTCATCGACGTCGGCCCGACGTGGATCGTCGAGGTCGGTCCGGCGGCCGTCTCGGAATTGAGACTCACATCCGGGTCCGAGGTGTTCGCGGTCGTGAAGGCGTCGGCGATTCGGGTGCTGTGAGGAGTGCAGGGTGGGCATTGCCCACCCATGGATGGGCGGCGTGATCGAAGGAGTGGTGGGCAGTGCCCACCCTACAGCCTCTGATCGAAGGAGTGGTGGGCGGTGCCCACCCTACGGCTTTCTCGTGACGAATCCCCCCCCGGCTTGTATAATGGCTGCACCGGCCGGACGGCGCTCACGGATGTATCGAGCAATCGGGCTTTTTACTTCAGGGATGGATCGACGTCTTCGGCGAGTCGGATCACGTTTAGACATGAGGAGAGAATCATGGCAGGCAGCATCAATCCCATCCCGGAGGGCACGCACACGATCACGCCGCACCTTGTCGTCAAGGGCGCCGACGAGGCCATCGGGTTTTACAAGAAGGCGTTCGGCGCCGAGGAGCACTTTCGCATGCCCGGTCCGGACGGCAAGACCGTCATGCACGCCGAACTCCAGATCGGCGACTCGGTGCTCTATCTCAACGACGAGTTTCCGGACATGGGGTGCAAGGGTCCGCAGGCGTTGGGCGGCACTCCGGTGACGATTCATCTCTACGTGCAGGACTGTGACGCGGCCTTCGCCAAGGCGACCGGCGCGGGGTGTGAGGTCACCATGCCGGTGACGGACATGTTCTGGGGCGACCGCTTCGGCAAGGTCAAGGACCCGTTCGGCCACAAGTGGTCCATCGCGACCCACAAGGAGGACCTGACCCCCGAGGAGATCGGCCGGCGGGCGTCCAAGTGGATGGCCGAGAACCCCTGCGGCTGACAAGGCGGCGTTTCGTGTATAATGGATCGATGGTGGGCGTCGTCTTTTTTCGGCGGGTGCTGCGGACGGTCTGCGCGGTAGGGTGGGCATTGCCCACCAACGAATTGGCAACGGTGACCGAACGAGTGGTGGGCAGTGCCCACCCTACGGGCTCTTCGTACGGTCTGCGCAGTCCGGCCCGTGGCTTCGAGGGGATGTTGTATGTCTTGTATTGGACGAAGGTGGCGGGCGGTACCGGCGGTCATGGTGGGATTGCTCGGTGCGGCGGGCACGCCGGCGGCTTGGGGGCAGGTGATTGATCTGGGGCGGGGGCCGGTGGCGGTGCACGTTCCGCCGACCTACGATCCCGCGACACCGGCGCCGCTGGTCATGCTGCTCCACGGCTATTCGGGGAGCGGAGCGGTTCAGGAAGGCTACATGCAGTTCACGCCGCTGGCCGACGAGTTCGGCTTTCTCTATCTCTTTCCCGACGGGACGGTGGACTGCCTGGGCAATCGGTTCTGGAACGCGACCGACGCGTGTTGCAACTTCTGCGGCAGCACGGTGGACGACTCGGGCTATCTGCTGGCCCTGATCGACGAGGTGAAGATTCGCTTCAACGTCGACCCGGGCCGCGTCTATCTCGTCGGGCACTCAAACGGCGGATTCATGGCGTATCGCATGGCGTGCGATCACGCCGACACGATCGCGGCCATTGCGAGCCTGGCGGGGGCGACGTTCCTGGACCCGGCCGCCTGTTCGCCGGTCGCGCCGGTCCACGTGCTGCAGATCCACGGGACGGCTGACACCGTGGTTGCCTACGGCGGCGGTTGCTTCCCTGTCAGCGGCTGCTTTCCCGGCGCGGTGGCCACCGTCGAGCAATGGGCGTCGTTTGATGGATGCGCCCCGACGGCCGACCCCTCCGCCCCGCCGCTGGATCTCGACGCGGGTCTGGCCGGCGCCGAGACTGTGGTGACGCGTTATGTGAGCGGCTGCGCGCCGGGCGGATCGGCGGAGCTGTGGACGATCGTGGGAGGCGCTCACACACCGAACCTGTCGGCGAACTTCAGCCGCCTGGTCGTCGAGTTCCTGCTGGCCCATCCGAAACCGCCGCCGGGGCTTGCCGGCGACGCCAACTGCGACGGCGTCGTGGACCTGCTCGACGTGCCGCCGTTCGTGCTGGCGTTGACGGACCCGACCGCCTACGCCGCGGCCTTTCCCGCCTGCTCTCAGGCCGACGCAAACGGCGACGGACAGTTGAACGGCGCCGACATCCACGCCTTTGTTGGAATCCTGACCGGTCCGTAGCGTCGGGTTGGGGCGTTGCCACGCGCTCGTTCGGCCGTCACAATCATGCCATGCGGAACAGCGAACCGGTTTCGATAACGTGTCGATGCCCGGATGCCGCCTGTCGCGGA
>CAYQDV010000131.1:0-9641 GCA_964416295.1 uncultured Planctomycetaceae bacterium
CGCTGTCGCCCCGCTGCTGGTTACGTCCCAGTCGTTCCTCAGCCGGAATCTATTCCGCATCTCGCGAATCTGGTCCCGTAAGATCGAACTGTCCCGGGGCGAGCGGAGTTGCACGCTGGAAAAGAACGCGGGCCGATGGCGGTTTGCTTCACCCGTGACCGGCGTCGTGGAACAGCCGGCCATGAGCGCCGTCGAGTCGGACCTGACGGCCCTGCGGGGACGGCGCGTCGTGGCACTCGCCGATCAGGCCGCTCGCTACGGGCTGGACAAGCCCGCGATCCGGGCGACCCTCACCAGCCTGACACCGCCCGAACTTCCGACGACCCGGCCGGCGAGTCGACCGACAAGCCAGCCCACAGAGGAGCCACCCACGCCCAAGCCGCCGATCGTCGACACGCTCCTGGTCAACCGACACACCGATGGGAAGGTCTACGCGATGGTGAAGGGCGGACGGACGATCTGCGAGGTCGACGCCAAGGTGTTCGACGACCTCAATGCCGAGTTGTTGGACACGAAAGTTCTCCCGGTGGAGCCGTCGCAGGTCGTCGGCCTGGCCTACGGTGCCGAGGACGCGTTTGAATTCACGAAGACCGGCGATCGATGGAGCCTGAAGGGCGAGGCCAGCTTTCAGATTGATGTGACGAAGATCACCGGTGTGCTCAACGCATTGCGCGATCTGCGTGCCAAACGCTACGTCCGCTATAAGGATGCGAAGCCTGAAGCCTTCGGCCTCGATGCTCCGGCGGTAGAACTGACTGTGTGGCGCGAATCCGGCGACGCGGTGACGCTGAAGATTTCCGCGAAAGGCCCCTCGGAGGGCGGCCGATATGGCATGGTCTCTTCCGTTGCGGACCGCGTATTCGTCGTAGGGCCGGAGGACGTGGACAAGCTCGCGAAGAAGGTCGCAGAGTTCCATAAGGCAGGCTAGTGTACCGCCGCGCGTGAGCCTGCGGAGGGTGGATGCCACTGGTGGCACGTTCGCCAGTGCCGAGTTGCGGGCAGACGCGGGCAACAAGCTGCCCGTGGCATCCGCCAAGTAAGCCGCGACGAAGCACTCGCTGCTTCGGCACGACACGCCGAGGCTGTTGCGCAGGGATGTCGGGGAAGAGCATCGCGCGGAGCGCTTGTTCACGTGAAGTGTGTGTGTCCATTACACATGCAGGTCATGCCATCCGATGAGGGCCTAATGCGAATTGAGAGCGGCCCGACCCGTGAGCGGACCATACGAACCACGCTGGCGTGCCTCATGTTCACGGTGGGTGCCGTCCTGTTCGTCTACGACGGCTGGATCCGCTATCCCCGGCAGAACCTCGATGAATACCTGAGCCAGCTTCCGCCGGAACAGCGCGATCGGGCTCGCGCGGGCCGGCGTTTTGCCACCGTCACGGTGGACTCCGCAGCCCGCGCCCGCGAAGCGATCGCGGCCATCGGCGCTGACGCCAAGCGGACCGCTCTGGAGGAACTCTACGGCGGACCTCCGTCCCACGAGAATGCAGACGCCTGGCTCTACTACGGGCCCGCCTGCATTATGACAGTCGAATTGTCCGGTGGCCGTCCCACGGGGAAAGTCACTGCACACGGCCCAAAACATAGTGAAAATGATCTCGTCATCCAACGGAGCATCGGCGTCGGGCTGGCGGTGATCGCCGTCATCCTTCTCTGGCAGGTCATCCGAGTGCGCCGGACGCGACTGATCCTCGATGATGCCGGGCTCTCCTGCCGAGGACACAGACCGATTGCCTGGGATGGAATGCGCCGGCTCGACTCGGGTCGATTCGAAGCGAAGGGGTGGGTTGACCTGTATTTCGACCGGAACGGAGTCGAACGGTTCATTCGCCTGGACGAATACCATCTCGCTGCGTTTGACGAGGTGGTGGGCACGATCTGCGAACACAGAGGCTTCGAAAGCCCGTTGCAAAAGAAGCCCTCGGCGAGCGATTCCTGATCCCTACTGCCGTATGCGCTCGGGACGGCCGCCGGTCGGCCGCTCCCCAACGTCAGGCGGATGCGGACGGGGGATACAGCGGTCTTGGGCGAAGGATCGGCACCATCGCTTCGTCGGCCTCAATCAGCGGCCGTTCCGCCGGGCCCGTCAGAGGATCGTCGATCGAGGAGGCTTCACCGCCCGGCAAGGGGGCCAGCCGTCGGGGATGCGTCATCTCCAACCGCCCTTCGAGTACGCCTCCGTCGCGAACGATGATCTCCGCGGCTTTCACGTTGCCCGTCACTCGGCCGGTGGGGCCGACTTCGATGCACTCTCCCGCCGTCACATCCCCCCTGACGCGGCCGTTGATGAAGACGTTGGTGCCGAAGATCGCGAGGTTGAGATTGGCCGTCGGTTCGACGTGAATGTCGCCGCAGGTCGCCAGCATCCGCCCAGGATGGGAGCCTGTAATCCGAAAGCTTTCCAGCGGAGCGCGCTTCTGGCAATGCGGACAGAAGACAGACATTGCGCGCGTCGATACGCGCATCATCCCCTCGCAGTGGCAGCATCGAACGATCTTCGTATTCGGAGTTGAACCCATCGGAGCTGCCCCGTGACCTGAATCTCCACTCGGGTCGTCGCGGCGCGCCAGACTCTTCGGAATGGGCCGCCATGCACCACGACCTCGCCCACTGGTCCATCCTGCGCGACGACGCTTGATGCGATCAGGCCGTCGAGACCTGCTGCGGGCGCGG
Source organism: uncultured Planctomycetaceae bacterium (assembly GCA_964416295.1). Taxonomy (GTDB): domain Bacteria; phylum Planctomycetota; class Phycisphaerae; order UBA1845; family UTPLA1; genus JAPULF01. The sequence continues at coordinate 2,680 of CAYQDV010000131.1, forward strand.
TCGGACAGGCTGGGGGGCAGCGCCGCGTCCGGCCTCTCGCGCATGCGATGTGGTCGCCGTCTCATCGTGTGCGTGCGACGCCTTGCGGGCACCGGCTTCCGCGGCCGACTGACCCACGGTCACGTTGCCGACGAAGATCGCACCGTCGGCGATTTCGAGGCGCGTCGTTCGCAGATCGCCCTCGAGTCGGGCGGTGGCCATCAATTGAAGCTTTTCGCTGACGACCACATTGCCCTTGCACTCACCCTCCAGGCAGACATTCGCTGCGTCAACGTCGGCGACGACCTTGGCGCCTTCGGCGATGGTCAGGGATCCCTTCGAGCGAATCCGCCCCTCGAACGTCCCTTCAATCCGGACAGACTTGTCGAAGGTCAGTTCGCCGTTGAACTTCGCGTCGGTGCCGAGCACCGTCGGAAACTCGCCCGTCTGGTCGGTCATTTGCATGTCCTCCAAGCCCCTGCGGCGGGACCACAGTTAGGTGTTTCGTTCGTCTGTGTTCGAATCCTGCCCCTCCGTAGGCGAGCCACAACCACAGCCATGTCAGTATACTGCCCGTTCGGCGAAATACAACCGCTAATTGTCGCGCGATGCGGATATCCGAGCGCCGTGCCGGACTCCCGGGCGCCCTTGCCGGGGAGCGGCCACCGCCAAGACTCGACGCGGTTCAGCCGAATAGGCTTGTCTCTTCCTTGCCTCTCCCACGGCGTCGGTGGCGAGCGGCGCCGTGGGCGTCCCGAGACTCGGTCCGCCGCGCACAAATGACGGGACCCGCCGAGCCGTTGAGAGAATCTCCTGTCCGAGTCGCGGCAAGCCTCTTTCTCGCCTCGTTCGCGTAGTTGTCCGACACTTCGAACCCGACAAATTGCCGCCCGAGTTTCTTGGCGACGACCAGCGTCGTCCCGGTCCCCGTGAACGGATCCAGCACACAGTCGCCCATGTTGGAGCATGCGCGAAGGATGCGGCCGAGAAGCTGCTCCGGCATCTGGCAACCGTGCCAGCCCTGTCGCTCTCGGAAGGTGCCCGCGACCCGCGAGAAGCACCAGACGTCGTCGTCGGGCTGAAAGCCGTGGGGGATGTCCTGCGGCCGAAGCGCAAACGCATCCGGCACGTGCGGCGGAATCAACCAGGTGTCGTCCGGCACGCGACCCTTCGGATTGGCCCGCTTGTCCGCATAGACCAACTGCCGGGCAGACGGCACGCGGACCCCGTCGCCGTTGAAGGTGAACCGCTTCGGGTCTTTGACGAAATGGAACAGGTGGGCGTGGCTCCGCGTAAACTTGCGGTTGCAGTGGACGCCGAAGGTGTAATACCAGATGACCCAGCTTCGGCAGTGAAAGCCCGCGTCTCCGATCGAAAGCCCCGGAAGCGTGTTTTGCGCGATCAGCTTGAGTTCGGCCGCATACTCGTCGCCGATGGCCAGCCAGAATGCACCGTCCGGTTTGAGAACGCGATACACCGCACCGATCCATCGACGACTCCAGTCGAGATAGCTGGCGCGGTCCTGCCGATCATCGTATTGATCGTAAGCGTAGCCGATATTGAACGGCGGATCGGCGAACGCCAGATCAACCGATTCAGCCCCCAGACTCGCCAGGCCTTCGAGGCAGTCGGCTTGGTGTACCCGATCGATGGCATCCTTCACGGCATGTGACCCTTCTGCTGAGACGCTTCGTTTCCTCCGAGGGTGCCCGGGGCGATGGTATCATACCTAGGCGAAATATCCAACGACTCCGCGTCCGGACACGCAGACGTTTCGGCGTTGGCATAGCGCGGCGAGACGGCGATGTACGGCCGGTCCAACCACCGCTTCAGAATGATCACTTCCCCCATGTCGTTGCCCTCGATCCGATGGCCGACCCATTGCAGCGCATAGCCGGCGATCAGCAGAACGGTCGGACGCCACCACAGGTCCCATCGCCCATCCAGCCACTGCGCGAACGCCAGCGGAATGAACCCGATCGTCAACGGGATGCCCACGGCGTGCAACACCAGCGAAGCCGGATGATGGTGCCGCGTGCGCCAGTTCCTCAGCCATTCGAACACGTTAGAGTCTCGAATTCGTCATGGAGCCAGCACCCGTCGCGCCTAGGGTCCGCAAGGCTCACTCCGTCCTTACCGCGTCCGGACCAGTTGCTCGCGGGCAATGCCCAGGCGACAAAGGTGGGGCGTGACCTCGCGAAGGAATCGCTGTCCATCCTGATAGTAGCCGGCGGTCGGTCGCAGGCCGGGAACCTGGTTCGACCAATACGTATTGAAACAGCCCATCAGCACTTCTCGAAGGTACTTGCTGAGCATGCTCGCCAGCGCCACGGGCAGGTGCCGGGATTCGCCGGACTGCCGAAACCCGATCTGCCAGGGCGCCGCGCCGCCGGTCAGCTCATAGACGCTTTGATCCTGTCCTTCGGCAACAACGTGCAGGCGACGATCCGCAAACGAGCGCATGAGGACGGCGCCGTAGTGATCTCTCGCACCCTGTTTGTCGATAAAGATTCGCAATTCATGGTCCGGCCAGGTCTGGTCGACACGTTGAATCAGCCGCATCGTCAACCCCATCAGGACGACGGCCTTGTTGCGCGTCGCGGCGACGCGCCGGTTGTAATGGGCTTCCGGAAGCACCTCGGACCAGAAGCCTGCCGAGCGGATGCCGTGTGCCGCCATATCTTCTCTCAACAGGGCGGCGGCGATCCGCACGACTCCGCGGTCGGCGGAGACGGGCAGCGGCCGCTCCGGGGCGCCGTACCAGGGATAGTGACGAAGCCGGTCGATGGCATCCGGCGCGACCAGCCGCAGCAGGGCCGCCAATGTCGGCGGAATCCCGCGCCAGGTCCCGACGACCCCGAGCACCGATCGCTCAAGCCGCCCCAATCCCTTCCTCTGCTTGAAGAGTTTCTTGCTGTCGACGATCGGCACGCGGGCGTCACGAACTGACGGAGATGGACTGACGCTTTGCCGTAAGATCTCCCATAGCGAGTCGCTCGCGTCCCGTGCCGCGATGCGCCACGCCGTCGCGCTCACGACGAGCGGCCCCAAGATCGGACCGTAACCCGCCTCGTCGATTCCGACAACGATCACGTCTCTGCCCATTGGACCGGTATCATGGCGGATCATCGCCCGGACGGCCAGACGCGGCGGGCGGGTCCGCAGGCCGCGTCGTCGTCCGGTCCCGCGGCCTGCGGCGCCACGAAATCCCCTCCCTGCTGCCGCAGCCCAAGCAGGCTGCTACAATGCCCGCAGGTGGACGGGAGCTTCGCACCGATTGTTCGGCTTCCCGGACGAATCAGACGATCACGGCCGGCTCGCCGATGGGGCGTCCTTGGGCGTGCGGAATCCCGTGGTAACAGCGAGAGCATCCGTTGACCGATTCGTCAGCCTCATCCTTGAATGTTTCGCAGTGGACGCCGATTTTCCCCCTGCCCAACGCCGTCCTGCTGCCGCGAGCGGTTCTTCCGCTCCACGTCTTCGAGGAGCGCTACAAGAGCATGACGCGCGACGCCTTGCGCGGCTCCCGCAGAATCGCCTTGGCGCTCTTGCGGCCGGGATTTGAAGCACGCTACCACACGCTCGATGCTCCCATCCACGACGTGGTCTGCGTCGGGAGGATCTTGCGCGAGGAGTGCCTGCCGGACGGCCGCTTCAACTTCCTGCTCCAGGGGCTCTTTCGCGCCCGCGTGATTGAGGAAAACCACCAGCGGCGTTATCGCAGGGCGCGCCTGCGGCTCGTCCCCGACCGCGATGTCGAACCCCAGGAGGAATGTCTCATTCGCCGGAAGCTCAAGGCGTTCATGCTGGAATCTCCGATCGCCCAGCTTGCCGAGTGCGGAAACTGGCACGCACTCATGAAATGCAGCGACATGAGCCTTTCGAACATCGTGGACGTGCTGGCCTCCATCGTCCTGCAAAGCCCGGCGGAAAAGCAATTCTTCCTGGCGGAATCAAGACTCTGTGCCAGAGCGCATCACCTGATCGATGCCCTTCAGGGAACGGCAGCCGCGCTATGCAACCACGCACGGCAGGCCCAACTCGCACGGTCCTGGCCGCGATCGGTTTACCGGAACTGACGCCCGAATCCACGCCTCCGCGACACCACTGCGCGATACAGACAGTCCGAAAAATACCGTTGGTTGGGCTCGAAGCTTGGGCAAGATGGACCGCCATTGGGTGCTATTGCCCACCCGGAGGCCGTCGCTCGTCCCGGGATGCCGCGTCTCCTCTCGGACGATCGCCACAGCGCGCCGGCGTGGCGTCATTATGACCCGATCGGGTCGCCGGCCGGGTCGCCGCCCTCACGGCACGCTCTTTGCCTCTCGGCACAGCACGCGGGGCATCGCCGGCCCGACGCGCATCGCGGAGGACAGAACATGACATCGATCACATTAACCCTCATGGCATTCGGCGTTTTCATCTCTTCCGTTGCCGGCGTCATCTGCTACAGCGGTCCGCTCGCTCTCATCGATCGGCTCGACTGGCTTCCCGGCGGCACATGGCTCTTGGCTCATCCTGCGGCGGCGTTCGCAGCCGGCGTCACCCTGGTTATCGGCGGCGTCATCTACCAGCCACGCCAGATCGACTGATCCGGCGGCGGCTGAAGGCTACGGCGGCATCGAGCCGGCTTGCGCAGCCATAGGCCTCGCAGTAGCGCCCGCTCGATCTCGTTCATGCCGCGTGCGGCGGGAAGCAGGGGGGTCGCTCCCGTATTCTATTGTCTGGCAACGAGTTAGAGATGCTGCCGGCCCGGAGCCGTGTGGACGACCACCGGGCCACATCCCGATTTCACGTCGGTGTTCTCATATCGTCGTCACGGACATACCCCTTCTAGGCCGATCTGACTGCAAGGGAAGAAACAGGGTATAGAATCAGGCAAGGGCCTTGGGGACGCGGCTGCCACGCGGGAGACTTCAGGAATGGCGAACAAGAACGCGATTTGGGAACTCGTCGACAGGCGGATCGACCCACAACACTTCCGGGACGAAACCTGGGAAGGGACATTTGACGATTATCTCGACATCGTCACACGGAATCCCAGGGTCGCCCGCAACGCCTTCCAGCGCGTCTACGACATGATTCTTCAGTTCGGCGCCGAGCGCTACACGAAGTTGCGCGAGGACATGATCCGCTACAAGTTCTTCTCCGACCCGATCGGCAACGGAGAGGATGCGGTCTATGGGCTGGAGATTGCGCTCATGCAGTTGGTGGACTTCCTCAAGTCGGCGGCCAACGGATACGGCACGGAGCACCGTATTCTCCTGTTGCACGGCCCGGTCGGATCGGCCAAGTCCACCATTGCGCGCCTGCTCAAGAAGGGCATGGAATACTACTCCCGCCTCGACGAGGGCGTGATGTATACATTCGCCTGGCGGCTGTCCGACCGCGGAGGGGGCGAGGGCTTCACGAACTGCCCGATGCACGAGGAACCGCTGAAGCTGATTCCCGCCGAGGCTCGACGCGACGTGCTCGCCCTCTTGAACGAGTCGCTTCCGCCGGAACAGCATGTGATCGTCGAGGGCGACCTCGACCCGTTTTGCCGAAAAACCTACAACGACCTGCTCAAGCAGTATGACGGAAACTGGAGGAAGGTCCTCGATCACGTCCGGATCAAACGCCTGATCCTGAGCGAGAAGGACCGTCGCGGGATCGGCACCTTCCAACCCAAGGACGAAAAGAACCAGGACTCGACCGAACTGACCGGCGACATCAACTACCGCAAGATTGCCGAGTATGGCAGTGATTCGGATCCACGGGCGTTCAATTTCGACGGCGAGTTGAACGTCGCCAATCGCGGCATCATCGAATTCATCGAGGTCCTCAAGCTCGACGTGGCCTTTCTCTACGACCTCCTCGGCGCGTCGCAGGAACATGTGATCAAGCCGAAGAAGTTTGCCCAGACCCACATCGACGAAGTCATCATCGGCCACACGAACGAACCCGAATATCGGAAGCTCCAGAGCAACGAACTGATGGAGGCCTTTCGCGACCGGACAATCAAGATCGACATCCCGTACAACGTTGTGCTGGACGATGAAATCCGGATCTATCAGAAGGACTTCAACAAGGAAAAGATCAGGGGGATTCACATCGCGCCGCACACGATCGAGACGGCGGGAATGTGGGCCGTGCTGACCCGTCTGGCAGAACCCAAGAAGGCGGGCCTGACGCGCCTTCAGAAGCTGAAGCTCTACAACGGCAAGAGCATTCCCGGCTTCACCGAAGACTCGGTCAAGGAACTGCGCGAGGAATCGCCCCGCGAAGGCATGCAGGGCATCAGCCCTCGCTACATTCAGGACAAGATCTCCAACGCCCTCGTCAGCGATCAGGCGATTCAGGAAAAGTGCATCAATCCCTTCATGGTCATGAACGAATTGGAGGCCGGCCTGTCTCACCACTCGCTGCTCTCCGACGAGGAGTTGCGCAAGCAGTACCGGGAGTTGCTGTCCGTCGTCCGCGAAGAGTATGAAGACATTCTGAAGGGCGAGGTTCAGCGGGCGATCAGCGCCGACGAAGAGGCCATCCAACGGCTGGCGGCCAACTACATCGACAACGTGCGTGCCTACACACAGCGCGAAAAGGTCCGCAACAAGTACACCGGCAAGGACGAAGAGCCGGACGAGCGGCTCATGCGCTCGATCGAAGAGAAGATCGACATCCCTGAGTCGCGCAAGGACGATTTCCGGCAGGAGATCATGAACTACATCGGCGCCTTGGCGCTCGACGGCAAGAAGTTCGAATACAGCACCAACGCCCGGCTGCAAAAGGCCCTGGAGCTGAAGCTCTTCGAGGACCAGCGTGACACGATCAAACTCAAGAACGTCGTCAGCGGCGTGGTCGACGACGAGACTCAGGCCAAGATCGACGTCGTCAAGCAGCGTCTGATCAAGTACTTCGGCTACAACGAGACCAGCGCGACGGACGTCTTGAACTATGTCGCCAGCATCTTCGCGCGGGGCGACGCCAAGGCCGAAGACTGA
>CAYQDV010000132.1:0-9596 GCA_964416295.1 uncultured Planctomycetaceae bacterium
CACAGAGCGCGCCGAGCGCTCAAAATAAATCGGCTCGGCGTCCTCAGGGCGATGGGCCGTCGCGAGGCGCAGCACGCCGCGGTGCGGCCCCGGCTCCAGCGGTGGCACCAGCAGCACCGCCTCGCCCGAGCCGCCCGCCGCAATCTCCAGCGGTTCGCTTCGCGCGACGACCGCGCCGTCGACGGCGGCCTCCACGCGGCCGCGAAACGCCGCGTCTCCCGCCGACACCGTGGCGCGAAGCCGGATCGGCGTCCGCGCCGGCGCCCGTCCGTCGAAATCGAGTAGCGGGCCCAGTCGCGCGTTCGCGTCCTCGTCGTCCCCGACGTCGAGAACGAACACAGCGACACCGGGGGCGTCGGACCAGCGCCCGTCGGCCAGGCCGGACCAGGCATGATCCGTCCCGTCGGTCAGGATGTAGACTTCCTTGCGCGGGAGCCGGGCTTGCGCCAGTCGTTCGAGGGCGCGCGTGACGCCGTCCGCCAGCGTGCGGTCGTGCAACAAAACCTCGACGCCGCGCAGGTCGCGGAGGGCGTCCTGTCGGTCGGATTCCCATCGCACGTCGCGCGCGGGCGTGTGACAGCCGAAGACCATGAACGTTGAACCGTTGGGAAACCGGTTGCGATCGAGGAGGAGCTGCCGCGTCCACGCGCGGGCACGCTCCAGCCGGCTCCGCCCCTCGAAGCGATAGGTCATGCTCGCGGAATCATCGATCAAAAAGACGGCCGCAGTCTTTCCACGGGTCCGGGCGCTGATCCACGACCCCCGCGACACCGGCCGCGTCAACGCTCCGACGAGAAGCAGAATCGCCAGCATCCGGAGCAAGAGCAGCAACAGGTGACGGAGTCGGTGCTGCCGAACGCTCACGCGCCGCGAGGCCATCAGGAACTGTAGCGCCGGAAAAGCCTGTCGGCGTGGCCGCGATCGGAGGATCAGGTGAATGATCACCGGCGCCGCGCAGGCCGCCGCGCCCCACAACAATGCCGGGTTCGCCAGCGTGATGATCGCGAGATGTCCGGCCACATCCGGCATGGCGCCCATTGTAGGCCCCGGGTCCTGCGTCTGTCGTCTTACGCCGAACGACGAATCCGATCCGGACCGCGACCGTCAGCGGGCGGCTTCCACATGGCTCGTTCGAGCACGCGAGTTGAGTGTTCTCAGAGCAGCACGGGTGCCACGCCCATCGGCGAAGCCGTGGGCGTGCGAAGCCAGCGAGAATGCCTCGAATCGCAGCACGGCAGTCGGCTCCGCATGGTGCTGTGGGCCGAGCACATGTCCACCGCTGCGCGGATGGACATGCCACCCGCTCCTGACGGTCTCCCGCCTTTGACGCCGCCGGCCCGCCCGTCGACAATGAGAGCGAGAAAGGAACCCCGCCATGGCCGAGAAAGCGCTGTCCCTGCCGGTCTGTTCGCACCAACCCCGGGCCTATGACGGCCCCACGCCCCGCGAGGTCCTCGCCCTGCGGCAGGAGTATCTCACGCCGGCGTTGCTGACCTACTACAAAGAGCCGCTCATGATCGTCGAGGGGCACATGCAGTACCTCTGGGACCACACCGGCCGTCGCTATCTCGACGCCATCGCCGGAATCGTGACGGTGTCCGTCGGCCACTGCCATCCGAAGGTCGTCGAGCGCGTCCGCGAGCAGGTCGGCCGCCTTCAGCATACGACAACCATCTACATTCACCCGACCGTCGGGCAATATGCGAAGAAGCTCGCCGACCACCTGCCCGGCGACCTCAAGGTCACCTATTTCACCAACAGCGGCAGCGAGGCCAACGACCTTGCCATCCTCACCGCCCGCGAGCATACCGGCGTCTTCGACGTCGTCGCCCTCCGCAACGCCTACCACGGCGGCGGCCGGCAGGGCATGGCGCTCACCGCGCACTCCACCTGGAAGTACACCACACCCCACGGCTTCGGCGTCCACCACGGCATGCCGGGCTATTGCTACCGCTGCCCGCTGGGGCTGACCTATCCGTCGTGCGACGTTCAGTGTGCCCGCGACATCGGCGAACTGATCCGGTTCACCACGCCCGGCAAGGTTGCGGCCTTTATCGCCGAGCCGATCATGGGTGTCGGCGGCGTCGTCACGCCTCCGAAGGAATACTTCACGATCGCCTACGAGGAGGTTCGCAAGGCCGGCGGACTGTGTATCGCCGACGAGGTCCAGACCGGATTCGGCCGCACGGGGACGAAGTTTTGGGGATTCGAAAACTGGGGCGTCGTGCCCGACATGGTCACGATGGCCAAGGGCATCGGAAACGGCACGGCCCTCGCCGCCGTCACGACCACGCCCGAGGTCGCCAAGGCCCTTACCGGCAAGCTGCACTTCAACACCTTCGGCGGCAACCCGGTTCAGGCGACCTATGGCCTCGCGACGCTCGACGTCATCGACGAGGAGGGCATCCAGGAAAACGCCCGCGCCGTCGGCACCCGGCTCAAGGCCGGCCTCGAGGCCCTGGCCGACAAACACTCCCTGATCGGCGAGGTCCGCGGCATGGGCCTGATGCTCGGCGTCGAACTCGTCCGCGACCGCGGGACCAAGGAACCCGCCGTCCCCGAGACCGCCCGCCTCCTCGAGGAAGCCAAAACCCGCGGCCTCCTCCTCGGCAAAGGCGGCTTCTATGGCAACGTTTTGCGCATCAAACCGCCCATGTGCGTCACGGCCGAAGACGCCGACTACATCATCGCCTGCCTCGATGAGTCGCTGACGGACGTCGTGGCATAAGAAAGCGGCAGGAAGAGTTTCTCCGCCGCGTGCCACGGCAACGCTTGCGTGGCCGTGCAGGTCTGACGACACGCGTCGTCCGATCCTTCGGGGCCGCCTACACCAGTCTGCGGTCCTCGTCACGCCGGGCGCCGCCGGCGCGGCCCATGATAAAATCACGGCCGGATTAGAATGGGCAGCGGTCGGACGCCATGCTACAGTGTGAACGCGTGGGCGGGACGGTCGTCGGGCCGGCCCGGTGGCGCATGTCTTGGCGGAGGACCGGTCATGATCGATGGATTCGCAAGCGCGACAGTCGCCCCGGCCGTGCTGGCGGCGTGGCCGCTGCTGACCGGCGTCTATGCCGTCTGCCTCATCGTCGGCGGAGGGCTGGTCGCGATCTCGGCGCTGTTCGGGGGCGATGCCGACGCGGATGTCGGTGGCGGACTCGATGCCGGCGTGGACGTTGATGTCGATGTGGGGGCCGACATCGAGACGGACGTAGATGTAGACGTGGACGCCGACGTCGATGGCACCGGCGGCCATCCGGCGGACGGGGCCATGGCGCTGTCCAACTGGTTCTCGGTCCGCTTCTTGATCTATTTCTCCGCGACGTTCGGACTGGTCGGGACCGTGTTGACCTATGCCTCCGACGTCAGCCCGCTGCTCGCTCTGGGCTTGTCGATCGTGGGCGGCGTCGTGATCGGACAGCTCGTGCATCATACGTTCCGCCTGCTGGTGCGTTCGAGCAGCGACAGCGCCGCACGGATCCAGGACTATGTCAACAAGCCGGCCCGCGTGACGGTGGCGATCCGACCCTCGGCGCGGGGTGAGGTCGCGATTCGCATCGGCGAGACCGAGCGTTTTGTTCCGGCCCGAGGCCGGCGCGATGAAGACGCCTTCGAGGTCGGGCAGACCGTGGGCGTCGTCGCCTATCGCGGAGGCACGGCGCGGGTGGTATCTCAGAAGGAATACGAGTTTCTCCAGGCAACCAACGAGGGAGGCGCGACATGAATCTGTTGATGGCTGCACAGATGGAAGGGTTGAAGTCGGCGATGCTGATCGGCTTCGGCGTCCTGGTGCTGATGGTCGGCTTCTTGTGGATCGTGACCAAGTGGGTCGTGGTCGGCAATCCGAGCGAGTTGCTGGTGATCAGCGGCAGAAAGACCGCCGGCCAGGGCTACCGCACGCTGATCGGCGGCCGCACCATCGTCGTTCCCATCTTCGAAAAGGTCGCCCGCCTGAGCCTCCAGAACATGCAGGTGGCCCTCGAGGTCAAGGCCCAGGCCGGCGGCGGGACGATGATCCCCGTCATCGTCACCGGCGTGGCCAACGTCAAGGTCTCGTCGGACCCGAGCGTCCGCGGAAGCGCGATCGAGCGATTCCTCGAGCAGCCTCTGGTGGAGATGCAGCGCGTCGCACGAGAGACGCTGGAGGGCGGCCTGCGGGCGGTGATCGGCAATATGACGCCGGAGGAGATCGTCGAGGACCGCGACAAGTTCGTCACCACCGTGATGAACGAGGTCACCGATGATTTCAGCAAGCTGGGCCTGGTCATCGACAGCGTCAATATCCAGAACGTCCACGATGAGGAAGAATATCTCGAGTCGATCGCCCGGAAGGCGTCGGCACAGGTTCGGGCGGATGCCCGGCAGTTCGAGGCTCAGCGCAAGGCCGATGCCGACGTCAAGCAGGCCGAGGCCGACGCTCAGGCGCGGCGCGCGCAGGCCGAGCGGGACGCCGAGGCCCGAACCGCCGAGGCGATCGGTCGTCAGAAGGCCGAACAGGCCCGGCTCGGGGCCGACAAGGCCATCGCCGAAGCGGACAACGCCCTGCGTATACGCAAGGCGGAGCTGGCCCGCGAGGCGTCGCTCAAGGAGGCCGAGCGCAATCAGGCCGCGGCCCAGTCGGAGGAGGCCCGCCTGCTGGCGACCGACGTGGCCAAGGCCAACGCGGCCCGCGACGTGGCCAAGGCCCGCGCCGAGGGAGACGCGGCCTCGATCCTGCAGGAGGGCAAGGCCCGGGCGACCGCCATCGAGCAGATCGGCCGGTCGATCCAGAACCACCCCGACGCCCTCAAGGTCATGCTGATCGAGATGATGCCCAACGTGGTGCAGGAACTGACCAAGACCATCGCCAACGTCAACCTCGGCGATGTCACGGTCATCGACGGCGGTCAGGGCTCGGCGATCACCGGGGCCGCCATGGGTCGTGCCCGGATGCTGTCCGAGTCGCTCGCGACGCTCGAGAGCGTCCTCGGCGTCGACCTCCGCGAACTCACCCGGTCCATCGCCGGCACGATCGCCGGCAACGGAACCGCGCCGCCCGACGAGAAACGCCCCGGCGGCGACGCCTCACCAAGAGTCGCCCAGCGCCCGCCGGTCCTCAAGCAACCCTAGCGCGTGCCGTCCCGATGTTGCTGCGTGCTACGGCCCTGTTCGCCGCGTGCAACGGCCACGCTTGCGTGGCCGTGCGGGACCGCAGACAACGCCGCCGGGCGAAACGCCGCTTCGGCGACTTGACTGTTGCTGTGACGCGCGGCGACCCCCGCCGTTCGTCGTTCGGCGGGGGCCTTCCGCTCGCGCGTCAGTTCGTCTTTTCGCCACGGCGCCACAGCGGCTCGCCGTCGCAGTGCGAGCAGACCAGCCCGTTCCGCCGGGCGCACCGCTCGCACCAATGGCAGTGGTTGGCGCAGGTGTACGCCTTCGATGCGTCGATCCGCTCCGAGCAACCCACGCACGTCACCCGATGGGCGTCGCCACCGGGGCGGTCGCCGGACGCCGACTTCTTGTCGCGACCCGAATCGTCCTTTGGCGTCTGCTCCGGCAGGACCGGCTCCTCGCCCGTCTTCTTGTACTCTTCAAGCCACTGGGTGACCTTGGCGAGGGCCGGCGGGAACCCCCACGGACCCCGGTTGCCCGCCACACCAAGACGACCGTCTTTTCGTATCAGATAGATGCGGTCGGGCCAGCCCTTGTAGGCATCGGCCACCTTGTTGTCCATCTTGTCGATCAGGCACGGGATGGTCAGCTTCTTGTCTTTGACCAGCCGCTCGGCCACGGCGCAGCGCTCGCCGTAATTGGTGTGTTCCTTGATGCCCTTGTCCTTCGCGTAGGGCACGGGCCAGGAATCGTCCGCCGCGTGGGCTTCGCTGATATAGACGATGTTGATCTCGGCGACGTCCTTGTAGGTCTGGTAGAGCTTTTCCATTGCGCCAGACTGGCGCAGAAAGGGCGGTCAGGTATAGCTCCCGAAGAACAACAGCACCGGCCGCTTGCCCGCAAATTCCTTCAGCCGCACCGTCCGCTTGCCGTCCAGGGACTTCAACGTGAACGCCGGCGCCACCTGGCCCACCTTCGGCGCCTTGTCATCCCGCGGCGGACGCCGGTGGCCCGGACGCTGAGCCACGACCGCCGACACGGCAGCGAGCAGCATGCAAACACTCAAACACGCAACGATTCGTTTGGACATGGAAAGCCTCCATCATGATTGTGGCACGCCATGATACAAGTTAACCGCTCCGCGATCGGAACGCCATCAGGGGTAATGCTCCGGACGCCCGAGGTATTCCCGCAGGATCGCCGCGTGCCACGGCCACGCTCGCGTGGCCGTGCGAGACGACCGTCGCCGGACGCTATGGGCCGACGTCGGGACCATGGTGGAAGCGGCGGGCCGGCGCATCACGCACTTGTGCAGTGCCGCGTTTGGATCGACGGCAGGTCTGGGCAACATTGCCCTGCCGTTGTCGTCAGAGGCCCTACACCGGCGGGACGCCGATGCTCCCCAGCCAATGCGGCGTGACAGGGCACTGGTGGACAGGCCGCCAGTGGCAGCCGGCGCGGGCCTGGGCCGCGTTTGACACACCTCTCGCTATGTCCTAAGGTTGCGAAAAAGAGGAACGCGACGCCCCGATACGGCGATGGCGTGGGCCGAGAGGACGTTTTACGGCCCGGGGGATGCCGGCCAGCCGTGTTGGGACCACAATTCAAAACCGGGGACGATTGGCGATGCTGTTCAATTACGACTGGTGGTTTTCAGGAGGCTATCTCGACCAAGTCAACGAGGCAAAAAGGCGGTGTGCCCGCCTCCGCTTTCCCGATGCCAAGCCGGAAGCCACCGACGAAACACCCGCCTGCCGGGAGTTCTACGACGGTCTGGAGGCCCGGACGGTGTTGTATCTCCGGGACGGCTTCTCCTACGAGGTCAAAACGCTCGTTCCGAAGAGCGACACCGTGTGTCTGACGTTCGAATGCATGCCCGCGGACGAGGCCTACAAGGTCGGATGCTTCGTCGTCCGCGTGCCCTATGACGACATCGTCCGCGTCGAGGTCTATGCCGTCCACCAGAGCGAGAAGCCCGAGGACATGCCGGCCATCAAGGGCTTCGCCGGCGTCCAGCCCGCCTCCGGGCCGCCCGCGAAGCGGCCGGACGACCGCCCGGTCGGCCGCGAACGGGAGGCTCCTGTGGAATCCGTCCCTTCGCCTTCGGTCGGATCAGAGCGGACAGCTCCGTGAGATGGCCGCGGGCCGCCCGTTGTGCTGGCTGACAGTGTGCGTGCGCAGGTGCTCGCCGGGTGCTCGGCCACGCCCCATTGGTCGCGGAGGCTCGGTGGGGCGGGGAGCATCGGCGTCCCGCCGGTGTGTTGCCGATGAAGACGCGCGGGCGGGTTGCCCACGCGTCCTGCCAGACTCTCTGGGTGGGGAGCGTCGGGCGCCCGTGACAGACAACTCGATAACTGGGAGAAACAGATATGCCAGGTTGGAAGCGATATTTCGCGTTGTTGGCGGTTGTAGGGATTCTTGCCGTGCCTATGGCGGCTTCCGCGGACGAGGGCGACAAGATTGCTGTCTTCAAGCTCAAGGGGCCAATGCCCGAATCCCCCGGCGAGATGGACATGTCCGCCCTGCTGGGGTCGCACGCACCGGTCAACATGTTTGACCTGCTCCAGACGCTCCGCCGGGCGCGCGGCGACGCGGACCTGCGGGCCGTCGTCTTCGACATCGAGGAGGCCGCCCTCGGGCTGGCCCAGATTCAGGAACTCCGTGCTCAGTTCGACGCCCTCCGCGCCGCGGACAAGGACGTCCTCATCTATGCCGAAACCCTGCACGTCGGGACGCTCCTGCTCGGATCGTCGGCGAGTCGTCTCGTGATGATGCCCAAGGGCATGCTTGACCTCTCTGGCCTTTACAGCGAGTCGCTCTACTTCAAGAACCTCCTGGACAAGATCGGGGTCGAAGCCGACATCATCCACTGCGGGGCTTTCAAGTCGGCCGGAGAGCCGTTTTACCGAACCGGCCCGAGCGAAGCGGCCGAACAGCAGACCAACTCGCTGCTCGATTCCATCTACGAGCAGATCATCGCCGACATCGCCGAGAGCCGCCATCTGTCGCCCGAAACCGTCAGTGACTTGATCGACAAGGGCCTCTTTCACCCCGATGAAGCGCTCGAAGCCAAGCTCGTCGACGCCCTCCAATACCGCGGGGACTTCGTCCAGAGCATCCGCAGGAAATACGGTCGCGACACCGAGGTCGTTCGCGACTACGGCAAGAAGGGCGGCCCCGAGGTCGACCTCGAAAACCCCTTCGCCATCTTCAAGTTGCTCAGCGACCTGATGAAGGGTCCCACCCAATCCGACAAGCCGACGGTCGCCGTCGTGTATGTTGAAGGCTCCATCGTCTCGGGTGAGAGCGAACCCGGTTTCTTTGGCGGTTCATCCACGGCCGCCTCCGAGACCATCCGCAAGGCCATCGCCAAGGCCGCCCGGGACGAGTCGGTCAAGGCCCTCGTGCTCCGCGTCAACTCGCCCGGCGGATCCGCCATCGCCAGCGAGGTCATCTGCGAAGCCACCAAGCGATTCAAGCAGTCAGGCCGGCCGTTCCTCGTCTCGATGGGCAACGTGGCGGCCAGCGGCGGCTACTACGTCTCGACGTTGGCGGACGCCATCTATGCCGAGCCGAGCACCATCACCGGTTCCATCGGTGTCGTCGGCGGCAAGATCGTGACCAAGGGCCTCTGGGACTGGGCAGGCGTCACCGGCAAGGAATACAAGCGCGGGGCACACGCCGACATCATGAACACCAACCGGAAGTTCTCCGACGAAGAGCGGGAGCTGATCCAATCGACCATGAACCGCGTCTACGGTGAGTTCAAGGCCCGCGTGACCGAGGGCCGCGCCGACCGCATCGAGGGCGAGGTCGACGCCCTTGCCGGCGGACGCGTCTACACCGGCGAACAGGCCCTCGAAAAGGGCCTCGTCGACCGCCTCGGCGGCCTCGCCGACGCCATCAAGAAGGCCGCCGATGAAGCCGACCTCGGCAGCTACGAAGTCCGAGTCTTCCCGCAGCCCAAGACCATCTTCGACCTGTTCGCCGAGGCCTTCGGTGGCCAGAAGGACGACGACGGATTCGTATCGCTCCGCTCGGCCGGCCACGCCCTCGGTGCCAAGTTCGGGGCGCTGCCCGCCGCGGCAGGCCTCATCGAGACCGTCCGGCACCTTGACCCGGCCAAGGCAAGAGTTTTGGAAAACTTTCTGATTCAGCTTGACCTCTTGTCGGAGGAGCGCGTATTATTGATCGGACCGGCTTCCACAACGTGGCTTCCCTGACCCGGGAGGGGTCGTGTCGGTCTCGTCTGGGCCCCGCCTTGCGGCGGGCGAGGTTTGTGTTTTGAAAATCCTCGGCGTGCGGAGCAGGTCTATCGCGCTTCGCAGCCGGACATAGTTCCCACTCCACCCTCCGGCCTGGTCGCTCGAATCTCCCCTGAGCGACCAGGCCACTCGCATATTGGCACGGGTGCCCCATTCCCTTCGGGGCTGGGGGACCCGCCACTGAGTGGGGAGCAGCGGCGCCCCGCCGGTGTAGGCTCTTGGAACACGCGTGGGCGATCCTGC
>CAYQDV010000133.1:0-9591 GCA_964416295.1 uncultured Planctomycetaceae bacterium
AGGTGCCGAAAGAGGAGCCGCCCAAGCCCGCGATGAGCGCGGTCCCGGACTGACCCCCTCTCGTCCGAATCAGATACAAAAAGCCGACGCTTTGCCGATTCTCTCGAACCGGCAGAGCGTCGGTTTTATTCTGGAACATAGCGGCAACCCTCCCGGCCGATACGTTCGCGGGGCTCGGCCGGTCGGGCTCGATGTCTGCCGCTCAGCACTCGGCGTCGTGCTGCTTCAGGTGACCGTCGGCATCGAGGAATCCCGCGAGCTTGCGGGATCGCACGGGGTGTTGCAGCTTGCGAATCGCCTTGGCCTCGACCTGCCGGACCCGCTCGCGCGTCACCTTGAAGATTCGGCCGACCTCTTCGAGGGTATAGGTATAGCCGTCGCCGATCCCGTAGCGCAGCTTGATGATCTCCCGTTCACGGTAGGTCAGCGACTTGAGAACCTGTTCGATTCGCTCCTTGAGCATCTCACTGCCGGCGTTACTCGCCGGGCTTTCCACCGAGTCGTCCTCGATAAAGTCGCCGAAGTAAGAGTCCTCGCTCTCACCGACGGGACGATCCAGTGAAATCGGATGGCGGCTGATCTTGAGTACACGGCGGGCCTCACTGATCGACATCAAGGCCCTCCGCGCAATCTCCTCGATGCTCGGGTCCCGCCCCAACTCCTGAAGAAGCTGCTTCGAGATGTTGCGCAACCGCGTCATCGTCTCGATCATGTGGACGGGAATGCGAATCGTGCGTGCGTGGTCCGCGATCGCACGGGTGATGGCCTGGCGAATCCACCATGTGGCGTAGGTGCTGAACTTGTAGCCACGCTTGTATTCGTATTTGTCCACGGCACGCATCAGGCCCGTGTTCCCCTCCTGGATGATGTCCAGGAAGGGCAGGCCCCTGTTGCGATACTTCTTCGCAATCGACACAACGAGACGCAGATTGCCGCCCGACAAATTGCGTTTGGCCTGCTGGTATTCCGCGTAGATACGCTTGATGATCGAGACCCGTTTCGCAAGCATCTCGGGCGTTTCGAGAACCAGATCCTGCAGGCCGGCCAACTCCTCCTGCATCGCCTGAATCTCGTCAGCGGGGGTGGACGGCCGCCGCTTCACCGCGTCGAGAATCTTCTGGACTTCAGTCATCTTCTTCGATAGCGAGAAGAGCTTCCGCATCATGGGAGTGATCTTGCTGGTGCGCAGGCCCAATTCCTCAAGCAGAGCGACAGCCTTCCGGCGGCGCTGCTGGATCCGCCGCCAGATCGCCTTTTGCTCGCCGGCGCTGATGCGCCCTTCGTGAAGGCGTTCCCAATCACGCTGATTCAGGTCGTCTGTCAACTTGAAAGCGGTGTCGATGTTGCCCGACAAACGCTTCTGAACGACCGCCTTGATCTGGTACTCACCGCTGCAGATCTTCATGGTCCGGTCAAATGGAAGCGTCCCTTCGCCGACCATCCGGATGATTTCTATCGCCGCCGCGAGGCTGCAATCGGATTCGAGCACCTTCGCCCGAAACGCCGTCCGGGTCAGTTCGATTTTCTTGGCGAGCGAGATCTCCTGCGGCCGCGTCAGGAGTGGTATTTCGCCCATCTGGGTCAGGTACATCCGCACCGGATCGTCGATGCGGCGACTCGGCGCCTCGACGGGAAATTCCTCCTCCGCCGCCACAACGGTGTTCGGATTGAAATCCTTTTTCCGGCCGGCGGTCGTGTCGTCGCCGAACGAGAGTTTCTTCTCGACCTCGGCCTCGTCGAGCATGTCGATGCCGAGTTCGTCGAGCCGATGCAGAATGGATTCAAGTTTGTCCGGATGGACCGCATCGTCGGGAAGCGTCTCGTTCATTTCCTCCCAGGTCAGGTACCCGCGCTGGCGACCCTTGTCGATCAGTTCCGTAACGCTCAACTCGATGGGATCCACGTTGGCCGTGACCTTGGGTCGTGCCGGCGCACACTTTGTGAGGGTGTCTGTCATTCGCTGCGTCTCCAGTACTGGATGACCTCCGGCACGCCCGCGCCGCAGGATCCTGTCAACGTCTGTCCGTTGCCACACGACCCGTCGCATGAAACCGCGAGGGCCGGTCTCCCTTCCGCCTCGATACAACTCGACATCCGACGAAGCCCTGCGGGCTCGCGACGTCACGATGAATGCCCGGCTATCGGGCGGACGACGGCTCCTCTTTTCGGGCACCCGCATGGGACCACGTCGCCAGATGCCTTCGAGCCGCGAAATGATTTACCTGACCTACGGCTTGGCTCGCCGCACGAAGACGGGAACGATCGTCCTCGTCTTCGCCGACCTCCAAACCGTCCGGCGTCTCCTTTATCTGTTCAAGCTCCGGTGCCGCATGCTGCCGAAGCGGTGCAACGAGGTCGTCCGCCTCGCGCTGCAGTTTCAACTGTGCCAACCGACTCACGACGCTCTCGATCGTGGCGGCGTAATTCCCTCGACGCTCGCCTCGAATCTGCAATCCAGTAATTCGACGAGCCGTGTCAACAGACTCAAATCGGCTCAGCAGAGCCGGCAGCGTCAACCCCCCGTCGCTCCTCCCCAGCTCGACGATCGCATGCCCGATCGCCCGCGTGGTCGCGTCCGGCAGCAGGTCCGGGGAAAACTGCGACGCGACGGATTCGTAACAGCTTGGTTCGTTCAGCAACACCTCCAGCAGTTCCAGCATCGCCGCGGCGGCGGCGTTTGAAGGACGCGGGACCGTGGTACGTTCTCTTCGCAACGCCGCCTCGCCCGCGGGAAGACGCGATCGCCGCCCGTTGGCTGCCATCGAGTGGAGCTTCCTATAGACATCTTCACGCGGCAGGCCCAGAAGCTTGGCAAGTTGGTTGAGCACCAGCCCCCATTGGATGGGATCGGCCGCCGCATCCCCCATTGAGCGAGATATAAGACCTAAAAAATCCTCGATGGCCTGACGCTGTCCGACGCGACCCGCACCGGCCCCGCAACGCTCTCGAATCTGATTCCACTTGAATTCTAGCGCCCCGATCGCTGAGGTCAAAGTCCGTTCAAACGCCTCACGGTGGCCCTGACTGAGGAATTCGGCCGGATCCTTGCCTTCCGGGACCGCTGCGAGGCGGACCTCCAACCGACCGAGCAGGAAGACCTCCAACGCCCGATCTGCCGCTCGCTGTCCGGCTTCGTCCGAATCAAAAACGAGAATGACTTTGTCCACATACCGCCGGAGGACTTGCACGTGCTCAGCCGTGAGGGCCGTGCCTAGCGTCGCGACGGTGTTTCCGAAGCCGCATTGCTGGGCCATAATGGCGTCGGTGTAGCCTTCCACAACGATCGCCGTGCGGGACGCTGCGAACGCCTCTCGGGCGGTCTCCAGCCCGTATAGACAGCGGCTCTTGTCAAACAAGGCGTTTTGGGGCGAATTGAGGTACTTGGCGTCATCATTCCCAAGCGTCCGGCCGCCGAAACCGAGCGTGCGGCCCATGACATCTCGAATGGGCAGCATAAGACGATTGCGGAACGCGTCGTACGGCGACCCGTCCTGCCGTGGCTTCGTCAGGCCGGCCGACATCAGGACGGCCCGGGGAATCCTTTGCCGCTCTGCGGCGACGGCGAGCGTATCCCAGCCGTCCGGCGCGAACCCCAAGCCGAACGCTGCCGAGAACTCGGGCGTCACCCCGCGTCCGTCCACATATTCCCGGACCTTTTGGCCGGCAGGGCCTTCAATCTGCTGGCGAAACCACTGAGCAGCCCACCGGTTGGCCCGCTCGATCTCGACCTTGCCCGGACCCTGCGGCGCCGGCGCATTGCGGGCGGGTTCGAGGTCGATCCCGGCTCGAGCCGCGAGAATCTCGCGCGCCTCGCGGAACCCGACGCCCTCGCGAAGCTGGATGAACTTGAAAACGTCCCCCCCGGCACCGCAGCCGAAACAGTGGAATATCTGCTTGTGGGGGACCACGTGAAACGAGGGGGTCTTCTCACTATGGAACGGGCAGAGCGCCTTGAAATCCTTGCCCGCACGCTTCAAGGCCACGCACGCCCCCACGACATCGACGATGTCGCTGGCCTCGCGAATTCGATCCGTGACTGCTTCAACCGCCCGTCCGATCACTCGCACTCCAAGCAGTTTCGCCGCCTCTATGCAGGTGGGTTTGAATTCGAAGTTACAGGCGACCGCCCCGTGCGGACTCCTAACAGAACAGCCGATTGAGCTTCCATGTATTATAACACCTATACTGAGGACGTGCAAATTATCGGCAAGAAAAAAACGCCGACCGGGCTTTCGCAGGTAGCGACCCTGTCAGACGACTCAGGCGCGCCAAGCAAGAGCCATGCCACACGGACATCGAGCAGAGGACTGCCGCGGCCTCGTGCGGCGTACGCTCCGTTGAGATGCGGGTCAGTGCGCCGGAACGCCGGCCTCGGCTGCGTCCCGTTGGTCGCGGCCTTGCTGTCTGGGTGTGCGCCCACCGGGCAGGCCCAGCCGCCGCGTTCAGACCGCGGGGTGTACCCGGCCGCTTTCTGTGACCTCAAGCTCTGGGACGACGGCCTTTCGGAAATGTGCTATTACGACGCCGTCGACACCCTCTATGGCACGCCGCGGCACTACACGCGCGTCCTGCTGTTCAATCGCGAGTGGCTCGACCCAAAGACGCGCGTCAAGGCCGACCGGCCGGACCGTGTGGCCGACCTCCCCGTCTTCAAGCTGAACATCGTCGAAGAGATTCCCACACAAAACTACAACTATAGATATATGGTGACCGTCTTCCTCAACCGGCGAACGCTCCAACCGGAGAAACTGGCGGCCTCCAGCCAGGAGTGGTGCGGAACCACCTACAAGCAGGTGCAGTGGCTGCCGGACGAAACACGCGGGTTGTCGTTCAGCTATTTCGAGGGCGAGGCCGACCGGTCCTGGACATTGCCGGCCAAACCCGTGCCCTATCCGGTGGAGGCCCTGTTCGTGATCGCCCGCGCCGCGGCCGCCGCCGGCCATGACATGGAGCTCGACCTGCTCCCGCCGATGCGGTCCACCCACGGCCCGCGCCACACACCGGCGCCGGCGCCGGCGACGTTGACCGTGGGTCACGAGACGGTCGACGCCCGCGTCCCGTTCGGGACGATCCCGAGCCGCTCGGTCACGGTCCGCTGCGGCGACCGGAAGCATGTGTTCAAGGTCGAGACCGCGCCGCCTTATCGACTGTTGTCGTATCGATCCGACCCGGGTCTGCAGATGGTCCTGCGATACGTCGAACGACGCGCCTACTGGGATCGGTCCAAGCCGAGCGGGTTTTATCAACAGGGAGCGGCGCCGTGAGCGGGGTGGGATCGCCTGCGGCGGGACCGACTGATGGCGGACCGGCCCGGTCGTCGCGACGCCGCCTCAAACGCCGCCTGGCGACGATCGGCGTGGTCCTCATGGCGGCGGCGATCGTGCAATGGCATCGCGAGGCCGGTCTGTGGTTCGCGGCGCGGTGGTATGCAGCACGGGCCGGCGGCCAGACGATCAGCACAGCGGAGGCGATCGCCCGAATCGCCGCCGGCGACGTCGTCGTGCTCGACGTCCGCGACCGGGCGGAATACGAGGTCAGCCACGTGCCCGGTGCTCGCAACCTCACGCTCGAACAAATCGAGCAGAACGGCTGGCCGCCCGACTGGCCGACCGATCGCCCCGTGCTGACCTACTGCACGATCGGCTATCGCAGCGGCGTCGCGACAAAGCGGCTCGCCGAACGGGGACTCGACGCCCGCAATGTGCTCGGCGGCATCCTCGCGCTGGCTCAGAAAGGCCAACCCTTCATCGACGCCGACGGCCCGACCCGGCGCGTCCACACCTGGAAACGATCGTTCGCCTGGATGCTGCCGAAACCGTATGAGGCCGTAGCCTACGAGGAAAACGGCGGCTAGGAGTTGCGGATGGACGAGGCCTTTTTCTGCTGCTATCCGTGGGACCTTGTGGACGAGGGCGTGGAGGCGGCGATCGGGCGGCTGGCCGGCGAGGTGGGGGTCGACGCCGTCTCGGTCGCGGCGGGACACCGCGCCGTCGAGCAGTTCCGGCCGCGGTACGCGCGGCGGCGCATCCGACATGAGTCGGGCGTCTGTTTTCAACCGTCCCCCGGCCGCTACGCCGCCACGCGGATGCGACCGATCCCGGCGGCCTGGATGAAGTCCCGCAACCCGCTGGAGCAGATCGCCCGGGCGGTCGAGCGCCATAAACTGAAACTGCGCGCCCGCCTCGTCTGTTGTGAGGGCGAGGCCCTGGTCGCTCGGTATCCCATGGCGGCGCGCGTGGACGTGTTCGGCGAGTCCGATCCGATGCGCCTGTGTCCGTCCAATCCGGACGTCAGGGAGTTCCTCGCCGCCGTCGTCGAGGACCTGTCAACGAACTATCCGCTATCCGTGATCGAACTGGAGGCCGTGACATTCAACCCACCGGCAAACCCCGCGCGCGCTGTCGAACGCGGCACGCCCGGCGGGCCGGTGGAAGCGATGCTGGGGGCGCTCTGCTTTTGCGCTTCCTGCCGGCAGCGGGCGACTGAGGCCGGCGTCGACATGGAGTCGGTGGCCGGCTTCGTCCGCGACCGGCTCGACCGCCTGCTGCGACTCGAATCGATCGGCGCAGAGACCCCGTCCGCCCTGTTGGAGGAACATGCCGGTCTCAAGTCCTGGTTCGATGTGCGCCGAGACACGCTGGCATCATTGCTGGCGGCGCTTCGGCGTCGGTCGTCGGTGCCGGTGCGTGTGCACGTGCCCGCGGAAGCGGGAGCGGTTCGGACGGCGGCCGCCCGCTTCGTCGAACACTGCGACGGCTTCGTCCTACGCCACACACCGCCGGAAACCCCGGCGGCGGAACGCCTGCGCCGTGCGCTGGTGGCCGCTGCGGGCGAGGCGCGACGCGTCGAAATCGTGGTCCCCTGTCATCCGCCGACGGTCTCCGACGGTCCCTTGTTGGTGAAAACGGTGCGCGAACTCTGCGGCGCCGGGCACCGCACGATCGGTCTCTCTGACTACGGCGTCGCGCCGGCGCCCTGTCTCGAGTGGAGCCGCCAGGCCATCCGCTATGCCCGACGAGATGGCAATGCGCCGTCGCCCGGCGAATGATGGCCGCGTCCGCGGTCTGCCCCCAATAAGGCGACGGGGCCGAGCGTTGTCACTCGGCCCCGTTGCGCAATGGGTCCCACCAGACCTGAACCATCCTCGGCGTTGCTGGCGCTATCGCAACAGCGAGAGCACCTGCGAGGACTGCTGTGAAGCGACACCCAGGAGCGAAATCGCGGATTGCAGCAACACGTTCTGCCTCGAGAGGTTGGAGGTCTCGGCGGCGAAGTCGACGTCGTTGATCACGCCCACCGCACCCTTGAGGGCCTCCTTGGTCGCACCCAGACTGTTGATCGACGTCTGGACCTGGAACTTCTGGAAGCCGCCGATCCGGCCCTGTTGCGTGGCCACATTGGAGATGGCTTCCCGGGCAATCGCGACGGCGTTGTTGGCGTCTGTCGACAAGTCGTTGGCGCCGCCGCCCTTCAAGGTGTTCAAGAACCCGAGCGTACTGTTCCCCAACTGGTGGCTGAACAGACCGGCGACCCCGATGGTGGCCTGGGTGCTGGTCGATGTACCGAGCTGGAACGTCTGCCCACCGCCGGTGATCGTGAGATTGCCGGCGGCCGCGACGACGTTGCCCGCCGTCGTCAGATCGAACTCGCCACTCGTGCCGTTCGAGCTGAACGAAACGTTCAGGCCGTCGACGAACGCCGCCTGGCCGTTGACCGTGACCGAGGCGTCGGTGCCGGTCGTGTGCGCGACGGTCAGGAAGTCCTGGTCGCCGCTGATGAATTGGGCCGAGATGAACTTGTCGGTGCCGAATGAGCGACTCTGGATGTGAATCGTGTTGCCCGACACGCTGGCCGACACACCCGTGTCCGAAGCTGTCGCGATGATCTTGTCTCGAACGTTCGCCAACGTATCAGTGCCAGACACGGTGATCGTCGCCGTACCGGTTGATCCCGCAATCGAAAACGTCGCCGCACTGACGTCCGTCGAGTCCGCAGCCGTAAACGATCCGAGGGTCGCCGAGGCGACCGTCCCGGCCGCCGTCACATCCACGGCAAATGTCTGATTGGACGTGTTGGAGGGCCGCGAGAACACCTTGACGTTCTGGACCTTCGCGGTGTTGCTGGCCGTCGCTCGGATCGATTGAGTGCCGTCGAGCAGCCTCGAACCATTGAATTGCGTTGTCCGGATGATCCGGTCGAGGGCGTCGACCGCGCTGTCGATCTGAGACTGGTTCGCAGCGACCTCCGAGGCACTGAGCCCGCCGGAACTCGTGCTCGCGGCCGCCAGCGACTCGATGTCGCCGAGCAGACTGGACACCTCGGTCAGGGCGCCATCCGCCACATCCAGAACCGAGTTGGCCCGCTGGCCATTGGAGATGGCCGAATCGACGGCCTTGAGTTCGGAGTTCAGACTCTGCACGGCGATCAACCCGGCCGGGTCGTCGGCTCCCTTGTTGATCTTGAATCCGGTGGACAGTCTCTGGAGAGAAGTGGATTGGGCGTTTGTTGTGCGGTTGAGGATGTTCAGCAGCGACAATGTGTTTGTGTTGTTGATGGTGAGAGCCATTGAGTTCCTTTCCCTTCCAAAGCCGGCGAGTGAGGATTGACACCGAAACGCTAAGATATAACCCCGCCGCCGAGCAAACGTGGATTTCGTCTTTTTTTTCAGTGCCAACCTCCTGCCGGACAGAAGATTAGGACAGCAGGTCCGCCGATGTGTCAGTCCGCTTTCGATGGGCTTCGCAGGGCTGGGAACGCGCGGTCCGAAAGACTACGGTTCGACGCGATCCGGCCGGTTGGCCTGGGGCTTTGAGGGGCGGGCCGGAGCGGGGCGTGTGGCTGGAGCGCCGGGCGGTCCGGCGGCGTCCCCGGGGGCGGACGAGCCTTCCAGGACCGCCTGCAGGCGATCGAGCAGATCGCCGGGGATCGACCCAATCCGCCACCGGCCGCCCTCTTTCGTGATCGCCACCCGGATCCGCCGCGTGCGGGCCCCGTCCGGGTCCGCGTAATCCTCGAGATCGTACTCCGACAACATGATGTAGACAGGGCCGTCGATTCCCGGGAGGTCGGGCAGCGCTTCCACCGCCAGAATGCGCGTCTCCTTGACGGCGTGGTAGATCGAGGCGAAGCGATCCGCGGAGATCGGCTCGGCTCGGCTCGTGTGCATCAGCCGGTATTCGGAGTAGCGACCCTGCATGCAGATTCGGACGAATCGGTCGATGAAGCGATTCAGTGAGGTGTCGTAGGTTCGGACCGATTCGGGAAACACGAAGTTGGGACGCTTCTCCGGATCGAGCGGAAGCGCCTCCACGAACACGTCGTCGGTCCCCAACAACTCGTTGTCCGTCGCGATCACGAATACGACGGCGGAGACCAGCGTCAGCGCCAACAGGATCAGGCCGTAAAGCCCGAACCGGCGGAAGCCCGGCTTCGTTTCGGACCGTGTCATGATCCCATTACGATACCGCAGACGCGGGCGAGAGGATACCCGATCGCGCCGCCGGACGAGCTCTGAGCGGTCAGCTTTCAGCGGGCGGCTGTGGGCTTTCGGCAAACACGTCGCAGCAACGATCGGAACGTGTGCCGCCCTAC
>CAYQDV010000134.1:0-9561 GCA_964416295.1 uncultured Planctomycetaceae bacterium
ATATCACGTGCGCGAGAGGTCTCCCGACGCGCCACAGCGGGCGCAGATCCCCACGATCGACTACAGCAACTATGTCGGCAGGCTCGGAATAGGCCGCGTCTTTGCCGGGACACTTGTCTCCGGCAGGGAGGTGATGCTTATCAACAACGCCGGCCAGCAGATTGTGCGGAAAATAGCCGGACTGCAGGTATTTGACGGATTGGGCCGCAGCGAGGTTCAGCAGGTAGAGACGGGTGACCTGTTTGCGGTTACCGGCCTGGATCCGATCGATATCGGCGATACGCTTACCGATATGGATAACCCCGTACCGATGGACTCGGTTGCCGTCGATGAGCCGACGCTGCATATGACATTCAGAATCAACGACGGACCTTTCTCAGGCAGGGAGGGCAAGTATGTCACCAACCGGCAGAGCGGCGAGAGACTCCAAAGAGAACTGCAGTCGAATGTGGCGTTAAAGGTGGATAATCTCGGCGATGAGTACAATGTCTCGGGACGCGGGATGCTCCATCTGGGCGTAGTGATCGAGACGATGGGGCGGGAGGGGTTCGAGCTGGCCGTCGGCAAGCCCAAGGTGATCTATCGAGAGTTGGGCGGAAAGAAGACCGAACCGGTCGAGTATCTCGTCGTGGATGTGCCGGCATCCGCCTCCGGCGCCGTCATCGAACTCGCCGGAGCGCGACGCGGCGAAATGGTCAAAATGCAGACACGAGACGACATCTGCCATCTCGAGTTCACGATCCCCGCGCGCGGCCTGATCGGATTGCGCACGCGAATGCTGAATGCCACACGCGGCGAGGCCATCATGCACCACAACTTCTATGAATACGAGCATCTCCGCGGAGCCATCGCGGGACGCGCAACCGGCGTCATGGTCGCCACGGAAAACGGCCGCACCACGGCCTACGCGTTGCACTCGTTCTCCGATCGCGGGACGATGTTTGTCAAACCCGGCGACGAAGTCTATGCCGGACAAATCGTCGGCGAGCACTGCAAGGAAGACGACATCGAGGTCAATGTCTGCCGCACCAAGAAAATGACCAATGTCCGGGCGGCCTCGGCCGACAAGACGGTCGTGCTCAAACCCGCCCGCGAACTCTCTCTGGAAGCCATGCTTGAGTACATCGAGGAGGATGAACTGGTGGAGGTAACGCCGGGCCGCTGCCGGATGCGCAAGCGACTGATGGACCCCAACGCCAGGAAAAAGGCGTTCCGTGCGGCGCGAAAAAAAATCTGAGTACCCTTCCCCCCCCCCGCAGCACCCTTCGTCTGAAGGAAGCGGTCCCCACGAAGCGGTCGGCCGGATAAATGACAATGATTGATATATCAGCAGCGGTTCGGCGGTCGGACCAGGTGTTGTGTGAGCAACTCGCCACCTGGGAGCCGCTGGAGTTCGGCGTGGCCTACCGTTCGCCCGAACATGCGACTCTGGCTGCCGCCAATCAACTGCGGGATGTGTGGCTGGAGACCGTCCCGGGTGAAACGGCCTACGAACGGACCGAGGCCCACTTCGCCGCGCACGGACAGGTCTGCCGACGCTGGGTCCCGTCGTCCGGACAGCCAACCGAACCCGTTGATTCCGTGCTGAAGGACAAGGGTTGGATCAGTGTCGAGACGCTGGCGATGAGCCTGGCGGACTGGGCGATTGCGAACATGGCCTCCCCTGCGGCCGTTCGAGTCTTGCCCGCAAGAGCTATGAAGAAGGCCTATCGAAAGACGTTCGACGGCGCGACCCCGGCCGAGATGCAAGCCGGCATCGAGCGCCTGAACGATCCCAATTACGAGGCGTTCGTGGCCGTCGTGGATGGCGAGCCGGCCGGACGCGGCGCCTATCTGGAGGCCGGCGACATCGCCCGGCTTGCGGACGTGTTCGTTCGACCGTCGTTCCGTCGGCGTGACATCGGCCGCGCCATCGTGGCGCACTTTCTGCGGATCGGCAGGCGACTTTCGCCGAGGGTCGTGGTGGCCTCGTGTGACGCCGCGGATGCGACCGCCCGCTCATTCCTCGAGCGGTGCGGCTTTACGGCCTCTGGATCACTGATGGCGTTCGACCGCCCTTCCGATTAAGCGACAACGTCACCCGCCGCCCGCCGATTTGCCGATTCATGGCGCATGACACTCCTCGCCCCTTGTCGACATTCGTACCCCTGGCTCGCGTGCGCTCTGGCGTTCTTCGGCACAGAGACGGCGCAGCCCACGCCGGCTCCGGCCGCGGTGATCGGCGTCCTGTCCGACGGCCGCCAGGCCGCATTCCTGAGCCTCCTCGGCGACAGCTCAGTCGAGGCCCGGGCACTGCTGGCGGCGGACGGACACGCGCTCGTCGCCTTGGCGTCCCTGTCTCCGTCCGTCATACAAACGGTGGACGTCGTTTGGATGCCCGTGCTGGATCCCTTCTCCAGCTATACGGCTCAGGAGCGAACCGACGTGGTGCAGTTCGTGACCAACGGTGGAGCGATCGTATTCATCGGCGGCGCAGACGTGTTCAACGCACCGGACGACAGTTTCCTGTCCACCTTCGGTCTGGCCAAGATCGAGGGCAACCTGACGGCGCCGCTGGCACCCGCGCTGCCGGACCATCCATCGGTGACCGGGCCGTTCGGCGCGATCGGCACGATCGGCGGCGGCGGCGGTTATGGGCTGCTTGCTTCCAGCAGTGAGGTTGCCGACGTCTTCACCGGCACGAACACGGCCAGTCCTCCCGAGACCGGCACGTTGGCAGGCTTTCTCGATGCAACCACCGGCTTCGCCGGAACCGGCCGTGCGGTCTTCATCTGTGATGCCTCGATGTTCGGACAATGGTTAAATCAGGACGGGCGTAACCATGCCGCCTTCCTGCGAAACGTCGTTGCCTGGGCCGCACGCGAACCCGGATACACCCCGAACGGCACCGCCGTGAGCACCGGTCCGATGGCCGCCGCCTGTGAGGCCTGCATCGGAGTCGAGGCGGTGTTTGAGACCGTGACCGCCACCGGCATCACGACGGTCAGCTCGCTTGGAAGCGGTCGCTGCGGATTCGGCGGAGGCATTCCTGAGCCGCTGCCGGCCGGCTTGCAGGGCTTCACCGGCTATGCGTTCGCACTGGACACCACCGCGGCCTTTTCCGGCGGCGTCACCGTCACCGTCACCTATGACCCAGCAGTGGTCGCTTTGCTGGGCGTCGTCGATGAATCGACCCTGATCCTGTCTCGCCTCAATCCGGACCTGCTGGTCCTCGAAAACATTGCCGTGACCGTCGACACGACTGCGAAGACGATCACCGGACAGGTCGCCGGTGTCGGCACGTTCCTCTTCGGTGCCGTGGTCAGTTCGTTTACCGATTGCGACGGCAACGGCACGCCGGACGAATGTCAGGCCCCGGTCAACATCTCGGTCATCGCGCTCCCCGTGGAAGGCGGCGCCGTCTCTCCCGGCGCCACGACCTCTCACGCGGTCTGTGACGTCGTCTCCATCGACGCAACGGTCGCAGACGGCTATTGCTTCAGTGGCTGGACGGTCAGTCCGGCCAACGCCGCCCCGCCGGCCGATCCGGCAGCGCCGCAGACAACCGTCGACGCCGACGTGGACAAGACCCTGACGGCCGGCTTCACGAAGGTCATCCAACAGGACCCCGCGAGCGTGACGATTTGCGAGGGGGCGCCCGTCGATCTGGCGGTCCAGATCCACGCCGACTTTGTGCCGTCGGCAAGCTACCAGTGGCGCAAGGACGGCGTGGACATGCCCGGCGCGACGAGTTCGACCCACGCCATCGCCTCAACGGCCGCCGCCGACGCGGGCGACTACGACGTCGTCGTCGCGACGTCCTGCGGGTCGTTCACGAGCGCCGTCGCCGCGGTCACGGTCGATGCGAGTCCGGCAATAGCCGCCCAACCGGCCGGCACAGACGCCTGCATCGGAGACGCCGTTACGCTCAGTGTCGTGGCGACCGGCGCCGTTCCGCTCACGTACCAGTGGCGCAAGCAGGGCCTCGACATCGTCGGCGCCACCGACGCCGTTTACACGATCGACCCCGCCGGCACCATCGATGCCGCCGTCTACGATGTGGTCGTCACCAACGCCTGTGGCTCCGTGACCAGTGATCCCGCAGCACTGACCGTCGGCGACCAGCCCGTCGTCACGGCCCAACCCGCCGGCAGCGACCTGTGTGCCGGAGATCCCCTGACGCTGAGCGTCTCGACGGAGGGATCGACTCCGCTGACCTACCAATGGCGCCGCGATGGCGCCGACATCAACGGGGCGACGGCCTCAACCCTGACGATCGATCCGGCCACGGCCGGCGATGCGGGAACCTATGTGGCGGTGGTGACCAACTCCTGCGGGTCGGTCGTCAGCGAGCCCGCCGCCGTCACCGTTGCGGTTCAGCCCTCCATCTCGACCCAGCCGGCAGCGATAGTCGCCTGCGTGGGCGACGCGGGCGTCACGCTGGACGTCAGCGCATCGGGCACGCCGCCGCTGAGCTATCAGTGGCGGCTGAACGGGATCGACATCGCCGGAGCCGTCGATGCCGCCTACACGATCAACGGAGTCGTCCCCGCAGACGCCGGCGATTACGATGTCGTGATCACCAACGCCTGCGGATCGGTCACCAGCGCCCCGGCCACGCTGACCGTCAATCTGCTCCCGCAAATCACCGGCCAGCCGACAGACACAGCCGTCTGCCCCGGTGCCCCGGTCGTTTTCACGGTCCAGGCCCTCGGTGCGGACCTCGTCTACCAGTGGTCGTTTCGGGCCAACGGCCAGGCGACGTTTGCCGACCTCGTGGACGGCCCGGAGGTCGACGGTGCGAATCAGGCAACCCTGAACCTGACAAACGTCGGGTCCGACCGCGCCGGCGACTATCGCTGTACCGTCTTCAACGACTGCGGTCCATCCCTCGACAGCGCGATCGCGGTCCTAAACGTCACGGTCGGCGGCTGCGACTGCAACAACAACGGAACACCCGACGCACAGGATATCGCCGCCCAGACCAGCGCCGATTGCAACGCCGACGGCATTCCGGACGACTGCCAGTTGATCGGCGCAGATTGCAATGCCGACGGAATCCCCAATGACTGCCAGCTCGATGGAAACGACTGCAACGCCGACGGTATCCCCGATAACTGTCAACTCGCCGGCGCCGATTGCAATGCCGACGGGATTCCCGACATCTGTCAACTCGACGGGAATGACTGCAACGACAACGGCGTGCCGGACGACTGCGAGTCGCCGTTCGTCGCCGACGCCGGGCCGGATCAGACCGTCTGCGTGGGCGAGTCCCGGATACTCGACGCCCCGGCCGTCGGCGGGCTTGCTGCGCCACCGTTCTCATTCGTGTGGCAGGTCGTGTCGGGTCCTCCCGGCGGCCTGGACATCGCCGACCCCGCCGCAGAACGCCCCGTGCTGACGGCATCGGCCCCCGGCATCTACGAAGTCGAACTTCGCGTGTCGAACGACGGCGCGACGCCCTGTCTCGCTACGGATGTCATGACCGTCACCGCGCGTCAACTCGCGGTCGAGGCCGGCCCAACGTTCAGCCTGTGCGCCAACGCCGCCAGCGAGCCTCTCGCGCCCGTCGTCATCGGCGGAGAGGGACCGTTCGTCTACGCATGGACCATCGACGCCGGCAGCCCGAGCATCGCGCCCGAGCAGTTCACCGGCACCGGATCGCAGAGCGCCAGCCCGACGTTCACGCCGGACGCACCCGGCGTCTACACCGTTCGCGTGACCGTCACGGACCGAGACGGCGCGGGCTGCACCGCCACGGATTCGCGCACCCTCACCGCAAACCTGTTGTCCGTCGATCCGCCGTCGGACTTCACCATGTGCATCGGCGGCGAATCGGCCCCGCTGGCGCCGACCGTGTCGGCGCCGGGCGGAGCGGCGCTGACGTACGTTTGGGCCATCGAAGACGGCAGCCCGGATACGGACACCGCCCAGTTTCGCGGATCGGGCACGGCCTCAGTCGCGCCCACCTTTCAGCCGACCTCCGTCGGACAATACACGCTTCGGGTAACCGTGACCGGTGACGGCACGCCGCCGTGCGAATCGTGGGCCACGGTCCACGTGTCGGTCGGCTCGCTCACCGTCGATGCGGGGAACGACGCGACCACATGCGTCGGCGGAGGTTCGGTCCCGCTGACTCCGACGGTCATCGGCGGGTTTGGCGCGCTGCGCTACGCATGGACCATCGAGGAAGGCAGTCCGAGCCTCGACCCCACCCAGTTCACCGAACCCCACGCGTTCGCCGCCATGCCGCGCTTCGTCCCCGCCTCACGCGGAAGTTACACGCTCCGGTTGACCGTGACCGACTCCGCGACCCCTTCCTGCTCCGCGAGCGATACGCTCGTCGTGCGCGCGACCGAGTTGACGGTCGACGCGGGCGAAGACTTCGTCACGCGGGCCCTTCAAGCGTCGCGTGGGCTTGGCGCCCTGCCGCTCGTCGCCGGCGGGCGGCCGCCCTACGTTTACCAATGGACGATTCTCGGCGGCCCCTCGACCGACTCTGCACAACTGAGCGATCCCACGGCCGCCCACCCGCTGTTCACCCCGACGGCCGTCGGCACCTATCTCCTTCAGGTGGCCGCTTCCGAGATCGACGGTCCCTGCGGTGGCGCCGACACGGTGGCGATCGACGCCATCGCCTCGAACAATACGCTTAGAGCGAATGACGAGGGGCGCGTCTTCATGCCCCTCCGGATCGACGAGCCGCACACCCGCGCCACGCTGCGAATCTCGGACGCCCGGCCCGGAGCGGAGTTCACCGGTGAGCTCCGGGACGAGGGCGCCGCTGCCAGCGCCACCGACATGGCCGACACGCCTCACCTCACCCGCCGCCTGACCGCCGATTCGACCCTGCCGGCCGGATCGTTCGTCGCCGTCATCGCCATGTATTACGGGCCGGACGAGGTCGCGGCGTCGGACGCCACCGGTCTGCGCCTGCACTGGCTGGACGGCAGCAACCGTTGGCGGGTCGCCGGAACGACGTATGACGGCGACGTGCCCTTTCCCCTTCAAGCCACCCGCGGCGACCTGGGCCGACACGGTGTGGACACCGCGAACCACTGCGCCTGGGCCGTCCTCGATCACCTCGGCCGGTTCGCCGTCGGCATCCCTCAACCCGCGGCGACGCCCGCACCCCAGGAGCCTCCGCCGAACTCCGAACCGACCTCGGGCACCGACCCAGCGACGAGCGACGGCACATCGCCTCCCCCGCCGCTATCGATGTGCGGTGCCGTCGGAACGATGGGCGCATCGGTTTCGCTGGCGGCGCTCCTCGCGTTTGCCATGGCTCGATCCCGCCGCCGGCAAACCGCTCGGTCGCGGTGATCACGGACATGTCGGCGGACCGTTGAGCAGTCTTTGTGTGAAGAGCGTGAGGTCGGAGGGAGCGCCGAGGGTGATAGCACCGTCACTGTCCATGTCGGCGCACGCGCCGCCGGGCGGAATCTGGCCGCTGGCCGCGAAAGCGAGCGCGGCATCGAGCCAGGGTTGGATGTCCGTGGCATCGACAAGCCCGTCGCCGTTGACGTCTCCGGGGCACGTTGCGCACACGTTCGGCGCGGTGCCCCCGACGGCGATCGCTCCCGGCGCCCACCAGGTCGTCGGATTGGCCGTGCCCACACGCCCGATCAGCGCGGCCTGCCCGAGCGTCGCGTCGGCCTGCAGGCTGATGTCAAACAACGTCCCCGGGCTCGCCACGCCAATCAGACAGGCGTAGAGGACACCCGCCGGGTTGAAATCCAACCCCTGATCGCTAAACGCGACAGCGCCGAAGGCCGGATCAAGGACGTTGAGCACCGCCAGCGTCGTCACCTCTGCGATGTTCCCAACGACTGTGAACGTGACGATCTCCGGCGGTCGCAGCGGCGGCGGAAACGTCGGATACACCGCCAGCCCGATCAGCGTGTGTTGTGGAACCGCCGGAACTCCCGCCGGGGCGACCGCCAGTCCGGCAAGCTGAAACGTCGGCGCCTGGCCGCCGACCTGAAGCTGGCTGCCGGTCAGTTTGACACCGCTGAATGTGTCGATCGTGAACAGATCGACCGAGTCCGTGCCGTACAAGACCGTCCCGCTCAGATTGAAGGCGAGGCCGCCCAGGTTGCCCGAGGCGAGGTCCACGGTGTTCGGCGTACCGACCAGGCTCGCGACGCCGGTGTTGCTGTCGATGACAAACAGCGAGCCGGTCGTCACGCCGGGCAGTCGCCCGATGCCGTGCAGAACGCCCGTCTGAGGATTGGCGTCCATCCCGTAGAAGACCGGCGGCGGACTGCTGCCGCCCAGAACCGTGACCGAGGCGGGGCTGTTGCTGGGAAAGCTGCCGATCTGAGCCGGGGCGCCGTTGAAGATGCCGCTGCGCTCCACGATGAAGACCGTGTCCACCGGTCCGCCGACGGCGTCGCGTCCCGCGAAGAGGGACAGCAAGACAAATAGGGCGAGAACGGCCGATCGTCGGGGCAGGAGCGCCGGAAAGAGATTGTGGCGAATCGGCATGATCGGTCCACTTCCGGCGCGCGGTAGCCCCTCCGCGGTGTATGCTGCGGATGACCCCTCCCCCCCAAAGGTGCCGGACGCCACTCTACTATACCGCGACGCCCCTCGCGGTTCAAGCGGCTGCGAGTCCGGGTTCGCAGGGGGGGGCCGATCAATGCACCCGTATCCGGTTATCGCCCCCCGGGCCGCGCCCCGGACCGAAGCAGCGACAACAGCTCCGACAGGTCCGGTGGAAGCGGGGCCTCCAGTTCG
This sequence comes from uncultured Planctomycetaceae bacterium, assembly GCA_964416295.1. GTDB lineage: Bacteria > Planctomycetota > Phycisphaerae > UBA1845 > UTPLA1 > JAPULF01. The sequence continues at coordinate 8,719 of CAYQDV010000134.1, forward strand.
AGCGGCGTGCCGCGGATCGGATGTTGAACGACCAGCCGGTGAGCGTGCAGCATCTGTCGTGTGAACGCCGGCTCGTCCGACTCGTCCGGTCGGCCCGTGACCTGTCGCCGTGACACGTGCCGCCCTCCGTAAAACGGGTCGCCGACAATGGGGTGCCCGATGTGCGACATGTGTATACGAATCTGATGCGTCCGTCCCGTCTTGGGAAACAGCCGCACCAGGCTGAACCCGCCGAATCGCTCTTCCACTCGATAGCGTGTGATCGCCGACTTGCCGAGCTTGCGCGCGAAGCGCCCCCCCATACGCTCCGCGAACCCCGTCGCGATGTAGCGGTCATGCACCGTCGGATGCTGGCCGATGGCTGCATCGATCACGTCTTCGTCGAACTCCGGCTCGCCGTGGACGACCGCCAGATACGTTTTCTGCGTCGTCCGCTGTTCAAACTGCAATGCCAGCCGCCAATGAGCCTCATCCGTCTTCGCGACAATCAGCACACCCGTCGTGTTCTTGTCCAGCCGGTGAACGATGCCTGGTCGAAACGGGTCCTCGCCGTGAGACAGGCTCTTCGCGTAATACGCCAGGGCGTTGGCGATTGTCCCACCCTGTGAACGCCGCGCCGGATGGATGATGATCCCCGTCCGCTTGTTCAGGGCCAGGACGAAGTCGTCTTCATAAAGAATGTCGAGCGGGATGTCCTCCGGCTGGACCTCATACGGCTCGGGCGGTGGCAAGACGATGTCCACCACATCCCCCGCGTCCATCTCCTAGCTGCTCCTGTGCGGTCCGCCGTTGCACCGTAGCGCCGCCCACCGGCGGCTTCGTCCACCATGCCGCGGCGCTCGA
>CAYQDV010000135.1:0-4646 GCA_964416295.1 uncultured Planctomycetaceae bacterium
GCATGCCGGGTTCCCGCCGGGCGGCCGGGAACTTGCCAACGCCTGCTGGATGCAAATCGACGTCAGGAGGTTTCTCGGCGAACTGCAACGATAGCGGTCCATTCACCCGAGCGCCCGACGGCTTCCGGCGAGTCGCGGGCACCCGTCTCAGAATAGAACAGCAGAGCGGGCCGGTAAGCCGAATTCTGTTCCTCCGGTTCGTTTCCGAATCGGAGGCGGCGACCATTTCTCTGGGCCGGCGGTTACGCGCCGGCTCGAGCACCCTACCCACGGCGTTGCGGAGGTCCTTGTCTCCAAGGGCTTCCGCGCGAGACGGGCCGCCTCGCGGGCCGGCCGAGACCGACCGCTCGCCGCCTATGCGGGCTTGCTGGCGGTGGGGTTTACCCTGCCACGTTCGTCACCGAACGCGCGGTGCGCTCTTACCGCACCTTTTCACCCTTACCTGTGAGGCCGAACGGCGATACCCAGCCTCCGAAAAGGCGGGTCGCGCCGGATTGCGGCCTCCATCGGCGGTGTGTTTTCTGTGGCACTGTCCCTGGCATCGCTGCCGGTGGCCGTTAGCCATCACCGTGCCCTGTCCAGTTCGGACTTTCCTCCCGGGAAGCAAGCCCCCGGGCGGCCGCCTGGCCCGCTCTGCGGCGGTATTATAGCGGGGGATTGTCTGAGGCGTCGTGTAAGAACAAGGTGAATCACAGAGTCGCCAAACGGCGAAGCCAACGGGGCAGCCAAGGCACGGATTGCTGTGGTGGATGTGGAACGAGAAAGGATTCTCGTTCCAGCGTGTTCCAGCGTGGCCGCTTGGATCGCCGAGCGCGGCGGGCTATATTGAAGGCTTGGAGATCGGACAGCGTGTGCCGGGCGTCTGGATTCCGGCGCATCAGAGGGTAATGACGAAGATGGGCAGGAAATCGGCCTCAAAAAAAAGGACCAAGGTGGTTCAGGCCGGCGGGGACGGCTCCGTGTCGACCGGCGTCTTTGTCGTGGGAATCGTGCTCATCGGTTTCTGCGTCGTGATGTCGGGCGTCATGGTGGCGCACCATTTGTGGGGCCTGCACCTGCCGGGTTGTGGCGAGGGCAGCGCCTGCGCCGCGGCGGCGAACAGCCAGTGGGGCAATATTCCCATCGGCGGCCACCTCGCCGACGGGCGTCCTCGGATGTGGCCGGTGTCATTTCTCGGGTTGGCGTATTTCGTCGGGTTGCTCGTGGCGTGGGTGTCGTCTCGGCGGGGCCTGTCGATGTCCTTCCGGATGCTGATTCGGTTCGGGGCGATGGTGTCGGTCGGGTTTATCGTGATTCTCATCGTTGAGGGGCACTTCTGCAAATACTGTCTCGGCACGCACGCCGGCAACCTGGCGTTTTGGCTGCTCATGGAACGAACACGGAAACGCGGTGTGTCCTTCGCGTCTCTGCGTCCGGTGATCACGACTGCCGTAGTGTTCATCCTCGCTTCGGCGGGCCTGTACGCCGCCGAATCCCGCGAGCGGGCGATCGTTCAGGAGACACAGGAGGCGGCGTTTGAGGAATCCACCCAGCAGATGGTGGCGGCCGCTCGGGACCATGCCGCGTCGAACCGCGACGCGGCGCCGGCGACGACTTCCGAGCCGACCCCGGCGGACCACACCGACAACGCCGACGCGGCGTCCGACACCACGGTGACCCGTGCCCAGGAGCGTGACGCCGATGTCCCCGATCAGCCGTGGACCGGGGCGTTCACGGGCCGGTGGCGACTGGGTCCCGAAAAGGCGGCCGTCCGGATCGTGATGTTCACCGACTATCAGTGCAAGGACTGCCAGCGGATCGAGGGCGAGGTCCGCCAGAAGTTTTCTGAATGGACGAGTGTCTCTCTCTCGATCAAGCACTTTCCGATGGACCAGCGATGCAATCCGAACATGTCGACGACCCTCCATGCGGCGGCCTGCTGGGCGGCCCAGGCCGCTGAAGCCGTCGGTCTGCTTGCCGGGAACGATGCGTTCTGGCAGATGCACCAGTGGTTGTTCGATCTGAAGGGCGACTACAGTCAGGCCCCGCTGCTGGAGTATCTCGCCGAATTGGGCGTCGATCAGGATGAGTTCTTTGCCATTCTTCGCAGTGAGGAAACGCTGGCGAACATTCATCAGGACATCGATGAGGGGATGTGGCTCGGCCTGCACTTCACGCCGATGGTCTTCATCAATGGGATCGAGTTGAAGGGCGTCTTCGCGCGACAGGCCGTCATTCGGGCGGTTGAGAAGGTGCTCGCCGAGAATCCGCCGCCGATGACCGCCGAACACGACCGTCCGCCTCCGGCCATCGACAAGTACATCTCCGATTGGCGGGACCAGTACGCCCGGCCCATGCCGCCCGACCGACATGCCTGGCCGCGCGGTCCCGATGACGCCAGGGTCAAGATCGTGGTCTGGGGCGACTACCTCGAACCCTATAGCGCTCGAGCCGACCGGATGATCCGGCAGTGGATGAAGGACAAGCCGGACGTGCAGTATTCATTCCGGCACTTTCCGTTTGATCAGTCGTGCAATCCGGTTGTTTCCCGAACGGCCTATCCGCTCTCGTGCCGGGCGTCGCGGGCCGTGGAGGCGGCCGGGGTTCTCGGTGGTCCGGAGGCTCACTGGAAGATGCATGTCTGGCTGTTTGAGCATCAGGCCGGCTTCAGCGATGACACGCTGCGGGCGGCGGCGGCTCAGATCGGCCTCGATGTCGACGCTCTGTTGCAGACGATGGAGGCTCCGGAGGTCGCGGCCGCCATTGACGAAGACGCGCGGGCCGGAAAGCCCCGCCTCTATCGCGCCCAGATTCCCACGATCTACGCCAATGGCAAGACGATTCCGAGGTGGTTCCGGAACGGGCGGAAGGACCTCGATAAGGCGTTGGACAAGATTTTGGACGCGGCGTATGCGCCATAGAATTTGGTGCGTCTCGATTGGCGTGATCGACGCTGCCGCGGAGCCTGCGGAGGCCCTCAGGCGGGACGGACTTCAAATATGGCCCCGCAGCCGGTGCGTGGACATCGCACATCCACCGCATTTCCATGGGAAGCCACCGTGTCGACCGCGGCGAGCAGGTCGCCGGCCACGCCGAGGCAGACGCCGGCGGGAAGGGTCCGTCTGAAGAAGAACTCGCTCTGCCGGGGGCAGGGAACGGGGCATGTGTCGCCGTCCGGCGATCGGAGGCAGACCGCGACGACTACGGGTGGCTTGTTTTTCGAGGACGGCGGCGCCGAACCCCGCGAACCGGGCGCGGGTGCCGGCGGGTTGCTGGATCCGACCTCGATTACGTCCTCGCGGGCATCCATGGCGACATTCGCCAGCTCATCCGCCCGCTGATTGGCCTCTCGCATGACGTGTCGAATGCTCCAGCGGTCGAACTCGGACAGTCGGTCGATTGCGGTGTTGAACAGGGGCCGCAGACCGGGATTCTTGACCTTGTATTGACCGTTGAGCTGGCGAACCATGAGTTGGCTGTCCGAAACCAGCTTCAGCTTGCGTGCTTCCATTGTCCGGGCGGCCTCGAGCGCCCGAATCAGGGCGGTGTATTCGGCCTGGTTGTTGGTCATGGGACCGAGGAAGTAGCCGGCTTCCAAGCGGGGCCTGCCGTCCGGTCCCTGGATCACGACGCCTGCCCCGGCCGGTCCCGGGTTGCCTCGGCTGCCGCCGTCAATGTGGATGGTCAGACACATGATCAATCATCGGCTGCCGCGAATTGCACGCCCGGGCCATGGCTAACGGTGTGGCGTCGGCTGCGATTCGACGTAGAGGATTCGCCCGCAGGTATTGCAAACGACCGCCTGATCGCGCGACATGATGGCGTTGACCTGCTCGATGGTGATGGACATGTTGCAACCATCGCAGGCATACTCGGACCGCTTGGGGTGCGTCCGGACCACTTTTGCCAGGGCTTCGCCCTCGTTTTTTCCTGCGACGCGATTGAAGAGTTCGAGGGCCTGGGCCGGCACGGCGTCGGCGGCGCCGTCTCGCTGGGCGGTCAACTCCTCGATGCGTCCGCGGGCCTTGGCCTCGGTCTCAGCGGCCGTCGTTTTCAACGTGCCGAGCCTGGCGAGTTCCTGTTTCAGGCGTTCCTCGGTCTCCGATATCTCTGTCCGCTTGGCGTCGATCCGGTTCAGAAGCTCCATGGCCCGCTCTTCGACCTTGCTGTTGTCGGCCTTCTCGGTGTTGAGCTGGGTGAGGATCGCGGAGTATTCCTTGTTGGTCTTGACGAGGTTGAGCGATTGCCGCAGCTTGGCGATCGATTCGTCGTGAGCCCGCATATCGACGTCGAGCCGGTCGGCGTCGACCCTGGTCCTGGTCAGTTCCGCTCGGCGGGTCTCGATTTCGCGCTCGATCTCCGAGATGCGACCCTCCTGTCGTTGAACGGCCCGATGCTTGCGTGCGATCTTCCGCTTCAATTCCGCCAGTTGCAGCTCGACCTCCTGCAAGCGGTGCAGCGCGTCGACGGTGGCTCCCATACGCGGCGTCCTCTCGGGATAACGGGTTTCTTCGGCCGGCCGACTCTGCGAACCGACAATCCCTCATTATGCAGCCTCCTGACGAATGGATCAATGGTTGCGATTCCGGCCTCTGCCGGCGGTCGGGCGGCACTGGCGGCTTGCCAGCCGGAAGGTGGGCAGTGCCCACCCTACGGTTCTTGCCAGC
>CAYQDV010000135.1:4746-9516 GCA_964416295.1 uncultured Planctomycetaceae bacterium
CTTGCCAGCCGGAAGGTGGGCAGTGCCCACCCTACGGTTCTTGCCAGCCGGAAGGTGGGCAGTGCCCACCCTACGGTTCATTCGGTCGTGCGGATGTCGCTATGATGGCGATCGGCGATGACAGCGGATGAGACGAGCGACGTGATCAAGCGGTCGGCGGCGGCGGCGGGTTTCGACCGGTGCGGCATCGCGCCGGCCGAGCCGATCGGCCGTGGGGACTTCGTGCGCCGGTGGCTCAGTCGGGGCTACGGGGGCACGATGGGCTATCTGCATCGACACGTCGAATCGCGGATTGATGTCCGCGCGTGGCTGCCCGCCGCCCGCAGTGTCATCGTCGTCGCGCTGCACTACCGGCAGCCCGCTGATGCGCCCGGCGGCGAGCCGGCGGACGGGACCGCCCGCGGGCGGGTGGCCACCTATGCCTGGGGTGAGGACTACCACGTCGTGATGCGGGAGAAACTCGACTGTCTCGTCGGCCTGATGCGCCGGGCGATCGATCATCCCTTCGACGCCCGCGTGTGCGTGGATACGTCGGCGATCCTGGAGCGCGAACTGGCGGCGCGGGCGAGCATCGGGTGGATCGGGAAAAACACCATGGTCTTGAACGTGTCGCTCGGCTCGTTCTTCTTCCTCGGCGAGATCATCACCGACCTGCCGCTGGCCCCCGACGCCCCCGAACCTGACCACTGCGGGACGTGCACGCGCTGCCTGGAGGCCTGTCCGACCGGGGCCTTTCCGCGGCCCTACGTCATGGACGCCCGGCGCTGCATCTCGTATCTGACCATCGAGCATCGTGGCGAGATCGCCCCGGCGCTGGCCGCCGAGATTGGCGACTGGGTCTTCGGCTGCGATGTCTGTCAGACGGTGTGTCCGTTCAACCATCGCGCGGCCCCGGCGACCGAGCCGCGTTTCGCCGGCACCGCCGAGGCCGCTCGCCCGCGCCTCGCGGACCTGGTCGCCGAGACCCGCTCACAATACAAGACGCGCGTCAAGAACAAGGCCACCGCCCGCGCCCGACCCGAAATGTGGAAACGCAACGCGGAGATCGCTCAGCGGAACCTCCGGGCCGAGGACTGACGCTCGCGCCCGGCGGCGGAATCGGCGCGCCGGCGAATCACGGGGCGCCGGCGGGCAAGCCGCCAGTGGCGCCCGGCGTCGAACGAAAGAAGGTGCGTCCGGGGCGGATGAGAGCCGGCACGGATGAGAGTCAAGGCGGATGAGAGCCGGCACGGATGAGAGCCAAGGCGGATGAGAGCCGGTTCGAATGGGCACAGCGGGCTCGGCAGGAGCCTCGCCCTCCCGCTGGGCAGCCCGCAGATTCAGGGTTGACGATCCACTACGGCTACGCGACGCCTTACCGGCGGTTGGGAAGGGGGATGCCGAGTCGGGCCATGACCATTTTCAGGTCCGACCAGGCCTTCTTTTTCTCCCACGGCGCTCGGAGGAGGTAGGCCGGGTGATAGGTTGCGAGGAGGGGGATGGGGTCGCCGATCAGGGCCGTACCTGAGAGATAGAAGTTGTGGAAGCGGCCGCGCAGCCGGCCGATGCTCTCGCGCGTGTCGAGAAGGGTCTGGGCGGCGGGGGCGCCGAGGGCGACGATGAGGTCGGGGTGGAGGATCTCGATTTGTCGCCAGAGGTATCCGCGGCAGGCCGCGATTTCGTCCGAGGCGGGGTTGCGGTTGTCCGGCGGGCGGCATTTTAGAATATTACATATGTAGACATCTTCGCGGCGCAGGCCCATGCCGTCCTGAATCATCCGCGTCAGGAGCCGCCCCGCGCGGCCGACGAACGGCTCGCCCCGGACGTCCTCGTCGTGCCCCGGCGCCTCACCGACGAAGGCGAGCCGGGCCGCGGCGTTGCCGACGCCGAAGGCGGTCTTCGTCCGCGTGGCCGACAGGCCGCATTTCGTGCAGCCCTTCACCTCGTTGTTGTCGATGACCTCCAGTTGGGTGCGGCGCTGGTCTATCTCGGAGGCGGCGAGTTTCTGATTTGGATCAAACGGCTCGGCCGGTGGTGCGACCGATGCGGCGCGGCGCGGCGCAGGCAGTCGGACCGGCAGCGCCGCGGCGCCCAGCCGGCGATCGGTCTCGAATCGGTCCCGCAGCGCCTGGCGAATGTCGATGTCAGTCCGGGTTTTCATGGTCGACCTTTCGCGTCGTTACCGTGTCGCCGACGTGAATGTCCGTGTCGTCGGCTTCCGTCCGCGCCGCCGCGGCCCGGTCGGCCGAGAATCGACGGTTGACCCGGGCGGTGGCGATCGGCTGCCCGTTACGCAGGATCGTCACACGCTGCCCGTAGTATAGAGGCTGTCCGGCCGTGTCAAACAGGAACATGTGTGCCGCGGCGTTGACGTTTGTGACCGCGCCGCAATCGAACTCTCGCGGCACGCGTTTCAGCCCGGCGAGGGCGTGGTTGATGCGTCCGGCCCGGTCGGCCGGTCCGTTGTGACGTTGTTTCGTCAATTCGGTTTTGCCGCGTGGCGACCCGATGTCGGCGAGTCCGAGCGCGGCCCCCAGCCGCAGGCGCGGATCGTCGGATTCGAGAAAGTCGAGCAGCAGCGGTTCGGCCGTGTCGGCGTGGAGCCGCCGCGTCAGCGCCAGCATGGCCGGGCGGCCGCCGGGGCCGAGCGATGCCCGGCGCCGCCGCATCTCGACGGGGCCGATCAGGTTGCGCGAGGCGACATAGGCCAGTCGATGACGATAGTATATTTCCAGCGTGAGGGTATTGAGGGCCGTCGAGTAGATTCGGCCGCCTGCGCGGCCCCACTTGCCCCAGTCCTTTCCGAAGGCCGGCCAGCTTCCGTAGACGTGACGTCGGGAGCCGTCCTTACGCACCGGCCGCTCCTGATATTCCAGAACCGAGCGCCGCAGGGCCGCCGCCCAGCGGTTCCACGCCTTGCCGCCGACGCGGGCCATCGCCGCCGTTCCGAAAAACCAGTAGTAGGGGCTGTGCAGGTTGGTCGGGTCGTGGTACATCTGCTCCAGGCTCGGCGGGTCTTTCGCGAGGAGGGCGATTTGTTGGGCCGCCGGGGCGTCATCCAGCCGCAGCCCGATCGCCGCACGCGCATAGAGACCCACGGCTGTCATTGCCGGGCCATAGCGAAAGTCCACGCGGCCGGTTGCCGGATCGACCGTGACGCCGTGTCCCTTGTCGGCGTGCCGGACGCGGCCGTCCGGTTCGGTTGCCCCATCGAAGTGATCGATGATGCGAAAGACGGTTTCGTCGTCCGGCTCGATGCCGGCGGCTTTGGCGGACTTGAGCGCCATGACGACCCAGCCGGTGATCGAGGTGTCGTTTCGGCCGGTGCGGGTGTCGGCGGTGTAGTCCCAGCCTCCGCGCTGCTGTTGAGCGTGTTCGAGGTGCTGCAGGGCGCGGCGGAGCGGATCGAGAAAGACGCGGTCGTTTGTCATGCGATAGGCCTCGGCCACGGCGAGCGTGGCGATGGCGTCGCTGAACATCTGCATGCGGTCTCCGGGCGAGAAGCCGCCGTCGCCGTGCTGCTGCGCCAGGATGAACTCGAACGCCTTCGTGAGGGCGTCGGCGTAGAGGCCGCGTTCGTGGGTGTAGCCGGCGCCGAGAAACGCCAGGGCCGCCAGGGCGCTGACGCCCACGTCCGCGTTGTCGTCCGTTCGCTTGAGCGCGGTCTGGCTGCACCGGTCGTTGGCCGGACAGAGCGTATCGAACGCCCGCCTGTCCCAGATGCCGTCTTTGCGTTGGTGGGCGGCGAGCCAGGCCAAGGCGTCGGCGATAGGCCGCTCGACCGGAGCCTGCGCCCGGTGGCCGGCGGGTTGTGAGGTGGGCGGAGCGGTTGCTCCCGGAAGCACCGCGACCAAGGCGACCCCGACACACGCAACGCGAAGCGGGATGCCCCGCGCGAGCTTGAAGGGTGTCTGGATTTGAGTGGCAGGCCTTCGCGCCATGATACGGATTCTATGTGCCGGTTGACCGGGATTACAGTCGATTATCGTATTCCTGTGCGATGCCTTGGGCGTGGCAGAGCACTGGCGGACAAGCCGCCAGTGGCACGGGCGCGTTATCCCGAGGAGCACCACCGGCGAGACGCCGATGCTCCCCAGCCTGTGAGGCGTGGTCGAGTACTGTTGCGGAACCTTGTGTCTGGCGGGACAATAGGTACCGTGAACTCGGACTCCGTGATGACAGACGGCGCGCTCGTGGACCCTGCCCTTGCCGCGCGCCGGCTCAGCGGCCGACGTGGTTGCGGTTGGCGCGTCCGTGCGACCTATGGAGTGGTGTCGATCATTTGTGCTGCGGTGCTGTCGCTGGCGGTGTGGCTGCGGCCGGACCCGCGCGGCTTCGGGACTCACGAACAGATGCACCTGCCGCCGTGTGGGTTCATGCTGACGAGCGGCTTGCCCTGTCCGACCTGTGGCATGACGACGTCGTTTTCGTTGATGATGCACGCTCATCCGCTGGCGGCCTTCATCGCGCAGCCCGCCGGCGTGGTGCTCTGTCTGGCGGCTGTGGTTGGCATGATGGCGGCTATGATCATTGCCGTGTCGGGACGGGTCCCGCGGGTCAACTGGGATCGGATCGGCCCGGTGCGTCTGGTGATCGGGGTCGGTATCCTGCTCATGGGCGGATGGGGGTTCAAGATCGCACATGGGCTGTTGACCGGAGCCTTGCCGGCCCGATGAAGGAACGATGACGATCCTGTGCACAATTCGCCGTAGCGGTCCGTTCCACATGAAGTTGCAGGTGCGGAACGCGATCGGCCGTTCGCACCGGCCAGAGGCCGATGCTCCCCATCCG
>CAYQDV010000136.1:0-9462 GCA_964416295.1 uncultured Planctomycetaceae bacterium
ACGCCGCCGAGCAGTACCACGCCCGCTGGACCTTCGATGACGCCAACGCCATGCTCCGCGAGACCGAGCCGGAGGGCGTCGTGCTCGCGTGTCCGCTCACGCTGCGCGCTCGCCTGATCAAGCACTGCCTGGCAACCGACACCGCCGTGTTGGTGCCCGGGCCGCCCGGAACCGCCGCCGCCTGCAAACGCATTGCCTCCTTCGCCAAGCTCTCCGGCAGGGTTGTCCTGGCCGGCTCAGCGATCCGCGTCGCTCCCGCGGTCGCGCTCGCGAAAAGACTCCTCGACTCCGGCCAGTTCGGCCCGCCGATCCTCATGACCCTCCACTCCACCCGCCGCGGCCTCCGCCGCTCTGACGCCGCCGACATCGGACCGGTCCCCATCGACCAGGCGTTCGAGGCCGTTGAACTCATCCACCACCTGATCGGCCCCGTTCAGCGGGTCTTCGCCGTCGCCCACGAGGACGGCCCCACGGTCGCCAGCGCCATCACCACGCCGGGCGTCCCCGTTTCCATTGTCTTCCACCCCAACGGACCGACCGAGGCCGTCGGCGTCGAAATCGAAATCCGCGCCGCAGACGGCGGTCGCCTGATGATCGACACGGCCTGCCAGCTCTCCTGCCGCAGCGGCTCCAAGCTCCTCGCGACCCGCCGGACCACGATGGCCACGGCCGACCCCGCCGTCGAACTGGGCGATGCGGCCCTGCTGGGCGAGTTTTCACGCCACCTGCGGGCCGACCGCGCAGGAGCCGGGCTGATTGGGCCGGTCGCCGCAATCACCGCTTCCGCCCAAGCCCTCCTCACCAGCATGGCCCGGGGACGCCCCACCTCACCCAAACTGACCGACAGTCGCCCCGCCAGACCGGAAAAAAAGGGCGTCGAAATCGCCGAGCCGGCTTGACGGCGCCTCACCACATGCTAAACTACCCGATTCGAGTGCCCGTCACGGACGAGGCGCATGGCCGCGGAACCCACTGGATTGCTGCGATGTCGTACATAACGGACAAGTGTTATCAGGCCAAGACGGGCGAGGTCGAGCGAAAATGGTACAGCGTTGACGGTGAGGGACAGATCCTCGGCCGCCTCGCCACCAAGCTCGCGACCGTTCTCATGGGCAAACACAAGCCCACCTACACGCCCCATTGTGATGTCGGCGACTTCGTCGTCGTCACCAATGCCGAAAAGATCATCGTCACCGGACGAAAGGCCGAACAGAAATCCTACGCCTATTACACCTACCATCCCGGTGGCCGAAAGGTCATACCCTACGCTCAATGGCACAAGGAGCACCCCGATCGGATCATCCTCATGGCGGTCAAACGGATGCTCCCCAAGAACGCCATGGGGCGCCGCCTGCTGAAGAAACTGAAAGTCGTACGCGGCAGCGATCATCCCCACCAGGCCCAAAACTGCGAGCCGCTGAACCTGGACGTCATCTGAAGGATTCCTCGCGCGAGGCCCACGCGGAACGGCCTCGACGCGGACCCGGGCTTGGCAGGTTCTGTCGGCCGTCGCACCGCAATACGGGAGACTCAACAGCGTGTCTGAGGAAACAACGAACAACCCCGGCGAACAGCAACCTTCGGCAACCGGTCCCGCGGAGGTCGCGCCCCCGACCCCCGAAACACCGGTAGCACCCGGCGGCGAGGCCCAACCTGCCGCTGCAGAAACTACCCCCGTCCCCGCGACACCGACCGCCGCGCCAGCGGCCCCTGTGACCGCGGCCGTACCGCCCGCGCCTGCAGTGGCGCCAGCCACCGGTAGCGAGCCGGCCAAGACCTATTTCTGGGGAACCGGACGACGCAAAACATCGGTCGCCCGCGTCCGCATTCGACCAGGCTCCGGCAAGTTCCTCATCCACGGCCGTGAAATCAAAGACTACTTCCACGAGCTACGCGGCCGAAACGACGTCGTCGCCCCGCTCAAGGCGACCGAAACGCTCGACAAGTTCGACGTCTTTGCCAACGTCCACGGCGGCGGCCAGACCGGCCAGGCCCAAGCCATCCTGCTCGGCGTCGCCCGGGCGCTCCTCAAGGCCGATTCCAGCTACGAGCACACGCTCCGCGACGGACGCTTCCTCACCCGCGACAGCCGCGAGGTCGAGCGAAAGAAGCCGGGCCAGCCCGGTGCTCGCAAGCGCTTCCAGTTCTCCAAGCGTTGATGCGTGCGCCTCCGCCGCTTTCGGCGTTTCGGCTTTCTGCTTTCGGCTTCCGTTTTGACGTCTTGACTTATTGACTTTTACTCAGCCACTACGCGGGCGATGGCCGCCGGCAACAGCTCCCGCTCCAGGGCCTGCACACGCTCCGCCAGCGTCTCCGGCGTGTCGCCCGTCTCCACCACGCACCGCTGCTGCGCAACGATGGCCCCGTGGTCGTAGGCGTTGTCGACCCAGTGCACGGTCGCGCCGCTCTCATGCTCGCCGGCGGCCAGCACGGCCTCGTGCACGTGTCGCCCGAAGAATCCCCGCCCGCCGTATTTCGGCAGCAGCGCCGGGTGAACGTTGAGCACGCGCCCCAGCCACCGGTCCGGCAGCCGCCAATAGCACAACCACCCCGCCTGCACCGCGAGATCCACGTCGTAAGCATCCAGCACCGACGCGACCCGCTCACTGAAATCCGCCACCTCCGGATGATCCCGAACCCGGACGATCTCGACCGGCAATCCCGCCCCCCGCGCTCGTTCGACCCCGCCCACCGTCGACCGCGACGAAACCACGACCGCAATCTCCACACCCGCCAGCCGGCCGTCTGCAATCCGATCCACGAGGTTCTGAAGGCTCGTGCCGGCCCCCGAGACCATCACGCCAAGTCGATATGGACGACTTCGTTCCTCAGTCACACAAATGCCCGCTCAGCAACTCGACGTCCTGACCGCCCCACCCTCGCCTACGGCACGGCCACGATATACGCATTCCACCCCGGCGTGTTCTCCGCCTTCACCTGACGCCGATAGCTGCCATTCCCTTCCCCGTCCGCATCCGACCCCTCCCAATACACCTCCGTCGTCTCGAATCCCGCGTCCAGCAGCGCATCCCGGAGGCTCCCCAGCGTCCAGAGCCGCCAGTCATACGAAAACGCCTTCCGCATCTGCGTCCCGTCGGGGAACTTGAAATGGATGTGACACACCGTGTGGTCGTTGATCGGGTTGTAGGCCGCCTGATCCCAGACGTAAGTGAACCCGCTGTTCTTCGTCTCCTCCTCCATCACCTGCTGGGCCTCGTAGCCACCGTAGGCATCGAGGATAAACAGCCCCTCCCGATCCAGCGACGACCGCACCGCCTTGAAATAGCCCACCAGATCGCGTCGTTCCTTGAAAATGAAATAGCTGAAGTTGAATGCCCCGACCACCTCGACCCGTGGCCGCGTCACGTTCCGTACGTCGTCATGGATCAGATGCACGCGTTCCGCCGCGTCCTCCGACAGCCGGCTCACGTTATGCCGCCGGCCCCAGTCCTGCGTCGGCTTGTGCAGGTCCACGCCATACGCGTGATTCTGCGCCCGCCGTCGAACGAACTCACACGAGATCAACGCCGTCCCGCAGAAGTCCTCCCGAAACCGACTCGGCGCACGCCCATAGCGGCGTCGAAACACGCGGTCGACAAACACAACCTCCGCCTCCGGAGATTGTACAGCCTTCTGATACAACTCATGCTTGTCCGCGGTTTTCGCGGTGTACTTCGCCATCGCGGCCTCCCATCCGTGGGGCTCGTTGCTACGGGGTTACAGGGGACAAACGTATATCGCCACGTCGTGGCCGTCGACTTGACAGCCCACCGGCTCGATGTCGGCGATCGGCCGCGCAAAAACGTGCTGCGCCAGTGTCTCACCCTTGATCGTATCGCCAAACGAATTCACGACGCGCTCCATATCCTCGTCCCCCGCGATGCCCAGATCGATCCGCTGCTCATAGCGCAGATCGAGCGACTTTCGCACCTGTTGAACCTGATTCACAAGATCCCGGGCGCTGCCCTCGTCCCGCAGCGCCGGCGTCAACTGCGTATCCAGCGCCAGAATCCCCTCGCCCGGAATCCGCTCTGCCGACCATCCCTCTCGTGCATACAGTTCGACGATCAACTCGTCCGACGTCAATTCCACCGAACGACCCTCGACTTCCAACACGCACGTCTGGTCCCGTTCAAGCTGCTTGACCAGCCCGTCCACATCCGAATGCACCGCCAGGGCGGCCTTGATCTTCGGAGCCAGCGGACCGTGCTTCGGACCGATCTTTTTGAAGTTCGGCTTCACCTCGTAGTGCACATACCGGTCGATGTCCGCCCCGCTGACGTAGTCGATCCGCTTGACATTCAACTCCTGCCGAACGATCTCCTCGTATCGCCGAATGACTTCCGCTTGACCATGATACAACTCGATGCCCGCCAACGGCTGACGCACCCGCAGCTTCGCCGCCGATCGCGCCGCGCGACCGCATGACACCAACTGCCGCACCATTGCGATCTGCTCGTTCAACGCCCCGTCGATCCGGTCCGCCACCTTGCCGCGACTCTCCGCCACGACCGGATAGTCACACAAATGCACGCTCACCGCCGCCTCGGCGTCATGGGTCCGAACCAGATTCTGATAGATCGATTCCGCCAGAAACGGCGTGAACGGCGCGATCAGCTTGCACAGCGTCACCAGGCAGTCATACAGCGTCGTGTATGCCGCCCGCTTGTCCGCGTCCATGCCCGACCCCCAGAACCGATCCCGGTTCCGCCGCACATACCAGTTTGACAGCCCGTCGACGAAGTCGACCAACGCCCGCGCCGCTCCGAAGTTGTCATAGGACTCCATGCAGTCATAGACCCGCAGGCAACACGCGTCCAGCCTGCTGGCGATCCAGCGGTCCAGCTCGCTTCGCGCCGCCGCGTCCTCACGCTGCGCCGGCGTCCACCGGTCGATATTCGCGTAGATCACGAAAAAACTGTAACAGTTGTACAGCCGGATCAGAAACTCGCGCTGTCCCTCCGAGATCGCCGACTCCTGAAACCGGATGCTCGTCCACGGAGCCTGCCCGCTGAGGAACAGCCACCGCATCGCGTCCGCCCCTTCGCGTTCGAAGATGTACGCCGGGTCCTTGTAGTTCTTCTTGCTCTTCGACATCTTTAGACCGTCCTCGCCCATCAACAGGCCGAGAACGATACAATTCCGAAACGGCAGCGGGTACGGCGCTGCGGTCGGCGAGCCGCCAGCTTCAGACCGCGCCACGCCCTCCTTCCCGAACAACATCGTCGAGATCGCCACCAGCGAATAGAACCACCCCCGCGTCTGATCCAGAGCCTCCGAAATGAAATCCGCCGGAAACTGACGCGCCAACATCTCCCGGTTCCGATGCGGGAACCCCCACTGGGCGAATGGCATCGACCCCGAGTCATACCAGCAGTCAATCACTTCCGGCACGCGCCGCATCATCCCGGACTCACACTTCGCACAGCGATACGTAATCGCGTCGATATACGGCTTGTGCACCTTCAAGTGATCGCTCAACTCAGGGCTTTTCCGTTTGGCCTCCTCCCAGACCTCCATCCCCGCCGCGTCCGGCTTTGACGTCAATGCGTCATACGAATCGACCGCCTCTTGATAGCTACAGGCATCGTTCTCACACACCCAGATCGGCAGCGGCGTCCCCCAATACCGCTCCCGGCTCAGCGACCAGTCGACGTTCGATTCCAGGAACTTGCCGAAACGCCCGGTCTTGATATGGTCCGGAAGCCACCGGATAGACGCGTTGTTCTCGATCATCGCGTCTTTGAACCGCGTCGTCCGGATGAACCAGCTCCGCCGCGGATACTGGATCAGCGGGTCCTCGTCCGCCCGCCAGCAGAACGGATAGTCATGCCGATACTGCTCCTGGTGCAGTAGCAGCCCGCGGTCCCGAAGTTCGCCACAGATGTCCTTATCGCACGCCTTCACCCACTGGCCGGCGTAGGCGGCGACGTCGTCGGTGAACGCGCCGTCCGGCCCGACCGCGCACAGCAACGGGACCGACTCGGGGTTCTCAAACCGGCTCCGTTCCTCTCGGTACACATCGAAGTCGACCTCTCCGAATGCCGGCGCTTCGTGGACCAGGCCGGTCCCGGCATCCAGCGTCACGAAATCCGCCGCGACCACGCGCCACGCCACCGGCTCCGTCCCTCCATCGACGAGGGCCGCCCGGTACTCACCCAGCGGCGTCGCATCGCCGCCGCCCACGAACTCCGCCGCCGGCCGCCGGTGATAATCCTCATAAGGCGGCCGATACCGCAGCCCGACCAGGTCGCGGCCCTTGCACGTCGACACCACCTTCCAGCTCGTCTTCTTGACCTTCTTCGCGATCGGCTCGACCAGGGCCGCCGCGCAGATCAGCCGCTCGCCCGTCTCCTCATCGGCCACCACCGCATAGTCAAAATCCCGATGCACCGCCGCAAACATGTTGCTCGGCAGCGTCCACGGTGTCGTCGTCCAGACCAGCAGGCTGATCCGCCCCTCCGAGCCGCCACCGACGCGGCCCTCCGCCACCGAACCGGCCGCCTCCGGTCGATCCAACTCCCCGGATCGGGGAGCATCGGCGTCCCGCCGGTGCGAATCCGCAGCATGAGAACCACCACCATCCAGCCGCTGTGACGCCCTGGATCGGGGAGCATCGGCGTCCCGCCAGTGCGAGTCCCCAGCCCCTTCCACCCAGACCCAGGCGTAGTCCTCAGGCAACCCGCGACGTCGCGGGTTGCTGACGACGTACTCCCACTTCTCGTGAAAATCCGACTTCGATCGAATGATGCGGTCGAAGTACTCCTGCTGCCAGACGGCTCCTGCAGATCCACGCCGAGCGTTGATCTCCTTCGCCGTGTAGCCCTTGATGCTGTGCATCAGGTCTGCAACCGACCACCATTGTCCGGACGGCCGAGCCAGGGGCGTGCACAGGAGATGCACGTGATCCGGCATCACGACCGCTGCGTGCAAGTCGAATCGCTTGGAATCCCAATGACGGCATGCGTCCAGCACGAGGCTCCGATCGTCCTCGGACAAGATGCCTTCCTGCAACCGAAACGTCAGGAAATACGTACTGCCGCCCGCCTCCCAATGGGGCAGAATGCGCCGGCGCCGCGTCAAATCGCCTGTGACGGGAGTCTTGACGACGCCGACGGGGTCGTGCTTCTCGCCCCCCTTTCGCACCGGCGAGACGCCGATGCTCCCCATAAACGCGGCCAGGCGCTCATCGGCTACCACAGGAAACCGCACGACGACGCTCGGATCGTCCACCTCCCGGTAGCCCTGACCGACCTCGCCCGCCGACAGCGCCGTCCCGCCCTGCGCCCACCACCAGACGATCTTGTGATCCTTATATAACAGACCCGCGTCAAAAAGCTGCTTCAGCGACCACCAGACACTCTCCACATAGCTCTGGTGATACGTCACGTAGGCCTCGTCCAGATTGACCCAGAACCCCAGCCGCCGCGTCAGCTCTTCCCACTCCTTCGTATAGCGAAACACCGACTCCAGACACTTTCGGTTGAACGCCTCCACGCCGTAGGCCTCGATCTCCTCCTTGGTATGAATCCCCAGCTCCTTGCAGACCTCCACCTCCACCGGCAGTCCGTGCGTGTCCCAGCCCCCTTTCCGAAGGCAGTAATGCCCCGTCATCGTCTTGTAACGCGGAAACACGTCCTTCATCGCCCGCGTCAGGCAGTGCCCCGGGTGCGGCAGCCCGTTCGCGGTCGGAGGGCCTTCAAAAAACACGAACGGCTTCTTGCCTTGCCGCTGCTCCAGCGACCGCGCGTAGACGCCATGCGCTTCCCAGAAGGCGAGCACCTCCCGCTCCGCCGCCGGAAAGTCGATCTGGCTCGGCACTGCCTTGAACATCCGCTACTCCGTTACCTCGCTCGCCGCCGGCCCGGTCCGTTCACGGAACAGGTCGATCGCCCGCCACGCCCCGCCGATGAATCGCCACCGCAAAACAAGACCCAGAAGGATAATGTACAGCGTGCACATCATCCAGGGTCCGTGATAACTCAGCCCCGGCGCCAGCCGCGACACGAGATAGCCGCCGAAGATGAACACCACCCAACAGTGAAGGACCACCGCGATCGCCGGCCAGCGCGTGTCCCCCGCCCCGCGAAGCGCCGTCGAATATGTGATCCCCAGCGCGTCAAACACCTGAAACACCGCGGCCCAGACCAGCACCCCCGTCCCGATCCGAATCACCTCCGCGTCCGCCGACAGCACGCCCACCAGCGCCCCGCCGGCCAGCCAGAACACCAGGCCGATCGCGCCCATATACCCGCCGGTCAGCCACATGCACGCCCGCGCCCGCGCGAAGGCGCGCTCCGGTCGGCCCTCCCCGATCGAATGACCCACCAGCGACGTCAACGCAATCCCCACGCCGATCGCCGGCATAAACGAAAAGTGCATGTACTGAAGCGCAATGTTCGAGGCCGCCATCGTCGCCGTCCCAAACGCCCCCATCAATAGCGTCAGGAACACGAACCACGAGCCGATATCCAGCACCCACTGCGCCGCCGTCGGACCGCCAATCCGCACCAGGCCCGCCAGCTTCGCCCCGTCAAAGCGCCAACGCTCGGCCGTCCGGTACCGCGTACGAAACTCCGCCGACAGAAACACCATCGACAGGATCCCGGCCCGCACGCCCCACGCGATCACCGTCGCGATCGCCGCACCTCGGATTCCCATCGCCGGAAGGCCGAATTTCCCGAAGATCAGGCAATAGTTCGCGCACACGTTGAACCCCAGCGAGACCAGAATCGCCAACAGCCCCACCGTCGGCCGCTGCACGCCGTTGAAAAACCCCTCCAGGCTCGCGCACACGACCGAGAACCCCATGCACCAGCACGCCGTACGGCAATACACCACCTCCATCGCCTGCACCGCCGGTGGATGCCCCACCATCGCCCAGAACGGCCCGGCCAGCAGCGTCGCCGGATACGAAAGAGCCGCGAACACCGCCGCGATGTACACGCCGTGCCAGGCGTACGCCGAAGCCGACTCCGGATCGCTCCGGCCCAGCGCTTGCGACGCGAACGTCTGAATGCTCGATGCCAGCCCCATCCCCAAAACGAGCACGCTGAAAACAAACAGCGTCGCCGGACTCACCGCCGCCGTCGCCTCGGTCCCCAGCCGCGACACCATCACGAAATCGACCGTGCTCATGGCCATCCGTGACACCATCGTCGCGATGATCGGCGCAGCCAGCACCAGCAGCCGACGCGTCTCCCCGCTGAGGGAGACCACCTCGCCCGCATCGCCACTCGCACGGATGGATGCCTCTGCCACGCCGTCCATGTCCCTTCCGCCCGCCCACAAAAAAACCCGCAGGCCGTCAGGCCTCCGGGGTCAGTTCTCGCCGATCATAAGCGCCCGTCCGACCTCAGGAGGCCCCCCATCTCTCTCTGCCGATCGCGCACACCGCCACCGCACGAACAACGACCAACACCCAACTAACTGCGTCACAGCTCATGCCGCACCTGCCTCCCC
>CAYQDV010000137.1:0-9453 GCA_964416295.1 uncultured Planctomycetaceae bacterium
GGCACCGTACCCCTGCCGGTCATCGATGTCAATAATCAGTGATGTCCCCTTTTCTTCAACGGCTGTCCATCGACAGCGCAAACGGCCTCCGTCAGAATCGTCGCATGTTTGCACTGCTTTCGGTGTGGATGGCGCTGGGGGCGCTGGTCACCACGGTCGTCACCGTCGTGACCGATTGGCCCGGCAAGGAGCCGGTGGTGACCTTGCTGCCGTACACCTATGCCCTCGCGGCCACGCTGGCGGCCGGCGTGCTGTGGGCCTTCCGACAACGGCCGGCGGACGACGCCGGCGTGGCCGGCCAGCGATCGCAGGCTATGGCGGCGATCGTCCTGATCGCGATCGCCCTGGCGATCCTGCTGATCTGGGCCAACGGCTGGTTCTACGGACTGGCGGGCTGGGTGATCGAGCTCGTCTTCCTGGCGATCTGCCACCGCGGCTACCTCCGGATCGTGCGGCCGGACTGAGGTCCTGGGGCGTCGACGGCTATAATCGACGCAGATGGCGGTGGGGCCGGTCCTTGTGGCGGCACTGGCGGTCAAGCCGCAAGTGGCACCCGGCGTCAGGACTTTCCAGGCGAAAGGCCCAACAGAATGCAGATCGATGTCAACGGAGAAACACAGGCGGTCGACGCACCGGCGACCGTCGCGTCGCTGATCGCCGTGCGGTCACCGCGCCCGCCTTTCGCGGTTGAGGTCAACCGCCGGCTCGTTCGTCGTCCGGAATACGCGACGACCGAGCTTCGGGCGGGCGATCGGGTGGAGATCGTGACGTTGGTGGGAGGCGGATAGCGTCCGCCGGGTCGGCAGTCGCAACGGTGCGCCTCGCGCATCGCGACAGAGCGGAGCCGCGCGCCGGTTCCGCAGTTCTCGCACCGGGCTCAAGCCAGGTTCATGGTCATGAGGAATTCCGCGTTGGAGTTGACCTTTTTGAGCTTCGTGATCATCAGGCCCATCGCCTCGACCGGGTTCATGTCGACCAGCACGCGTCGGAGCTTGTAGATCAATTCCAGTTCCTTCGGATCGCAGAGCAACTCTTCCTTGCGGGTGCCCGAGGCGGCGATGTCGATCGCCGGCCAGATGCGTTTATCAACAAGACGTCGGTCGAGATGTAGCTCGCTGTTGCCCGTGCCCTTGAACTCCTCGAAGATGACCTCGTCCATCTTCGAACCCGTGTCGACCAGCGCCGTGCCGATGATGGTCAGGCTTCCGCCCTCCTCCATGTTTCGGGCCGCCCCGAAGAATCGCTTCGGCCTCTGCAATGCGTTCGCGTCCACACCGCCGGTCAGAATCTTGCCGGAGTGGGGAACCTCCGTGTTGTAGGCCCGCGCCAAGCGCGTGATCGAGTCCAGCAGGATCACCACGTCGCGGCCGAACTCGACCAGACGCTTTGATTTCTCGATGACCATTTCCGCGATCTGGACGTGCCGGCTGGCCGGTTCGTCAAACGTCGACGAAATGACCTCGGCCTGCGTGTGGCGCTGCATCTCGGTCACTTCCTCCGGTCGCTCGTCGATCAGAAGGATGATGACATAGGCGTCGGGGTGATTCGCCGAAACCGCATTGGCCATCTTCTTGAGCAAGACGGTTTTTCCGGTCCGCGGCGGAGCAACGATGAGCATCCGCTGTCCGAACCCGATCGGTGTGCACAGGTCGATGACGCGCATGTTGACTTCTTCGGGAGCCGTTTCGAGGATGATTCTTCGCGTGGGGTGATGCGGCGTGAGGTCCTCGAACGCCGACTTCTCCGTGACGACATCGGGGGCCTCGAAGCAGATCCCCTCGACACGCAGCAGCGCGAAGTACTTTTCCGACTCCTTCGGCGGACGGATCTGGCCGTGGATGATGTGGCCGGAGCGCAGTCCGAAACGCCGGATTTGCGATGGGCTGATATAGATGTCGTCCGGACAGGGGATGTAGTTGTAGTCCGGGCTGCGCAGAAAACCGAAGCCGTCCGGGAGTATCTCGAGGACGCCCTCCCCATACATCAGCCCGTCCTTGTTGATACGCTCTTTCAGTATCTTGAAGATCAGGTCCTGCTTCTTCAGCAAGGCGTAATCGGTGACTTCCTCTCGCTTGGCGATGGCATGCAGTTCGTCCATGCTCATCTTTTGCAGAACGGTGATGTGCAGTTCGCCGCGCTTGATCTTCTCATACTTCTCGTGTGTCGCCCGGTCGAGCGTGCCGACGACGGTCGCGTCCGAGCCGTTGGCAGAGGCCTCTTTCTCCACCGCCAAGACGGCGGTGCCCGGCTCCGGCGCGTCGTTTTCGACGGCGACGGCCGCTGTGTCCGCCTTGTCCGCCTTGGCAGAGTGGGATGCGGTCTTGGATCCGGACGAACCCTGTGACTTGGCGGTTTTTCGTGTACGTGTTCGGGTAGAGCCTTGAGACTTACCCATGGCAGATTCCTCCATCATGTGATTGCAGGTGCAGTTGCGTTGATTCGTTGATCAGATGTCCATTTTCAGAACGAGGGAGCGGCGTGGGATAACAAAACGGTACGACCGCCGGCGTCTTGCGCGCGTGCAGCCCACCGGATACCGAAGTAGGATTTCAGAAGGCAACCGTCGTCGAGACGATCTGTGTGAATATACCCGTCACGCTTTCACGGAGTTTGGCCAGGGTTGAATGGTTGCCACATACATAATCGGCTCTGGCCCGCTTCATGTCTAGTGATTGCTGCGATTTTTCCCTGCGCGTGAATTGCTCCTCCGACCAGCGGCGGGACTTCTCGGACCTTCGCAGGCGCGTCGCTCGGTCGGTGTCCACGAAGATGACCGCGTCACATTCGAGATCAAGGTCCGTCTCGTACAACAGGGGTGAATCCAGCACGATCATTCTGACGTCGTTTTGGTCATTCATGCGGGAAAGCAACTCGGCCCGCCGAGCCGCGATCCGCGGATGCAGAAGCGCTTCCAGCCGCCGTCGCTGCATCGAATCGCCGAAGACGATCGCTGCGACCTTCGCCCGGTCCACGCTGCCGTCGGTGTCGAGGATTGCCGGCGTCCACCAGCGACACAGTGCCGCTTTGACCTCCGGCGCATTGATCTCCTCCCGGCCAAGGGCGTCCGAGTCCACCACACCGGCACCCAAGTCCACCAGGATGGCGGCCACCGCGCTCTTGCCGGCACCCACGCCGCCTGCCAAGCCGACAATCGGCTTGCTTCCGCGTCTTGTCTCTTGTCGCTGCTCCGTCAGCGCGTCTCCTGATTCGCGAATCCGGCTCCCTCCCTACGTTCGGCCAAACGCACTCAGCAGACCCGGGAACCTCTCCCGGTGTCGCGATGTCAGCCGGATTTCTGCGGAGATGACATCCAAGGATGTCGGCGGTTCCAAGGGGTGAATCGGGTCAACCGGCTTGTCAGAAACCGCCGATCCTCGTGCCGCAGCACAGGATTATAATCACGCCCACCGCCGTTGTCACGCCCCTTTTTTTGCAGGCGGCCCTGCGGGAATTCACAGCCTTCCCAAGGCCTCATCGCGTCTCGCGTGTGTCCAATGTCAGGTTGATCGGACCGTCGTTGGTCGATCGCACAAGCATGCTCTCCCCGAACCGGCCCGTCTGAACCTCCACACCGCCATCCCGGAGCCGCTCGCAGACCCTCGCGACCAGCGCCTCGGCTACCTGTGGCTCGGCCGCACCGGTGAACGCCGGCCGACGCCCCCGCCGCGTATCGGCGCAGAGCGTGAAATTGCTCACGACCAGTACCGACCCCTGCACCTGTTCGACATCCAAGTTCATTCGCCCCGTGTCGTCCGGAAATATCCGGAGATACCGTATTTTTCCCGCGAGGGCATCCGCATCCTCGGGGTCATCTGCGACGGCTACGCCGATATACACCAGCAGCCCGCGATTGATCCGACCGACCTCCACGTCGTCGACCGTCACCGACGCTTCGCTCACGCGCTGAACAACAGCACGCATGTCAGTCCGGCTCCTCATCCCCCGGCAGCGTTACGACACGCGAAAGACCACCCTCCGCATCGAGCGACGATCACGTCTTCAAGACGAACGTCTTATCAGTGTCAAGGATCGTGCCGCGGCGCCGCAGCACCCGGCCGAGGCACGGCACGTCCCCCGGCCCCACACAGGGAGGCGTCTCTTGCGAAACGGAACACTCCAGACACCGTCAGGTTATCCGAGAACGTCCCCGATGTCATCCGCCCCAGTACGCACGATAGAAGCTGGCGAACGCCCCGAGCAACAGCATCCCCGCCAGCACCAGAAACGACCGGCGGTGCTCCCGGTTGGCTGCCAGCCCGTACACCGCCCCGAGGATCGCAAGCGTCATCGGGCGGACCCATTCCGCCGGTATCCGCCCCGACGGCAGCCACGGAGCCAGGGCCGGTGGCAGCCGGTCCGACGGCAGGACATGCCACAGCGCGCAGGCGGGCAGAATCGTCAATGCGAGAAACCACATGGGTGGCGCGAAGTTCTGCCAGCGCCCACCGGGGATCCACTCCGCAACCGCCAGGATCGGAAGACAGCCCAGGGCCAGGACGACACCCGAATACTGCAGGAGCCAGCCGCGCTCGGCCGACGCCCGCATTCGCACGAAGGCGAACAGCACGCCGGCGACCATCAACGCCACGCTGAGCGTCGCCGAAGAGATGGAACCGGTCGTCCGTGCGATCCGCGCCGTCACGATCACCAGCAGAACGATGGCGGCAAGTCCGGCGATGATGCGCCCGGGCGTGTTGTCTGCGTATCCCGAGGGGACGCGCTCGGGCCACAGCGCCATTTGAAAGGCGATCAGCGCCGCCATGGCGGTGATCAGAAACGCGCCCCGTCGAACCGGCGGAATCATCCGGCCCGCGGTGGTCCAGGGGACGCCGTCGGCGCCGAGCTGTTGTTTCCAGAAGCCCGCGAGCCAGTGCCACAGGGCGATCATGGCGGCGAGGCCGAAGAGCGCTCCGTTGCACAGCAAGGGCAGCCGCCCGACGTATTCTCCGCCCGCGTCGTCGAGCGCGAACAGGGCCGTGAGGGTCGTGGTCATCACGACGACCGACAACGTAAGCAGGGCGATGCCCAGTTCGGCCGTGTTCGGACTCCATCTCCGGTAGCTCAAGAACAGGCAGGTTGCACCGGCGACCCCGGAGGCGACGATGCCTGCTGCCTTCGGCTGCCAGTCCCACGGCCCCGGACGCACGATCTGGTACACGCCCAATACGAGAATGACCGCGGCCAGGACCGACTCGGTCTGAACGTAGGCGCCCCAGCACGAGTACGGCGCGACGAAGTCCTCAAGCCGATCCGGCCACGCCCGGCCGATGCGAATCCGGTAAGGCACGTCCTGGAGCAGGGCGGCGATCAGGATCAATCCCGCAAGCCCGCACTGAAGTTGCAGCGTCCAGGTCCACCACACCGGAATGAACCGCGGACCGCTCGCCGGCGGCGGAAGGTGCTCTCCAAACCCGAATCCGGCCGGGATCATGAGAGCGGTCCAGCCGACCATAAGCGCCGACAGGACGAGCAGCATGACGGGTTGCTGGGGACGCCTGGCCGTCACGACCCAGACGCCGGTCGCCGCAAGCAGAGCGGCAATGTCCCACAGCCCGTCGGGGGTCATCCGCTCGGTGAGGGTCTGGGGATTGACCACCCGCTGCCAGAAACCGAGGGTGAGCGGAAGCAACACCAACACGACGGCAACAATGCCGCTGACGAGCGACCACGCCAAGAACGTCGCGGACGGAACCGGCGCCAAGACCGCAGTCCCGCCCGCCGGCCGCGTGTTACGACGTTCCGATGCCGCCCAACCGAACAGCGCCCACATCAACGAAAGGCCGGCGGCGATGTGAGACGCCACGAAGGCCCATTCCGCCGCCGTCCGCGCGTCGGTCCAGTTGTGATGGAACGCCGTGACAGCGATGCCGACGGTCGTGGCCGCCGCGAACAGCGACGTGCCGAGGCCCGCCGGCAGCCGTCGATGGAGCAGTTGCGCAATCACACCGCCGACGAGGATCGCCGTCGCAAGACCGTCCGTGCCGGCGAGGATGGATAGTTGCAGAGCGACCATTGGGAACCGCGGATGGACAATCGCGGATTGCAAGACGTCAGGGACCATCCATCACCAGTCGTCAATCCCCGTTCATCCAATTCGCGGTCGTCACCGTCGCTCGGTGAGCACCACGTTGTTGTATTCCAGCAGCGTCCCCTTGGCCCGTTCGACGTCAACGATGCCTTGGTTGTAGGCGACGACCGCCTGGAGCAAGGCGCGGCGCGCCTGGGCAAGACTGGTCTGCGAATTCAGCACGCTGTCGAGATCAGCCGGGCTTTTCCGCTCCTGCCGCTCCTGCTGGGCACGCAGATTGTCGAACGACGAAGCGACCGCGTCACGACTCGGTCGGATTTGTTCGAGGGACGTGTCCAGGTTTCGCAGCGCCACGCGACAGTCGGTGATGACGTCATCCAGCGCCCGCTTGTAAGCCGCCACCGCCTGCGACTGCTGGAGCGCCGCGATTCGGATGCCCGCCCGCTCGGCCCGCTCGCCGAAGTTCCACGCAATCTGCACGCCGACAAACTGATCAATGAAATTGGCGCCGGTCTGCTGGTCGAAACTTGTGTCGGCGTTGGCGCCCAGTCCGTTGAAGGTTGCCCGGTAGGTTACGTCGACTTGCGGCAGCGCCTGGTTTTTCGCAATTCCCAGTTGAAGTCGGGCGGTGTCCACGCCACGTCGTGCCTGAACCAACTCCGGCCGGTGCTCCAGAGCGATCTGAACCTCGTGGAACCGATCTCGCACCAGCGGCGTCGTGATCGGATTGTCTACGGGGATGATCTCGAAGTCCGCCGACAGGGGCAACTCCGGGTCGTTCAGCAGATTCAGAAGCTGGTCCTCGGCATTGCGAACGCGGTTTTTGACGTTTATATAATTGAACTGCTGCTGCGAGACGTTGGCCGCGCTGCGCGACAGAAGCGTGATGTACGCGTCGAAGTCGATTCGGGCCTCGATCTGGTCGTACGTCAGCTCCGCGTGGGCCAGCAGCTCGGCGCTGATGGTCACGTCACGCCGGGCGGCCACCAGGTCCCAGTAGGCCCGCTCCGCGTTGTTGAGCGTGTTGATGACCGTCGCCCGAAAGGCCTCCCGGTTGCTCTGCCGTTCGAGCATGCGAAGAGTGATCTGCGAACGATTGAAATCGATGCCGAAGTTTCGGAGGATCGGCTGGCGGATCTCGGCGACAAATGTCTGAACCCAGGACGGGTTCAGCGTGTTGAATTGGAACCCCGGGTTGTCGATCCGCGTCATCGCCTGGGTCAGCGTCACGGCCGCGCCGGTCGCCAGCAGTTTTCGGATGCCGCCGCTGACGGTCGTCGTATCCGTGTTCGAGGCGAGCAACTGCGACGGCGTCGGCCGATTCGTGTTGTTGCGATTCACGTTTGCAAAAAAAGCCGTGTCGAAGGCCGCCTCCGCCTGAACCGCCTGCGCCGTGCTGATCGCCGGCGTGAAGCTGTCGACGTGAATTTGGTAGTTGTTGGCCAGTGCCCGCCGCAGGGCGTCTGCCAGCGTCAGGCGGAACGTCTTGTCTCGATGGATTTGCTTGATGTACCGCTCGGCCTTCGGAAAGATCTTTATTTCGTACTCGCGCCGGACGCTGTCGCTGAATCGCGTGACTTCCAGACGCTTCGCGAAGGCCGCCGCGGCCATCGATGGGTCGGGAACGTGCAACCACAGGACCGTGTCCACCGCCGGTTGCGTCGTCGCCACCTTGCCCTGAAGCTCCACCGGCGCCGGCGCGTCGATTCGCGTCGGCTCCGGCACCGCCTCAAACCGTTCCGCCGCCATCCGCTCCTCGTATCGTTGGACCTTCGTCTCCTCGAGCGAAACCGTCCGCCCGTGACAGCCCCAGAAGAAACCCGTGCCGGCGAAGCCTATCAGGCCGTGACGCAGCCACCGTCTTGTGTATAATCGCATAGAGTGTATCCGACTTTCGGGCTGAACCGAGGTCCGTCTCTGCTCGCATCACCCGAGCGCGTTCCAGAAATCACTCGCCCCCCGGTTGGTACGAATCAGGGATTCTAAGTGGACCGTCCGGTCTGTCAAACGGCCCGCCAATACTATTATTACGGCAAGCGGAAGGCGGCGGCTGTACGTTCGGACGAGATCGGGACGGCATCGCCGCGACCTGCGCCCGAGCCAGTTGACGACGATCCATCAACTCCGGTAGAAACGATTCGCCAACATCGGCTCGCACAGCAAGACGGCCAGCAGCGCCAGCAGTACATAGCCGTCCAACTCCAGATCACCGGCGACCGTCAGCGTCGGCGCCAGCAGTTCGCTCTGCTCACGAACAATGACGGCGGCAGCCGGCGCAAAAAATGCGCCCACGCCTTTCGGCGAAAGACGGCGACCCACCGTTTCCGCCGGGCGAAGGTTCACCGCGTATATCGCCTGGATCGCTCCGGATTCGTCGTCGACCTCGTAAAGACCCGCTCGATCCGCGCCGGCGCTGAAATGCGCCTCGGGGCCGGCGTGTCGCCGCATCCGGCTCACCTCGTGGGACAGATCGCTCGACCGTCTTCGGACCGTCAGAGAGTCCAGCGCGGCAGCCGGGTCCACCGATAGCACGGCTCCCTCTTCGCACAGAAGATTGGCCGCTCGGCGCGACTGGTCACTCACAGCCGACACCAGCGACTGGATGAGCACCAAAGCGGGTGCGGCCCGAGTGCCGAGATTGCCCCACGCCTGGTTCAGCGAAAACGAACACTGCACGACCCGACCCGACCCGATGCTTCGCCCCCACATCGCCACGTCGCCGGTGGCGAACCGGGCCAGCGCCACCGCGCCGGGACGTCGGCGCGTTTGAACATACCGGTAGACCCGTCGCGCCGAGATCGGGTCGCCCGGTACATCTCGCGGCAGCAGATCAGAAAACGCGGCGGTGTTCGCGGTCGTCGCATCCGTGTCCGTGCCGTCAGCGATCGCGCCGAGCTCGATCCTCGTGGGCCGCTCCGGTCGAACACGGTCGAGAAACTCCGCCGGCAGCAGCGTCCCCGACGCCCCCTGGCCCCGCCCGGTCCGATCGCCAGGAACCACGAGCACCAGCCCGCCTCGCTCCGCCAGCGCCGCGAGCCGGTTCGCCATGTCCTCGGAGATCGTCGCCAGATCGACAAGGATCGCGCAGTCCGTCTCCGCCAGCGTCGCGTCCCCGCCGGCCGCGATCGCGGTGGCGCTCCGGACCTCCACGTCGAACGGCTGGCGATCCGCCGGGAGCGTCGGCGGACTGACCAGCGCGGCGATCCGCTGGGCCTCTGTGGCGGCCGCGGCCGTGACCGACGGATCGTGAAAAACGGTCACGCGTCGCGGACGCCGCACCTCAATCGTCCAATAAATACGGTCGTCAGCCTCAAGGCGATCGGCCGTCGCGAGGCGCAGCACGCCGCCGTGCGGGCCCGGCTCCAGCGGTGGGCACCGCAGCACCGCCGCGGCCCAGCCCGCCCACGCCACCTACATCGAGGCCG
>CAYQDV010000138.1:0-5095 GCA_964416295.1 uncultured Planctomycetaceae bacterium
GTCGTCTCGCGTGAGGATGGTTCGAAGACCGTCATCGCCGGATATCCCTGGTTTGGAGATTGGGGTAGAGATACGTTCATTTCGCTGCCCGGTTTGTGCCTGGTGACAGGCCGGTTCGATGACGCCCGGAACATCATCGAAGGATATTCCCGATTCGTCGACGGCGGCATGATCCCCAATCGATTTCCTCCATTCGGCGTGCCGCCGGCCTACAACACGGTCGACGCCACCCTGTGGTATGTCTACGCGATTGACCGATATCTGGCGTACACCGGTGATTGGGACTTCGTCGGCGGGAAGATGGTCCCGATCATCGCCGACATCCTCGAGGCCCATGAGCGGGGCACACGCCACGGAATCCACCTCTGCGAGGACGGCCTGTTGGCCGCCGGGACGAGCGGGCTGCAGCTCACCTGGATGGATGCCAAGGTCGGCGACTGGGTGGTCACGCCGCGAATCGGTAAGCCGGTCGAGATCAATGCCCTCTGGTTCAACGCCCTGCGGATCGGGGCCGAGCTCGCCGAGCGATCGGGAGATGACGGCCGAGCTGGCCGCTGGCGGGCGATCGCCGAGCGGTGTCAGGCGTCGTTCAACCGCCGGTTCCGAAACGCCGACACGGGATGCCTGTATGACGTGGTGGATGTAGACCACCACGACGGTGAGGTCGATGGGGCAATTCGCCCCAACCAGTTGTTCGCGGTGAGCCTGACCCACCCGGTGCTCGATCCGGCACACTGGCAGAGCGTGGTCGACACGTGCGAGCGGCACCTGTGGACGCCCATGGGCTTGCGGACGCTGGCTCCGGACGATGCGAACTACCAGCCTCATTACACCGGAGATCTGCGCGCGCGCGACGCGGCCTATCATCGAGGCACCGTCTGGCCCTGGCTGCTCGGCCCATTCGTCAGTGCCTACGTCCGTGCCAACGCCCGCGCCGCCAAGGCGACCATCCGGCGGTTTCTAAGCGGGATCGAAGCCCACCTGCTCGAGGCCGGGCTTGAAGGGGTCAGCGAGGTGGCGGACGGCGATCCACCGCACACCCCCGGAGGATGCCCCTGGCAGGCATGGAGCGTGGCCGAACCGCTCCGGGCATTGTGTGAGGACGTTTTCAAGACGCACCCGCCGGAGCCGGAGCGTCCGGACGCCGCCCCACGGACCGTTGTCACACAGAGCGCAGGATAGACACCGGTCATCGTTTCCACGGCCGAACGCTCTGTCACGCCTCATGGAGTGGGGAGCATCGGCGTCCCGCCGGTGTATTCCTTGTGAAAACGCTCGGGCGGAGCGCCACCTCTTGGTCGATTGGGCCTCTGCCGCCGAAAGGGCGGTCGGTCAAAGGTCGGCCATTTCCCGGCGGGCCGTCCGGGCGTAGGTCGTATCGCCGTAACCCTTAATGATACGCTTGTAGTATTTCATGGCGGCGTCGTGCCGGCCGGCCTTGACGAGGCCGCGGGCCATTTCCAGCCAGGCGGTGCACTTTTTCTCGGCTGCGGCGTCGCGGACACGGGTCATGATGTCCGCGTCCTTGTGAATCTTCGCCAGCCGCTTGCCGGCCTGTTTGGCAAAGGAGGTGCCGACGTAGTTGTGGACGATGTCTTCGTAGAGCTTGATCGCCAGGGCGTAGCGCTTCTTCTTCATCAGGCGGCCGGCCTTGCGGAAGCTGTCGGCGGCCTCGGCCTTGGCGAACGGACGCCCCGGTGTCGGTGGCGTCTTCTTCATCGCCGCATCAATCGCCTTCTTGAAGGCGGGATTGGCAGGGTGGCCCTTGAACGTCACCTTGCCTTTGGTATCGATGACGAAGGCGGTCGGATAGGCGCGAACACCCCAGTCCTTGATGCTGGCGCTGCCGGACCCAATGATATAGGGAGTCTTGTCCTTTCGGATGTGGGGTGCGACCTTCGCGTCCGGCTCATTGCTCAGACCGATCAGGACGACGCCCTTCTTGCTCAGTTTCTTGTGCAACTGCACAAGATCGGGATGCACCCGTTTGCAAGGGCCTCACCACGTCGCCCAGTAGTCGATGACAACGATCTTGCCTCGGAGCTTTTCAAGCGAGACATTGGTCTTGGTATTGTACCACTTGGCCGCCTTGATCTCCGGCGCCTTGTCACCCACTTTGACAGTGGCGATCGCCGGCCCTGCCGCAAGCAGGACCACAGCCGCCGTCCAGATTCGTCGCACGTTCATTGTGACATCCCTTTTCAGGCTCGCACCAAACACCATTCGCTCGCTCTCTTGCAACACCCGCTGTCCGGGCAGACCGTGCAGGACGGGCGCGCACAGCCACCCTCCCACAGACTGCGGTCGCCAAGGCCCCTAAGTATAAATCGGCGCACGCTCATGTTCAACACCAATCATGATAAGCCAAGACGGTAAAACACCCCGAAACCCCCTTGGCAGCACCCACAGCAGTGGTGCGCGCCCCAGACCAACGCACCACCGATTAGGTTGAGCCGAGCCCCGGCGGCTGGTTTCAACCGTGCTCGCTTGCCCGCGACAAGCAGTTATCGGTCAATGGCCCGAACCGGCAGGGCCACGCTCGGCCTGCTCGTCCGCACCGGATCCGACAAGCGTCCCCGTTTCGCCCGAGGCCTTTGCGGTCGCTTCCAGCTTCTCCAAGCGTTCGGTCATGCTGTGGTTCTCTTTCCGCATCTTGTCCAGTTCTTCTCTGAGCTCGGCGAGTTGGGTCTTCGAGGAAGCGGACTTGCGAATCGTCTTGGCGATGCGCTTGGCCATCGAGCTGAGGCGACCATTCTCACGATCCGCGATTTTGTCGATGACCGGCAGGGCGGCCCGGGCGTCGTTGCCGATTTTTCCGAGGGCCGACATGGCGGCCATCGGCAACCGGCGCGACTTGTTGTTGATGCGGCTGCTCTTGAGCCGATCGATCAACAACTCGACGACGTCGTTGCGGGCTCCCTCCGGCACGTCCGCCTCCGACACCAGTGTGGCGAGTGCTCCGATCGCGGCGGTGCGGCAGGGCATGGGCTTGCCGGGTCCAGTCCAGTCGATCAAGTGTGAAATGGCGTCGGCGTCCGCTTGGGCGCCCATTCCGTTCAGGACGGCGGCGCGAATGATCTCGTTGTTCGAGTCGCGGTCCAGCAGGGTCGGCAGGAAGTCCGCTGCGTCGTCGGGCTGGAGGCTCGCGTACGACGCGATCGCCGCCGCTTCGACCCTGTAGCTCGCGTCGCCTTTGTCGATAAGGTCGCGCAGCGCCTTGACGACGGAGGGTTCATCGTCGTACTCGCCGAGCGCCCGGACGATCGCCGCGCGGGCCTTCGGATGCTTGGTGTGGAGGTTTGCCAGAAGCGCGTCTCGCGCGGTGTCGCCGCCGGCCTTGCCGAGGGCTTCGGCAATCTCGCTCTGAACGGCCCAAAAGGGTTCAACCGCAAGTCGATCGGCGAGCAGCTTGTGATCCTGCTCCGCGTCAGAGGCACCGAAATGCTTGGCCGCGCGAATCCGCGCCACTGGATCGGCCTCATCGGAAAGCTGCGCGATCCACAGGTCGCGCGGCTTCTCTTCCGTCAGCTCCATCAGCACCGTCTGTCCGGGATCGACCCGGACCATCGTCGGCCGGGCGGAGAGCGGCACGAGATAGCTCACCTGCTTGTCGGTAATCCGCTTGACGAGGGTCACCGGCTTCACATCTCCGTCGAACCGGAACTCGATCTTGAGCGGGAAGTGGAACGCATCGGCCTCCTGGGTCTGGCGGACCTTGACCGCTGCCAGGTTGTCGTCGGCCAGCCATTCGTAGTCGACCGTTACGACGGGGCTGCCGGGGCGCTCGGTCCAGTCGTAGAAGAACCGTTCGAAACTGCGGCCGGTGACGTCCTCGATCGTCTTGCGGAGGTCGACGGTCTCGACCGTCTTGTACATGAATCGCTTGCAATAGGTGTTGATGCAGCGCCAGAACAGGTCATCCCCCAGCCGGCGGCGAATCATGTGCAGGACCCAGGCCCCCTTGGGATAGGCGCGGGCGTCAAACTGGTCCCAGTTGTTCTCATAGTCCCGGAAGACGATAGGCTTGTTCTTGCCGCCACCAATAGCCCCTCGCGATTTTCCGTACATGTTGTAGGCGAATTCGTCCGGCCCGTCATGATGCTCGGCCCAGAGCGCCTCGAAGTAGCTGGCGAAACCCTCGTTGAGCCAGACATGAGCCCATTCGCGACAGGTGAGCAGGTCACCCCACCATTGATGCGCCATCTCGTGGGCCACGAGGCCGTCACTGCTGGTGTCGAGGTGGGCGCGATCGTCGTGAAGCGTCGTCTCCGTCAGGGTGGTGGCGCTGGTGTTCTCCATACCGCCGCCGAAGCGATAGCAGCAGACTTGGGCGTACTGATCCCAAGCATACTCGACGCCGATCTTATCGCTGAAGAAGTCCAGCATCGCCACCGTGTTGCCGAAGCTGTTGTCGATCCGGTCCTCGAACTTCTTGCGGACGTAACAGGTGACGGGCTTGCCGCGCCACGTCTCCGTCTTGGAGACGAAGTCGCCGACGGCCAGGGTGATCAGATAGGCGACGTGTGGCTTGTCCTGGAGCCAGTGAAAGGTCCGCGTGTGGTCGTCGTGATCGACCGTCTCGAGCAGGCGGCCGTTGCTGATAGCAATGTAAGGTTCGGCCACGGTGCAGACCACCTCGGTCGTCTGTCGCTCGTTGGGGTTGTCGAAGCACGGCACCCAATAGCGGTTGGTCGTCGTCTGCCCTTGCGACCAGACGACATAGGGCGCATCAGGTTCGTCCTCGGTCGGACCGAAGAACGACAGGCCCTCCCGGGGGTCAAGAAGTCCGTAGTCTATTTCTACCGTGATGGCGTCCCCGGCGGCCAGGGGCCGGGGGAGCGCCAGGTTGAGGCGCCGGCCGTCGTTTTCGCAGTCGCACGTCATCGGCGGACCGTCGCCGTAACGCACACGGACGCCGGATGTGTCAAAATGGACGGCGTCCAGCGTGATCGACGAGACCGGCCGGAGGGCCGCCATCTCGAGCCGCGCGTGGCCATCCACCGTCTTGGCCGGCAGGTCGACCGCCAGATCCAGCCGGATGTGCTTCATGTCCAGCGGCCGGTCGGCGGCAAAGTGCGGCGCGTCGGCCGCGGCC
>CAYQDV010000138.1:5195-9417 GCA_964416295.1 uncultured Planctomycetaceae bacterium
GCAGTGGGCGATGTGGTCGTTCAGCGGGACTTCCAGCAGGTCGGCGCCCCGCGTGATGTCCTCCCGATTGACCGACGCGGCGAAGGCGGCCGCCTTCATCTTCTTGCGTATGCTCTTGGGCGTCATGCCGCCGAGCTGGTCGGGCCGGACCAGGGCCGTGGCCATGATCAGGCCGCACAACTCGTCCACCGCGAACAGGGCCTTGCGGAGCGGCCGGTCGCGTGGATAGTCGTCGAGATTCCAATCGGCGTGGGAGAGGATGGCCGCAACGATCTCCTCATCCACGCCCCGCGCCCGCAGGATCTTCGCGCCCTCGCGGGTGTGGTCGGGCGGCGTCGGCCACCGCTCGTAGTCAAAGTCGTGGAGCAGCCCCGCAAGCGACCAGATCAGCGCATCCTCGTCGAAATGGACGGCATAGCGCACCATCGCCGCCTCGACCGCCAGCGCATGCTTGCGGAGCGAATCGGACGCGGTGTATTCGCAAAGCAGGTTCCAGGCTTCGTCGCGCGTCAAGGTTCGCCTGCTCCGGCGTATCGGCCCGACGCGGTGTGCATGACAGACACCGTCCGCACGCCAAGCATCATGATCGCCGCACGGCCCGCCTTGGTCAAGCAAGTAGGGTCCGCTGTGAGTTTGGGAACTTTTTGGTTTTGACGCACTCCGGCGTGGGCATCCTGATCCTTCTTTCTTGGCTTGGGCACGGGAGCGTATACCACAACATGGTCCGCGGCCGCACGCTCGATGCTGTCCAAGCCGACATAACCCCCGTCTACCCAATGCTCGTCCACTGTCTTCCCGGTCCGCTCTTCAACCTGCCGACGCATCGGCTCGCTCTCGTGCACGTCCGAACCCGAGTTCGTCACGTCCACGCCCACGATCGCGCGACTCTCCACATCGCCTGCAAACTGCATGTTGTAGCCGGGACCGTAGCCGCCACCCGGCATCTTCATCGTGCGAGCCTCCGGGTCCGTGGTCGACGCACGCGGAGGCGACTTCTTCGATGGCTTGGCCTTCTGCTTCGCCTTTGCTTCCTCCAACTTGGCCATCTCCTTCAAAGCTTCGTCGACATGCTCCTGACGCTCACGAGCCGCACGTTTTCGGGCCGCGAACCGCTGCTTGGACTCGTCATTCGCCGGATCGTCGAGCTGCCTCCGCACAGCCTCCACATGCTCACGCATCTTCTCTTGCAGAGTCTCCAATGTCTCTCGTCGCCGAAAACTCGACGACCCCGCGCTGGCATGCACACGCGTCCCATCCTGGGCGATGCGTTTCACCTTCACGATCCCCTGATGGACCAGGCAGCTCAAAACATCCGTGAACAGTCGGTCCAGATTGGCCCCGTGGGCCACGCGGAAATCGTTCAGCGTGTGATAGTTGAGCGCCACACCGCCTCGCAGCCAACGGTACGCGGCGTGTTCCCGGCACAGGCGATCCAACTCACGCCCGCTGCCCACGCCGTTCTGGGTCGCGTAGAGCCACAACGCAATCAGAATCCTCGGATCGGTCGCCGAACGCCCCAGCGAACTTCCGCGGGCCTCAATCTCGTCGTAGAAGGCCGACAGGTCCATCCGATCGACCACCGCCCAGATCGTTCGCGCCTCATGGTCTTCCGAAATCAGCCGGTCGAACTCGCACGGCTCCAGCAAAACCTGCTCACGATCAGCCCGCCGCAATCGTGGAGAACTGGCCACGCTCGCCGCTTCTCGCGTCGTCGCAACCTCAACCTGCTCCGCATCCATGCCTCGTAGTAGTGTCGAATTGCTCATGCCCGTACTATATCACGCCTGTCAAGAAAGATTCCCAAACTCACAGCGGACCCTTCGCGCCGGTTCGCCCAGCCCCCCGGTGTTTGACGCCGCCGCGCCGCGCGCCTAGCCTGCGCTCATCCGAACAGCCGCAACCGCTTCAACCCGGAAACAGAAAGCCGCCCGATGCTCGGTTTTGCCGACGCCCTTTCGCACATACCAAAACCCGCCGCCCGGTGGAGTCGGCTCTTCCTTCTGGCAGCGCTGGTCGGCGTGCTCGGGGGACTTTCCGCTGCGGCGCTCGACTCCGCCCTCAACCACGGAACCCGGTTCCTCATCCTGCGATTCGCACCTGACTTCGGCGGACAGGAAGTGCTTCGCTTTCGATGGTGGGTCCTCCTCCTGCCCGCGATCGGAGGACTCGCCTCCGGCGTCGCCGTGCGATGGATCTGCCCCGACGCCTTCGGCCACGGCACCGACGCCCTGACCCACGCGTTTCACCGCAACCTCGGGGCCATGACCCTGAAAGCGCCGCTGGTTAAGGGTGCCGCCATGGCCGGTGTGATCTCCTGCGGCGGCTCCGCCGGACCGGAAGGGCCGATCGCGGCGCTCGGCGCCGGCATCGGATCGACGATCGGCCGTCTGTTCGGCCTGACCCCCCGCGAACGCCGCGTCATGCTGGTGGCCGGCTGCGCGGCCGGCATTGGCGCCATCTTCCAGTGCCCGCTCGGCGGGGCGCTCTTTGCGTCCAGCCTCCTCTACACGGAAGAGGAATTTGAGTCCGACTCCATCGTCCCCGCGCTCGTCGCGTCCGTCATCGGCTATTCGGCGTTCAAGACCGTCCTCGGCGGACTCGGCGACTACGACTACCTGCTCCGCGGAGCCAACCAGCTCGGATTCAACTCCATGCTGGAGCTGCTCCCGTACGCAATTCTCGGGCCGCTCTGTGGTCTGGGCGCCATGTTCTTCAGCGTCTGTTTTCGATTCGTCGAAGGCACGCTCGTGCCCTTGTCGCAACTGCCCCGCTGGCTTGCGCCGGCCCTCGGCGGGCTGGCGACCGGTGGGCTGGCCTGTCTCCTGCCACAGGTCATGGACGGCCGTTACAACTTCATCCAGGGCGCCATGGATGGCTTCGAGGACATGGCGGCAACGGGCTGGTTCTGGTGGGCCGCGGTGTTTGCGGCCGTCGCGATGGGCAAGTGCGTGGCCACGGCCCTGACGGTCGGCAGCGGGGCCTCCGGTGGCATCCTCGGCCCCAGCGTCTTCATCGGCGGCGCGATCGGCGCCGCACTGGGCGCCCTGTTGGAAGCGACCTTTCCGGGCGTCTTTCCGCCCGACTCCACGCTGCGTCAGGCCCTGATCCCCGTCGGAATGGGCGGCGTCCTCGCCGCCTCGATGCGAACGCCCATGGCCGCAATCGTCATGATCATGGAAATGACCGGCAGCTACGGCCTGATCGTGCCCCTGATGCTCGTGTGCGGAAGCGCTTATGTCGTCGGACGCCGCTGGGGGCTGAACCACGAACAGGTCCGCAATCAGGCCGAATCCCCCGCCCACGCCGGCGACGTCATCGTCCACCTGCTCGAGTCCTGCCGCGTCGACCAGTTGATGGAACGAGATTGGCCCATGCAGGCCCAGCCGAACGCCACGCTCAGCGAACTCGTCACACGCATTCAGCCGGGCACACGTCCGGTCTTCGCCGTCATCGATCGCGGGCACATCGTCGGCGTCATCTCCGTGCCCGACATCCACCGCACGCTCGAGGAGCCGGGCATGGCCGAAATGGTGATCGCCTCCGACATCATGACCGCGCGGCTGGCCACGCTCCGACCCGGCGACGACCTCTACACCGCTCTCAACGAGTTCACCCGCGGCAACCACGACGTCCTGCCCGTCGTCTCTGCGGACCGAAAACGCCGCTGGCTTGGCATGTTGGCACGCGAACGCGTTTTCGACAGGGTGCAAAAACAGATCGAAGACACTCAGACGCTCGTCTTCCGAGAACACACGCCACTGGCCGCCATCAAGCGGGAAGGCCAGTTGCAGCAGTTGGTCATGGGCGTTTCACCCATGCGGAAGGATCTGATCCAGCGGCTGCTCGTCCCCTTGCAGGCCATCGGAAAATCGCTCCGCGAAGCCGACTTCCGACGCCAGTTCGGGGCACAGGTCATCGCCGTCGAGCAACCCGACGGCCGGATCGAGTGTCCGCCCGACCTCGACACACCCCTCCAGACCGACCAGCGCCTCCTCGCCATCGTCTGGTCGCGCGATCCGCCCGACTCCGACCCGGCGGCGATCGAGTAGACGACCTCGCGCCAGGCCTGAACGCGCGGACGAACTCTGTTGACCAGCGGAAGGTCGACGAAAACGCCGGCGTCGTCGAACGCCGCGGAGCCGGGCGTGGCCACGACATACCCCGCCGGCCGCCGCCCGTCCTTGCGCTCGAACATCCGCACTTCCCGGTCGTAGCTCCAATA
>CAYQDV010000139.1:0-9409 GCA_964416295.1 uncultured Planctomycetaceae bacterium
GTCTGCGGCACACGCTGCGCTTGCGCGGCGAGTCCACGCCCACCCGCCGCGCCCGGCCCCGCGGCGACATGGGCGCGGAGGTCTGGGTGAGCGTAAGCGCCCCCGGCGACCCGCCGCCGGGCGATCCGGGCGAACTACGCTTTCTGCTGCTGAGCACGCGCACGCCCGCCGTGACCGAGTTCACCGGCCCGGACGGTGGCAAGACCGCGCATTACATGCTACGATGGCTCAGTACCCGCGGCGAACCGGGCCCGTGGAGCGAAACGGCCAGCGCGACGATTGGGGCGTAGAAACTGTCAGCTTTCAGCCGTCAGCGATAGGCAGGCTGGTCGGCCCCACGGTTGGCGCGTAGGCTACCATTCTGTTATCATATTGAGCTGGAACAGCCACTGGCCCGTCCGACGGGCCCGGAAACGCGGATTCTCTTCGTGGAGCTACGCGATTGGGATAGAAACGCA
The DNA here is from genome assembly GCA_964416295.1 of uncultured Planctomycetaceae bacterium. Classification (GTDB taxonomy): domain Bacteria; phylum Planctomycetota; class Phycisphaerae; order UBA1845; family UTPLA1; genus JAPULF01. The sequence continues at coordinate 459 of CAYQDV010000139.1, forward strand.
GGCGCTCAAGGATTGGCGTCAAGACAATCGTGGTTTCGGCCGCCGTCTTGCTCTGAAAACTGGTAACTCTCAGCAACCAAAACGTGCGACCGCTGCCGCGTCCCGAAAGGGGCGCGGGCCGGACCGTCTTTGGTTGCGGGTATAAAAGTACCTCAGAGCGGGGGCGCGTTTTGGGTTTTGCGCCCGCTTTTGTTGCGCTCGGGTGGCTGGTTTGACGCACGTGTATACGGTGCTGGCCTGGATCGTTCAGAAGCCACTCACCAGAAGGCCAAGAGCGAGAAGCATCCCAAGGACCGCGGGAAAGGAGGTATGGCACAACACAAAGGCCGCTTTGCCTGTAGTACATCTGGCCCTTTCCGTTGTGGGGGCTAGACGGGTTCTTGGCGTGTCGTAGAAACCAGCAAATCGGAAGGAGTTAGGCTATGCTCAAGAAGCGAAAAACTGAAGTGACCGGACAACTCAGCCTGTTGTTGATCGCAATTGCGGTAGGCACTTTGTCTCACCCATACGCTGCGGAAGCCGCGATAGTCAACTACAGCGGTGACGAAGCCGGCTTCCAGACTGCGATTGCCGGTCTGCCCCAGCAGCCCGTAATCGATTTTGAAGACCTCACGGAGGGAGAGATCATCACGAATCAGTATCTCCCCAAAAGCGTGTTGTTCTCAACGATACCGGGCTATCCCATAGTTGCTTCCCCAAATGGAGCTGGCGCGCCTCCGCACGACGGGCAGTTATGTGCCAATGTGGACCCAAGTCCTGCGAACTATAGCGAGTTCACATTTACCTTCCCGCAACCAGTCTTGGGAACATCGCTGTGGGTCCTCGACAAGAATTATCGCTACTCGGTTGATGTTTCGATCTTCGACGGGGATTCCAATCAGATTGGTTTCTTCTCTATAGGTGGTGATCTCGGATATCAGGTTGAGTATTTTCTGGGTTTTCTCTCAGATTCCGCCAATATCGCAAGGGTCGATTTTGCGGCGGTCCCGCAGCCAGGTCATGTCGATCCCCGTGACCAACTCGGATTCGATACCGTCACTGTTGTTCCCGAACCCGCGACGCTGTCGCTGCTTCTGTTCGGTGGGCTCGTGGCATTGAAGCGAAGGCGGTAACCAAGACACCATCGGCCGCGTCGGCGATTCAAGCTCGGCTTTCATGGGCAGGCGTGCCGGAGGTGCGCCTGCCCGTGCTTCAAGGACAAAGTGCGAGCACAGCCCCCCAAATCCCCCTTGCCTATTCCCCGGTCAGGACGTATCATCCCGACCGGCTGGATTCGACTCGGACCCGGGGGCGCCGCGCCGCCCCTTGTGATGCGAAGGAGCTTTTGCGATGGCCGGCTACATCCCCGGCGGCGACGCCGAGTTCAACGCCTGGCTGGACAACTTCGTCACCTACGCCGGGGCCAACCTGGCCAAGTGAGGCCCTCGTGGCGGGGGATCTGACAGCGATCACCACCGCCCAGACCGCCTGGGCTGGATCATTGGCCACCCACGTCACCGCCCATGGCTTGCTTGCTCACGTCGAACCCCTTCGGTAAGATGCTATAATGCAGGGAAAGCCGATTCGTTATTGCCTCCACCTGCAGGAGCGTCTCGTTCTCCGCCGGATCGATCAGCACTTGCCGGAGCAGATCATCAGAGACCCGGACAGGATCGTGGAGGATGCAGCAACGGGCTACCGGATTGCCCTGGCCACCGCGACCTATCGAGGGTGCGATCACCTGATGATGGTGGCATTTGAAGAGGGCCCCGACGAGATTGTGGCCATCACAATTCACCCGTTGGATGAACGGGACGTGGCCCTCAAGCTTCAAAGCGGAAGGTGGAAACCATGACCCTTGCCACGGTGCAGAGCCGGTATGACGCCGAGGCGGACGTTCTCTATCTGATTGCCGAGGATGGACCCGTGAGCCGTTCGGTCGAAGTCGCGCCGGGAATCACCATCGAATACGGGGAGGGCGAGAACATCGTCGGCGTGGAGATCCTCCGTGCGTCGCAGGTTCTGGCCGATAAGGTCGTTGCCTCTCTTCATGCCAAGCAAGTCGGCGTTTTGTAGACTCAACGCCGACCGGCAGGGCCAGGCCCGCCGGGGTGATGGGCACGGAGATTCGGGAAGGTGGACGACCCGCCGCCGGTCGATCCCGACACCGACCTCCGCTTCCTCGGCGTGGACACCCGCACGCCCTACCTGGCCGAGTTCTCCGGCGCCGACCCTTGACACGCAGGCCAGCTCCGCCGCGAGCCTGCGGCTCAAACACGAAGTGTCTTCCCGCGAGTCAAGGGCAAGCCCGCCCACACCATGGCCCGCTGGGTCAACGCCCGAGGCGAAAAGGGGCCCGTGGAGCGCCTTGCAGGCGACCTCTCGACCCAACGCCGTCGCCTGTTCCTACATCCGAGCCAGTGTCTCATTCACATCGTGGACATGCGCCCAGACTTGCTGACCGTCTATTCCCAACCTGATCTTGACCTGCAAGGCGACCCCCTGTCGCCGAAGACGCCTCGCCTTCTCATCTACACCGGCCGGGCTCCCGTACACCGACACCTCGCAGACTCATCGAGAACTCCGGCCCTCAAACCCTTGCCCGGAGAATGGCGTGCACCCACTCTCACGCCGGGCCGGCGGGGCCGGGGCCGGAGATGGTGTGCATCGAGAGCATGCGCGAGGGGTCAGTCGGGCGAAGCCGCCCCACGAACTTGAAAGGCTTTCTGGATGTTGAAAGTCCGGCCGGTCACATAGTCCATGAATGTGACCAAGGCGGTGATCGTCTTGTGCGGAGCCCGCTTGATGCCGCCGGCCCACGGAACCTTGATCGTGTAGTGTGACGACAGCCGGCCGTACCAGACCGCTCGCAATTCGTCGAGGCCCAGTTCGACGGCGCCGACCTTTTGGGCATCGGGAGCGCCATGGAGGTCGAACAGCACGACACTCACCGCGCCGGCGGCCTTGATGGCATCACCGTCCCGGTCGATCGGCCGCAGGTAGAGAATCAGTTTCTCGTCGATGCCGTCGCGGTCCTCGTCGGCGCCACCCGACAGCGTCGCCAACTCGATTCGATCGACCTGGGGGAGCGCTTCCAGCCGCTTGCCTTTCGGCAGGGCGACCAGGTCCTGTATCCGCCTGGTCTGGAGGCGAATCTGCTCGTCCTTCTCCTCAAGCGACCGACTCTGTGCGGCCAGTCGCTCTTCGAGTTGGCTCATCTTCGTCTTCCACGCCGGGTCGATGACCGGCCCGCGGCACCCCCCCGGAGCAGCGGCGCAGCCGAGCGCAAGAATCGCCGATGCCACAAGCTGGAAGCTAGTCGGTCGAAGTCGCATCAGTCGTCGGACGATTTCGTGGGCCGCGCCGACTCGGGCTGGCGCTCCAGCACCTGATCCACGAGGCCGTACTCGAGCGCCTCGGTCGGACCGAGCCAGAGATTGCGATCGCAGTCCTTCTCGATCTTGTCTCGATCAGCGCCGGTATGTTTGGCGAGGATTTCGTAGAGCACGCCGCGGAGGCGGAGAATCTCCTTCGCCTCGATGGACAGGTCGGTGGCCACGCCCTGCATGACACCGCCGATCAGTGGTTGGTGGAGGAGGACGCGCGAGTTCGGCAGAGCGAACCGCTTTCCCTTGGTGCCGCCGCACAGCAGAATCGCTCCCATGCTGGCCGCCATACCGATGCCATAGGTCGCGACATCGCAGCGCAGAAAGCACATCGTGTCGTAGATGGCCAGGCCCGCGGAGACGCTGCCCCCGGGCGAGTTGATGTAGAAGCTGATGTCCGCGTGCGGATCTTCGTTCGACAGAAAGAGCATCTGGGCGATGATGACATTGGCTACCTCGTCATCGATCGAACCGCCGACAAAGACGATGCGGTCTTTCAGCAGGCGCGAGTAGATGTCGTACGATCGTTCGCCGCGTCCGGTTTTCTCGATCACGAATGGGATCAGCGTCGAGCCGCGCGAGGTCATGGGGGAATCCTTTGTGTTATCGCCTGACTGTGTCTTCCACAGCCAACCGTGTGTCCTTCATGGTTCGATCCTGCGAATCGAAACGCCGCGCTCCCGGCGGACGAGTCCGTACCGAACGGCCCCGCAAGGGGGGGCACCGTCACGGACGACGAACGGGGGGGTGATGGCGTTTATTTCTTCTTGTCTCCGTTTTCCTTCTTCTTGTGCGGCTCGACGATCTCATCGACGAGTCCCCACTCGACCGCCTCCTTCGGATCGAGGAAACGGTCGCGCTCGGTCTCCTGCTCAATTTGTTCTATGGGTTTGCCGGTCTTTTCGGCCAGGATCCGGTTTAACGTCTGCTTGTCGCGGAGAATCTCCTCCGCCTGGATGCGGATGTCTTCCGCCTGCCCGGTGATCCCGCCCCAGGGCTGGTGGAGCATGATCTTGCTGTTGGGGAGTGCGAAGCGTTTCCCCTTGGTGCCGGCGGCGAGAATGACCGCTCCGCCGCTCGCGGCCTGACCGATGGAGTACGTCGCGATGTCGCACGTCAGGTGCTGCATCGTATCGTAAATCGCCAGCGTCTGGTCGACCATTCCGCCCGGGCAGTTGATGTACAGGTTCATGTCCTGGTCTTTTTTCAGGCTTTGCAGATAGAGCATCCGCATGATGACCAGGCTGGCGCTGTGCTCCACGATGGGACCGGCGAGAAAGATGATCCGGTTCTCGAGCAGCAGGTCCTCGATGGACATCTCGCGCGTCCGCTGATAGGGCGTGTGTCCTTGGGCACGGGACCCCGGGAACATTGCGCCAAACCCGTCACCACTCATCATGATCCGATCATCCATGTGCCAGTTCTCCGTTGTGGGGTCTGATTCCGCGACGGCCCTTGATTCGCCCCGAGGCTACTTCCCGGGCGCCTCGGCCCGGGGCGTCTTCTTCGTTGTCTTCTTGGTCACCTTCTTCGTCGGCTTCCGAGCGGAGGCGGTCGTCGAGGTCTTCTTGCGCTGGACTTTTTTCTTCGGCTTGGCTTCGACCTTGGCATCCGTGATCTCCGCCATCAGGAGGATTTTGTCGAGGCATTTTTCGTCCCGAATCTGGAGGTAGAGTGATTCCAGCCCGTTGTTCCGCCCGAGTTCATCCCGCACGCGATCAAAACGCTGCCCGTACTGCTGCGCGATCATCGCGATCTGCCCGTTGATCTCTTCCTCCGTCACATCCACGTCGAGTTTTTCGGCGACCTCCTCCAAAATGAAATGCAGCTTGAGTTCGCCGATGGCCTGCTGCCGGGCGGTCGTCCGAAGTTCGTCGCCGTGCTTTTCGATCTCGTCCTGCGGAACGCCCTGCCGCCGCAATTCCATCATCCGTCGATGCACGGCCCGATCGGTCTGTCGTGTCGACAACCCCTCGGGAAGATCGAGATTGACCGTCTTGACGAGGTGCTCAGCGATTTGCCGCTGCATGGCGCTGCGGACCTGGTGGTCCAAGTGGCGCTCGGCCGTCTCCCTCACCCACGCGCGGTATTCCTCCTCCGAGTCAAACCCCATTCCGTCGAGGTAGGCTGCGTCCAACGGCGGCAGTTGGAGCCGCTTGATGTCTTCGATCGTGAAGGCGAATTCGGCCTCCTTGCCGCGGAGTTCCTCCCGATCGTAGTCGTCCGGCAACACGCCCTTGAACACCTTCGTGTCGCCGGCACTGCACCCCGTGAGCTTCTCGCCGAGGTCTTCGATAGCCACGCCCTCCACGCGCTGCGGGCGTGCCGCGATCTGGATGTTTTCCGCCGTCTTGATTTCCTCGCCGCCGACGGTCATCTTCATCTCGCAGACCAGCAGATCGTCGATCTCCACTGTTCCGTCCAGGACCGGCGCCCAGTTCCCGCGTCGCGCCCGCACACGGTCTATCTCGGCCGTCACTGCCTCGTCCGTGATGACCATCATGTGCCTCTCCACGGGAATCCCCTTCAGGTCGGGCAGTGTCAAATCGGGCTTCACCTCGACCTCGCAGGCGAACTCAAAGTCGCCTGATTCGGGCAGGCGCAGGTGCTCCAGGGCCGTCTGCATCTCCACCAACTGGGTTCGGGCTTCGCTGTCCGGCGACTTCTTGTCCTTGATGGTGGCCCAGACGAGTGGCTCTCCCAGCACGCTGACGGTTTCCTTGTCGATGGCTGCCAGATAGGCGTTTGACACGAGTTTCGTCAGGACTTGCGAGCCGACTTCCCGGCCGAATCGTTTCTCCACCAGGCGCTGGGGCGCACGACCCCGTCGAAAACCCGGAATCACCGAGTCGGCACTCAACTCCTTGTACTGTTCGCCTTTCTCGTGTTCGACGGTGTCAGCCGGCACGCAAATCGTCAGCTTCTTGCGCAGCACGCCGACGTCCTCTACCTGCACGTCGAGGACCTTCTTGAGTTGTGCCCGAAAGTCCTCCGGCTCGGCTTCAGCCGAATCCTGTTCGTCTGTCGGCAGCTCAGCGAGGTCTTTTTCTGTCATCGATCGCCTCCGTTTCCGGGATGCCGTCCCGCCTCCCAAGAGGGGGACGATGTCCAGTGCACGCCGCGCAGGAAAAAAGCCGGCCAGGCGCCTTCTTGTGCCCGACCGACTCGACGTCGATCCACGCCACGCCGCCAATCCCCGGCCAACGCCTGACCTGAACGGTCGGTATCCCGGGGACGGCTGTTCCTGTTCCGATTCCGCGCCGAACTCCGCCTGCCGACTCCTATCCTCGACGGCCGCAGCGGACGCGCCTGCAATGGCCAGCCATTACAAGGTCCTTATCGACCAAAGCGGGTGATGAGACTTGAACTCACGACATTCACGTTGGCAACGTGACGCTCTACCACTGAGCTACACCCGCATTTCGTGCGGCGGAAAACTCGATCTCACCGCGTTACAGACCGCTCCTCTACCACGCCGGTCGATCCGCGTCAACACCGCTGAAGCGCGAATCTCGATGCTGTCCAGATCGGCTCGATGGTGCCCCCAACCTGCAATACTCGTCCGTTTTTCGCCACACAAGCGGTTGGTCTGTTGGAATCCAATCGTGGTCGCTTTTTGCTGCCTCATAGCTTCCGGAACGAGGGCGATGCGAGCGACGGTCGCAGGCGGGCCGAATCGATTCCGGCGGATCACCGCGTCCGGTCGCCGGGAGCAGGTGGTCGAGCTTGGGCATCTTCTGGTGGAACGAGGTCCTCAGAGCATATTGCGCGAGCGAGCCACCGACGCATTCTGTGTTTGAGATATGCTCGTAACTTGCTTGGTATATGGAGGTTATGTTGCAACACCGGACTTACAGCCTCGCTTGATCGAGGCCCGGATCGGACATCTGCACGTCCTGCGGGTGCCGGCGACCGGCGCCGACATGCCGCAGCCCGACGACCTCCGTCACCGGATCACGCCGGAGAAAAAGCGGCCGGGGCAAACGGCTGTTCTTCGGCCCGATCCGGAGCAACAACGTCCGGCCGGAGTTCGGCGGTGTCCGGGCCTTGGCGCTTGTTCACCCATAGGCGCCGTCAGGCAGCAGAAAAAGCGACCCACACCGGGAGACGGTCTCCCGATTGTGCGTAATCCAGAACGAGCCTTTCTCCATTTCACGCTGAACCAGTACACGCAAAAAACTGCCTCTGGACGGCACGTGGAAAGCATGCGCTAATCCACCTTGCCCAATTCCCACATAGCAGTCTCCGATTTGGATTGGCCCTAACCGAGTGCCGCGCCGGGGGTTATGACCGTCGGGAGGCGGCTCTCTCCGAACGAGGGTCGACCCTGCGGCAGTCCCGCCGGAATGGTGAGCCGCCGAATTGCGTTATACACTGCGTGAGTGTCGGCCGTGCGGAGCCGATCCGTCCACCGGTGCCGTCGTTGAAGAATCCTTGCCTGATTCACCGAGAGGACAGGGCGTCGATGAGCAAATTGATCGTCATTCGAGAAGCAACCAAAGCCAGCCGCACAGGCCCCGCCGGGGCGGGTCGCATCGCCTTCGGCCTCGTCATCTCGGCGTGCCTGACCCTAACGGCCACGGCGGGACCCGAGAGCAAGACAGTCCGCCAACCGCATGTGAAGGTCCGGGCCTATGCCGACCGGGAGGCGATTGCCCCCGGGCAGCCGCTGCATCTGGTCGTTTCGCTGAAAATGGACAAGGGCTGGCATGTATACTGGCGAAATCCGGCCGGGACTGGCATGCCCACCGAAATCACCTGGATCGCGCCTCCCGGCTACCGGGTCGGCCCGCTGCATTATCCCGTTCCCGAGGTGAAGTACGACAAGATCCTGAAAGAACACTCGTTCATCCACGAAGGAACGACCCTGTTTCTGACGACGATCGAGGTCCCCGAATCGGCCGCGAGCGGCCCGGCGCAGTTCAAGGCCGACGTCACCTGGCTTGTCTGCCGGAAAAACTGTGTGCCCGGAAGCGCGACCCTGTCGCTGACCTTGCCCGTGGCGGCAAAAGGCGCCACGCCCAAACCGGCCAATGCAGACCTGTTCGAGCAGGCCCGGGCCGCCTTGCCGCTCCCCACAGCGAAGGCCTCCTACGTCAAGCTCAGCGCCGCGATCGACCGGGACGCCGTCAAACCCGGCGACACGTTCACGGCAACCCTCTCCGTCAAGATCAGGAAGGGCCACCACATCCAGTCCGACAAGCCCGCACAGGAGGGCTTGATTCCCTCCACCGTCTTTGCGTCGATTGAGCCGTCCGACGCGTTCGAACTGGGCGACATCGTTTATCCCGAGGCCCATGTCCGAAACGATCCGTTGCTCGGCCGGATGAGCGAATACACCGGAAAGGTCGACTTTCGCATTCCCGTCGAAGTCTATGAAGACGCTGATAGCGCCCCGCGCTGGATTCGCGGCGTGTTCCGCTATCAGGCCTGCAACGACCGGGGTACGTGTTACCCGCCGGAAAACGTCGCCTTTGCCGTCCCGATCCGGATGGCGGGCGGCGCCGCGCCGGCCGATTCGGCCGCCACGCCGCCGCCCGCAACGACGCCCGAGCCGCGCGCACACGCCGCCCCCCCGGGGGGCCG
>CAYQDV010000140.1:0-9406 GCA_964416295.1 uncultured Planctomycetaceae bacterium
CCTGTTCCCGCTCCGTATGTCGCATATGCGGGGGCGCATCCGGCTCCGGAACCCCGCCCTGGTAGCGGCGCGAGACCAGCTCGCCCAGGCCATGGCGGCAGACGAACCCGGTCCCGCCGGTCACCAGCACACGGGCGTTGAATACCTCCGTCGCGTCCGCCCCCTCGGCACGCGCCTCGTCCGTCGGCGATTCCGTCACATCGGCTCCCATCGCTATTCGATCTTCTCGATCTCCCGGGCCAGGGCGAAGTCCTTGTCCGACAGGCCGCCGGCGTCATGGGTCGTCAGCGACACCGTCACCGAAGGATAGGTCAGCATCACGTCCGGATGGTGCCCGGCCCGCTCGGCCAGAACCGCCACTTGCGTGACGAACGCCAGCCCGCTGAGAAAGTTTCCGCATCGAAACGTCTTGGAGATTCCGGGCTTGCCGCCGACCTCGGCCGCCTGCCATCCCGGAAGCCCTCGCAGTGCAGTGGTGATCTCGTCCTCGGAAAGCATGTCCGTCCCTCTAAACCGGCGAAACGCCCGAATACTAGTCGCCCCGCCGCACATGGTAAACCTCGGGACGAATGGCACAGCCAGAACCGGATTGGGCCGCCTGCAGCGCAATCCGAGCCTGCCGCGCCGGCGTCGCAACGTCCCTCAGCCTGTGGTATAACGAGCCTCCGGGACACGGCCCGACCGGTCCATGACCGCCCGTCGTGCCGGACGCCCCTGATCCCTGTTTGGGACGGAGATGCACCATGCTCATGCCATTCAACCCCGAACCCTATGTCGATTTCAACGAGGCCCGCCCGCGCAAGCAGATGACCGAGGCCCTCGCGATCGTTCGCTCCCGGTTGGGCCGGTCCTGTCCGCTGCGAATCGGCGGCAAGGCGATCGAGACGACCGGCAGGATCGAGTCGATCAATCCGGCCCAGACCGATGAGATCGTCGGGACCGTGAGCAAGGCGGACCGTGATCGCGCGGAACAGGCCGTCGGCGCCGCGGAGCAGGCGTTCAAGACGTGGTCGCGGACTGATCCCGATGTCCGTGCCCGGTATCTCATCAAGGCCGCGGCGATCATCCGGCGGCGCGTCTACGAATTCGCGGCATGGCAGGTGTACGAGGAGTCGAAATCATGGATCGAGGCCTACGCCGATGTCTGTGAGGCCATCGACTTTCTCGAGTTTTACGGCCGGGAGATGATGCGGCTGGGCGGACCCCGGCCCGTGACCCCGTTTCCCGGCGAGGAGAACGAGGTCCGCTACATCCCGCTCGGCGTGGGCGTGATCATCCCACCGTGGAACTTCCCGCTGGCGATCATGGCCGGCATGACGTCCGCCGCGATCGTCACGGGGAATACGGTCGTCTTGAAGCCCGCCAGCACGGCCCCGATCGTCGCCGCCCGATTCGTCGAGGTCATGGAGGAGGTCATGCTTCCGCCGGGCGTGCTGAACTTCTGCCCCGGCCCCGGCGGCGAGATCGGCGATACGCTCGTCGAGCATCCGCGCACACGCTTCGTCGCCTTCACCGGCTCGCGAGCGGTCGGCACCGGCATCCACGAAAAGGCCGCCCGCGTCCGGCCGGGCCAGATCTGGCTCAAGCGGACGATCCTGGAAATGGGCGGCAAGGACTGCATCGTCGTCACCGAGCACGCCGATCTCGAGGCGGCCGCCGAGGGTGTGGTCGCGGCCGCGTTCGGGTTTCAGGGCCAGAAGTGCTCGGCGTGCAGCCGCCTGATCGTCGACGCCAAGGTCCACGACGCCCTCGTGGAGAAGGTGGTCGAACGCGCGAGCCGGCTGACCGTCGGCAACCCGACGACGCCGGAAAACTACAACATGGGCGCGGTCATCGACCAAGCGGGCTACGACAAGATCGTCGGCTACATCAAGATCGGCGAGAACGAAGGCAAGCGGGTGCTCGGCCGGTCCGCCGCCGACCTCCAATCGCCGCAGGCCGGCTACTTCATCCCGCCGACCGTCTTCACCGGCATCGGACCGGACGACCGCCTCGCGCAGGAGGAGATTTTCGGCCCGGTGCTGGCCGTGATAAAGGGCAAGGGTCTGAATGACCTGCTCGACATCGCCAACGGCACCGACTACGGCCTGACCGGCGCGATCTACAGCAACGACCGCGCCGAGCTGGAACGCGCCCGGCATGAGTTGCACGTCGGCAACCTCTACCTCAACCGCAAGTGCACCGGCGCCCTCGTCGACGTCCAGCCCTTCGGCGGCTTCAACATGTCCGGCACCGACAGCAAGGCCGGAGGCCGCGACTATCTGCCACTCTTCATGCAGGCCAAGAGCGTCTGCGAGCGATGGTGAGAGACGACCCGAGCATGTAGAATAGCGAGTGGAGCGGCCACTCGGCCGCGGCGTGCTGGACGAGTGATGGAAGCTGGTTTGGATGAATCTGCAGTTCGAATGGGACGAAGAGAAGGCCGAACAGAACACCTGGAAACACAGCGTATCCTTCGAAGAGGCGGCCACAGTCTTCGCGGACCCTCTCTCACTGACGATCGAAGATCCGCTGCATTCGACGGCCGAGTTGCGGTGGGTGACAATGGGCCTGTCACAGCGACAACGTCTTCTGGTGATTGTGCACACCGACCGAGCCAACCGGATTCGCGTGATCAGTGCTCGTAAGGCGACACCGCGCGAAAAGAGGTTTTATGAAGAAGAAACGTAAGACCCGAAACGACGAAGCCATGCCAGCCGAATACGACTTCGGCAAGGGGAAACGCGGCAAGTACGCCCGGCGATATGCCGGAGGCACGAACATGGTCGCCCTGGCCCCCGACGTGGCGAAGGTCTTTCCGGATTCGCAGGCCGTCAACGAAGCGTTACGCACGCTGACTCGCATTCGGGTCCATTCCGGCAACAAGACTTCGACCTGACCGTCCGCGTGCAGGAGAGAATCCCGTCGGACCACAGTCCGGGCGAACGCATAAGAGACCTTTGGTTGGATGAGGACAGGCTGACCGGCTGGAACGAGAATCCCTTCTCGTTCCCGTCTTCCACAGGAATCCCTTCCTGTGCGCCGATAGCAGTGCCCATTGCATCGGTTGGGACCGAGAAGGGATTCTCGGTCCAGCACGTGACGCGACGCTTTCGAGTATACTGCTGACACGACGGACGAGGAGACGGCCGGCGGAACCGGGCCGCGCTCGGCTTGATCGGACAACGGAGGCTTTCGGCCATGAAGTTTTTTCTGGATACGGCGAACCTGGACGAGATCCGCGCCGGCGTGGAGATGGGCATCGTCGACGGCGTGACGACGAATCCGAGCCTGGCATCGAAGGAGTTGAAGGGGCTGGACTTCAAGACGCTGGTCAATCGAATCTGCGAGGTCGTTCCCGGGCCGGTGTCGGCCGAGGTCGTGTCGACGACGAGCGACGAGATGGTCGCCGAGGCCCGCGAGGTCTCGAAGATCGCCGACAACGTCGTCGTCAAGCTGCCGACCATCCCGGAGGGCGTCAAGGCCCTGAAGCGGTGCGTCGACGAGGGCATCCGGGTGAATATGACGCTGATCTTCCAGCCGCTCCAGGCCCTGATCGTGGCGAAGATCGGGGCGACCTACTGCTCGCCGTTTCTCGGCCGGCTCGACGACATCGGTCACGACGGCATGGCCCTGATCGAGGAAATCCGCCAGATCTACGACAACTACGCCTTTCGCACCGAGATTCTCGCCGCCAGTCTCCGCCACCCGCTGCACGTGGTCCAGGCCGCCCAGGCCGGCGCCGACATCGGCACCATGCCCTACGCCGTCTTCAAGAAGCTCCTCAACCACCCCCTGACCGACATCGGCCTCGAGCGCTTCCTGGCGGACTGGAAAAAGACACAGGGGTAGGGACGCGGAGCCGACCGCTCGCCGGTTCGCGAGACGCTTTCGGGACCGCGCTGAGCTTCTCTATTAAAGTCATCAGTATCATTTTGCACCGCCGGCCAGCGCCCCGAGCACCGCGGCGAGTTGATTCGCCAGGCCCTTCAGTGTTTCCGGGTCCGGCAGCGCGATCCGCAGTTCGGCTTTGCCGGTGCCCGGATCGACCTCGATATGCGGTCCCGGTCGGGAACGACGCTTCCCGTTGGAGCGCGGCGTGGGTGCTGCGACGCTTTGAGCCAGCGACTGGAGCAGGTCCGCTCCCTTCGTGAGCAGGTCACCGAGCGATTGAACATCAGGGGCGGCCGGGGCGCTTGACGGTGCGCCTTCGCGGCCGCCGGTCTCTTCCGACTTCCGCGACCGCTGGGCCGTCTCGTCAGCCTCCGGCGGTGTCGGCGTCATGTGCGGAGTGTCCGAGGTTGCGGTCCGGACCGTCTTCATGAAGCGGTTGAGGGCGCTGTCGCCCATGAAGACCTCGTTCGTCGCCCCGTCGAGGACGCCGGCGAACATCGACCGCTTGAACTTCAAAAGCGACAACATGCCGTGTTCGATCGTGCCCTCGGAAATGAAGTTCACGACTCGCACCGGCCGATTCTGTCCCAGCCGATGGACGCGCCCGGCCCGCTGTTCGAGCACGGCGGGGTTCCAGGGCAGGTCCATATTGATCGCGGTCGAGGCCGCCTGCAGATTCAGGCCCACCCCGCCGGCGTCGGTCGAGAGGAACACGCGGCACGCCGGGTCCTCGCGGAGGGCCCGCGTCAGTTCCTTCCGTTGGCGACTCGGCACGCCACCATGCAGTTGGACGTGGCCCCAACCGCGAGCGTCGAGCATCTCCGCCACCAGTTCGTTCATGCGGACCCATTGGCTGAAGATGACGACCTTGGCGTCGGGCTGCTCGAAGATTTCCTCCAGGAGACGCGACAACTCGTCTACCTTGGTGCCGTGCTTCGTTTGGTGATCGATCAGGTAGGTGCTGTCGCAGGACATGCGCATGTACTGGAGCGCGATCCGCAACCGAAGCTGGTCCTTCTCGGTCAGAAACTTGTACCGTCGCCACTTCTGCACGAGCCGGGCAACCGTCTCCCGATTCTCGTTGTGCGGCTCCCACTGCTGGTCGGTCATCGGCACGAAGAAGTTCTTGTCCATCCGCGGCGGCAACTGGCTGAGCACCTCCTTCTTGGTGCGGCGGATCAGGATCGGCGCCAACGTCTTGTTGATCCGCCCGAGGTCGCGGTAGCCGACGACCTTGGTCGTGCCTTCGTCGACCTCTTCGTGGGCGGCCTTGAAGGCGAACAGCGGCCCGAGGCGGTGCCGGTCGACGAACTCGACGATCGAGTGCAGCTCCTCGATCCGGTTCTCCAGCGGCGTGCCGGTCAGCACGAGGGCATAGGTCGACTCGATCCGCTTGACGGCCCGGGCGGCCCGGGTCTGCCAGTTCTTGATCCGCTGGGCTTCATCCAGAATAACGAGGTCGGGTGCCCATTGCGCGATCGGCTCCAGATCTCGATGGATGACGTCATAGTTGACGATCTTGAAGAAGGCGTCGTCATTCTCATAGAGCCTCTTGCGCTGATGGATCAGCCCCTCGATGACGGTCGCCGAACGTTTTGAGAACCGCCCGATCTCCTGTTTCCACTGGCTTTTCAGCGATGCCGGGCAGATGATCAGGGCCCGCTCGACGCCGCAGCCGCGCGCGAGCATCTCCGCGGCGGCGATGGCCTCGATGGTTTTGCCCAGACCCATCTCGTCGGCGATGATCGCGCGGCCCGCCTGGGCCGCGAACAACGCGCCGGCTTGCTGATAGGGAAAGAGCCGCACGGGCAGGAGGGACTTCCATGCGGCGGCGCCGTTCCGAGGGGTGTACCGCGTTCGCAGATACGCGCGTCGTTTCTCTCCATCCCGCATCTCGGCGATCATGGTTCTGGCATCGTCGTAGTAGCGAAGGTCGTGCCCCAGACGCGCGGCCGTCCGCACCAGGCCGTCCAGTTTCGAGGCCGCGCCGGGCTTGAGCGTGCCGTCTGAGTCAAAACACCGACGCGCCGCCACGTGCACGCCCGCCGGGCAATCGCTTCCCGGCCGGAACATCACCGTGCGCCGCGTGCCATATCGTAGATAAATCTCGGCGAACGGCGGGCGATGACCCTCGCGGAGGGCGCGGGCATGACGGCGGCGAAGTCGGTGCAGCGTCGCCTCGATGTGCTTACAGGTGCCCAACGTGTTCACGGCATAGTCCGGACACGTGCAGAAGTTCATGCCGGGCAGTTCGCCGCGGATGACGACGCGGTAGGTGCGCTCGGTCTCGGGATTGGTGATGGCAAACTCCGAGAACACCGGCTCGCCGCCCAGATTGCGAACGCGCATCGGCTGTTCTTGACCGAACTGACGGCGCAGCTCGGTCTGCCACTGGCGCAGGTCGAGGTGCTCGGGCTTGCGGACGCGGGAGATTCTTTTCTTCTTCTTTTTCTTTCCGGGGGATCGATTCAGCGTGGCGATGGGCATGGGGGTGACCTCCTGTCATTGGGACCGCTTGCACAGGCCCTGATCCGGCCGCGCATCTTACGAAGCCGCCGCGCGAGAATCCAGAATGTTTCTCGAGTGGCTTGCCGCCTCCGGCCGAGGGCCGTTATATAGAGGTCACGGCCCGTCGAATGACAGCAGGCGATTGCAGCCCGTCGCGCGACTTGGCCGTCCTGCGAAAGAGAGCGATGGACCTCGACGCACTGCAACAACTCCTGGACCGGATCACGACCGACGCCGACGCGGCGATCGCCGGCGCCGGGGCCATCGACGCCCTCCGCTCGGCCGAATCGAAGCTGACCAGGGGACAACTCGCCGAGGCATTGAAGGCCATCCGACAGTTCCCGCCCGATCAACGGGGGGCGGCGGGACAGGCCGTTAACCGCACCAAGAATACGGTCAAACAGCGGTTCGAGGCCGCCCGAGAGCGCCTGCGGCAGGCCGATGTCGCGGGTGAGCGGAAGCAGGCCGCGTCGTTTGATCCGACGCTCCCGCCGCCGGTGACGCAACGCGGCTCGCTGCACCCGGTCACGGCCGTGCAGCGAGAGGTCGAGCGAATCTTCCGCGGCCTGGGCTTCGCCGTCGTCAGCGGCCCGGAGATGGAGACCGAATATCACAACTTCGAGGCCCTGAACATCCCCGCCATGCACCCCGCCCGCGACGCGCAGGACACCTTCTGGCTCAACGACGACCCCGCCCGGTCGCGTGACGGCGGCGGTTGGCTGCTCCGAACGCACACCAGTCCGTGCCAGGTGCGGGCCATGCACCGGTGGGGCGCACCGCTGCGGGTGATCGCGCCGGGCCGGTGCTTTCGATATGAGGCGATCGACGCGTCGCACGAAAACACGTTTTTCCAGCTTGAGGGCCTGCTGATCGACCGGGACATCTCGATCGCGCATCTGATCGCGTTTATGAAACTGCTGTTGCGCGAGGTGTTTCAGCGGGACGTCAAGGTGCGGCTGCGGCCGGGGTTCTTCCCGTTCGTCGAGCCGGGCTTCGAGCTGGACATGTCGTGTGCAATCTGTGACGGCGCCGGCTCGCTGCCCGACGGATCGGGCTGCGCGACCTGCAAGAGGTCCGGCTGGATCGAGATTCTGCCCTGCGGCATGGTGCACCCGAATGTCCTGCGTCACGGGCGGATCGACCCGCGGGCCTACACGGGGTTCGCCTTCGGCCTGGGCCTGACGCGGCTGGCCATGATGAAATACGGCATCGCGGACATCCGCGTGCTGAACAGCGGCGACCTGCGCGGAATCGTGAATCCGGACCGACTGAGCGGTCCCGATGTCTTGAGGCGCTGACGACTTCGATCATGCTTATTTCACTCAACTGGATCAAGGACTTTGTCGACATTCCCGCGGACGTCGACCCACAGGCGCTGGCGTTGAAATTCACGGTGACCACCGCCGAGGTCGAAGGCGTCGAGCACGTCGAACCCAACTTCAGTGGGCTGGTCGCGGCGCGGATCGACGCGATCGACCCCGCCGACGGCGAGCACCGGCTCCGGCGGGTGACCCTCGATGCGGGGCGGCCGTTCGCAACCCTGTCCGCGGCGCCGGACCTGACCGTCGGCGATACCGTCGTCTTCGGTCCGCCGGGGGCGATCGTGGGCGGGCACTCCTTCGGCACGACGGACCCCGCCGGGCGGACGTCGGAGGGCATGATCGTCGCCGGTCAGGGGCTTGGGCTGGTGCAGGTCGGTGCCAACGCCCTGTTTCTGCCGCCGGGGACCGAGCCGGGCCGGCCGATCGACGCAGATCTGTTTGACGACTGGATCATTGAAATCGACAACAAGTCGATCACCCATCGGCCGGACCTGTGGGGTCACTACGGCATCGCCCGCGAGGTCGCGGCGATCCTCGGCCGGCCGCTGAAGCCCTATGACGTCACCGAAACCTCCGCGCTGCAAAACAAGCTGCCGATCATCCCGATCGAAATCGACGATCCCAACCGGTGCCCGCGATACACAGGTCTGCTGATGAAGGGCCTGCGGTCTCAGCCGGCGCCGTTGTGGATGCAGGTCCGTCTGGCCAGCGTGGGGATGCGGCCGATCGATCTGCTGGTCGATCTGACGAACTACGTCATGGCCGAGCTGGGCCAGCCGATGCACGCCTTTGACGGCGCCCGGCTGATGAACATCGAGGTCGCAGGGGCCGCTCCCGGCGAACGTTTCACGACGCTCGACGGCGTGACGCGGACGATGCCGGCCGACACGCTGATGATCCAGTGCGACCGCCGGTCGGTCGCGATCGCCGGCATCATGGGCGGGGCCGAGACCGAGGTCAGCGGGGCGACCAAGACGATCCTGCTCGAGTCGGCCAACTTTGACGCCGCCACGATCCGCCGCGCCGCCACCGCCATGGGGCACCGCACCGAGGCCAGCGCCCGATTCGAGAAGTCGCTCGATCCGGCCCACACGGTCCTCGGCATCGCCCGGTTTCACCGGCTGGCGCAGCGCGAGCTGCCGGGGCTGGCGCTGGCCAGCACGCTGAGCGACTGCTATCCCAAACCGGCGGCCGTTCGGCCGATCGCGTTGGATTGCGATTTCGCCTCGCGCTTCATCGGCCGCACGGTCACACCGGACGAGGCCGAGCGCATCCTCAGCGCGATCGAGTTCACCTGCGAGCGCGACGGCCGAACGCTGCACGTCACGCCGCCGTCCTATCGCGCGACGCGGGACATCGAGATCGAGGAGGACGTCGTCGAGGAGCTTGCGCGGTTCATCGGCTACGACGCGATCGAGCCGACCCTGCCAAACGTCACAACGCGATTCTTCCCGGAGTCGCCCGGACGGGTCCTTGAAGAAAAAACGTTGGACACCCTTTGCATGGGGGGCGACTTCGCCGAGGTCCACAACTATATCTGGCACGACGACGACTGGCTCGATCGGATCGGGTTCGCTCCCGGGGCGGGGCTCACGCTTGAGAAACCCGCCCGCGAGGGCAGAGGCGCGTCTCCGGAATCCGGCCCCAGCCTCGTGAACACCGGCGCGGTTCTGGAGCGGCGAGGGGAGCTGGACGCGGCGGAA
>CAYQDV010000141.1:0-9203 GCA_964416295.1 uncultured Planctomycetaceae bacterium
GCTCGGGCCGATACTGGTCTCGCTCCACAACATCGCGTACTATCACCGCTGGATGCGGCGGATTCGGGAGGCCATCGCCGCCGGGACGCTCGGCCAACTGCTGGCCCGGGCCGAGATCGCCGCAACGAAGGACGCCGAGGACACCCCATGACAACGCCATTACTGATGATACTCGCTCAAGACTCCTCCTCGCCGAGGCAGCCCGGCGGCATGAGCATGATGCTCATTCCACTGCTCGCCATGGGGTTGATCTTCTATTTCCTGGTGATCCGACCCCAGGGCCGCGACAAGAAGCGGCGAGCCGAGATGCTTTCTCAGGTCAAGCGCAACGACCGCGTCGTGACAATCGGGGGCATTTTGGGGACCGTGACGGCCGTCAAGGACGACGAAATCACCCTCAAGGTGGACGAGTCCACCAACACGAAAATCACCTTCTCAAGGGCGGCCATCCAAAGAATCAACTCTGCCGAAGCCGGTGTCGCCGGCCTCGCCGAAGCCGGCAAATAGTCCGCCCCAGTGCCCCAGTGCTATGCGACGCCTCTTCTGGGTGACTAGCATCGGGACCCCGCCGGTGTGTTTCCTCTGAAAACGCGTGGGCGATCCTGTCCAGATCTGTCGCCAATTGAAGTGTGAAAGGGCACGGGGTCCACCTCGCCCGGAAGTGTCACGCACCCCCTTGTTTCGCCGATAGTTATGACGTGGAGCCGGCCGCGCGACCCAAGCGGTCGGGCACCCTCGCAATGCGACCGCGACCGTCGCCCGCCGAATGCGTATAATAGAACGAACGGCCGGCCTGAGCGGCGAGCCGGGCGGGCCTCTTTGGGAGCGATGCAATGTCGAACAGACGCAATGGCATGAATGGCTTGTGGGTCGCGCTGATCGCGGGAGGCGTTTTCTGCCTGTCCAGCGCCGTCGCCACGGCCCAGGTCTCCGGCCGGCAGCCGACGATCACCAACCAGTTCACGACCACGACGGGCGGGGCGCTTCAGGCCCGGCGGCCCGGGCTGTTCGTGCAGCAGGGCATCGCCGAGGTCCAGGGGCAAAGCACGCTTCTGACCGGAGATATTCCCGATCAGAACCGTTTCTTCCACGACACGGCGGTGCTCGTGTTCCAGAACATCCTCGACTCCATCCTCCGGTTCATGAGCAACCTCAATTTCGCGAGCAGCCTCGGCAACCTCGGGAGCCTGTTCGGCACGACCGGCGGGACGACCGGCCTCGGCGGAATCCCCAACCCGATGACGACCGGTCCCGGCACCTCCATCCAGATCCAATAGACAAAAGGTGTCAGAAATAATCGTTCTGCACAGTGCGCGGCGTGTGGCATGTCCATCCGCGCAGCGGTGGACATGCGGTACACCGGAAGAGCCGGACACACTCCGTTAGTCTGTGCGGGTTTGACGCGTTTCGCTCCGTCGCACACACCCACGGCGTCGCCGATAGGCGTGGCATTCGCTGGGCGGCATCGCCCGTGGAACTTCCGCCCGCTCTGAATGACGACGTCGATGACGGTTCGAGCAGTCGAGCGTGCCAATGCCGCTCCAAGGCCTTTCGTGCTCCCCGAATCGCGACCCCAGGTTTGAAAAAACTGGTCCGCCCATACAGCGCCGGCCGCCTCAGGGCGCGGCACCGCCGGCCGACGCGGCCCGCCAAATCGACGTCGGTCCGTGCTGCTGCACGGGTTGCTCCCGGTCGTAGGCATACGGCATGTGACAGCCCGGGGCGCACGCGCCGCCGGTTGGTGTCTTGCGGAAAAACGTCGGCATCTGCCACCGCCCGAAGGGGATGATCGTGCGAATCAGCCGAGGTTTCCGGCTCCCGTGCGGCTGGTGGCAGATCAGGCAACTCCGGCCCTTGTCGGTCCGGTTCACGTGCAGGAAGTGCAGGTTGCGGTCGCCGTTGCGAAACTCCGTCTCGTCCGTCACGCGATCTTCCAACACCATCTCTTCGTCGTGGCAGGAGAAGCACAGCGGATAGCTCTCCTCCTCCACATACGGCACGTACGGCTGAGTGGTCGGATACGACTCCATGAGCAACATCGCGTTTGCCCCTCCGTGGACCTGATGGCACGCCGCACAATGGCTCTGGTTGATCGGCCCGTGAAGCGTTCCGCCCGGTGCCAGCTCCGCCGTCAGGTTTCGCAGAAAAGACCCGGTCGACCGCCGGATCCGCCGGCCATGACACGACAGACACACCGCCACCCCGTCGGCCCGTTGAAGCGATGCGTGATCGCTGGCATGCGGGTCGTGGCAATTCAGGCAGGCGCGGTCCTTCGTCACCGGCGGATGCGACACCTCGGCGTCGTCGATCAGGTCTTCGATCGTGTCGTGGCAGTCGAAGCACAGCTCCGGCGGAACCGTGTTGAGCAGCTTGGCGTGCTCGGCGGCATGGGGCTGATGGCACGCGGTGCAGGCCTGCTTGACCGCCTCATGAACCGACTCCGACGAATCCAGACGGTCCTCCAGGTCCGAATGACAATCCAGACACAGGTCATTACCCGGAAGCGTCAGGAGCTTCGCGTTGTCCGAACTGTGCGGATTGTGGCAGCCCGTGCACGCCCCCTCGGCGACCGGCGGATGGACGACCGTGTTGTCGCCCGTCAGGTCGTCGTGACAGTCCAGGCACAACGCCCCGACCGAATCGGCCACCAGAAACGCCGAGGTTTTCGCCCCGTGCGGGTCGTGACAGTCGGTGCAGGCGGCCTCGCGGAACGGATGGTGAACGACCGCCTTCGTCTTCATCGTGTGGCACGACGTGCACAGCGCCTGGCCCTCGCGAAGCAGAGCGAACACGTGCCGCTTTGGGTCGGTCAGCCGATGGCACACCTGGCACTTGCCCGTCCCCACCGGACCGTGCATCACGGCATGGCGCGTCACGGCTGTGTGGCAACCGTTCGTCGTGCAGCTCGCCGGGACGTTCGTGGGCCGCTCGACCTTCGGTGTTTGCCCCAGCGCCGGCACGCAGGCCAGCGCCCCGAGGATCACGCAGGATGCCAGTCGCACGACCCGCGCCGCGTCCAGCCCGATTCGCCGACCCATGACACCTTTCAATCGCACGTCCCGCCTCGTTCGGGCGGGACCCAGCGCACAACGTCGCAACCGCCGTTCCCGGCAACCGATCATGGCCAGCATCCTCCATCCGGCGCCCCCCACCGCCGGTGCGGAGGGCATCATACCTCAAAGCGCATGCCTCGCTAACCGGATCCCCGTCCGCCAACCGACAGAGTCGACACAGCGTTTCATATCCCTACTCTTCGGCCGTTTCGATCCGTCACCCGATGCCAACGCATCCGCATAACGATGCTCCGCACACCGCCCAAGCCCCGTTCCCAGCGGGCCGACCGCTGACATCTGAGAACTGACAACTGACAACTGACAGCTGATAACTCGCTTCCGGTTGATTTCAAGTCCCGCTGCCGGTTGAATGCCCTGCGACCGGCCCACCCCGCCAGCGCACGCAGCAACGCGGAACAGAGCCGGCATGGAGAGCCCGTGATCGAGCAGAAGCTTCGCAGAGCCATCCGGCCGATCTTCGGGAGCCTCTGCCTCCTGGCGGCGGGCTGCCAAGTCGGTCCGGCCGCGCTCCAGATCAGCCACGCCGCCTACAACGAGGCCATTCAACGGACGACCGCCGAGCAGCTCCTGCTCAACCTGGTCCGCCTCAAGTACCGCGAACAACCTGTCTTCCTCGACGTGGGCAGCGTCTCTGCGCAATTCGTATTCGACCAGTCGGGCGAATTCGCGGGCACGTTCAACGAGGACGTCGGCGCCCAGCGGGGCAATCCCAACGTCCTCCGCCTCGGCGGCCGTATCGGCTATACCGAGCGGCCCACCATCACCTACGTCCCTCTCAGCGGGAAGGACTTTGTCCAGCGGTTGTTATCGCCCATCAGCGTCGAGACGATCGTGCTGCTGACCAACTCCGGATGGCGGATCGACCGCGTCCTGCGACTGACCGTGCAGGAGGCCAACGGGCTGGACAACGCCCGCAGGGCCTCCGGCCCGACCCCCGACAGCGCCCCGACCTTTGCGGCCTTCAACCACGCGGCCGACCTGCTCCGCCGCCTGCAAGCCAATAGACAGGTATATCTGGAATACGACAGCCGGCCGATCGACGTGTCCGGTCCGATCGCGGCCCCCGCGATGACGTCGGAGGCCATGGTCCGGGCGGCCGACACGGGCACACGATTTCGGCAGACGCCGGACGGGACCTACGTCCTGACACGCGACGCGCCGCGGCTGATCCTCCGGTTCGCCAGCGGCGGTGAGGAATCGCCCGAGGCCCGAGAACTGCGCGAGCTGTTGCATTTGGCCGAGCGGTCGGTGTACGACCTCGTCCCGGCCCGTCGCAGCCGTGGCGGCGCCCGCGACGATCACGGCTTACGGACCGATATCGCACTCGACACCCGCTCGCTGATCGGGACGATGTTCTTCCTCTCGCAGGGCATCACCGCGCCCCAGCGTCATCTCGCGGACCGCCTGATCACGCAGACGACCGAGGCAAACGGGACGCCGTTCGACTGGGCACGCCTCCTGGGCGACCTGATTCGCGTCCATGCCCAACGAACCCGGCCGAAAGACTCCGCCATCGCCGTCCGGCACCGCGGCTACTGGTTCTACCTCCGCGACGACGACCTGAACTCGAAATCCACCTTCTCCCTGCTCGGCCAGCTCTTCACCCTCCGGGCAGGAGGCGCTGCCGGCGTCGCCCCGGTCCTGACCCTGCCCGTAGGCGGATAACAGCCGATTCTCCGGCCGGCGCCGCCATTACCGGGCTTTTCACACCCGCCGATCGCCAAAACCTCGGCGATCGCGGGTATAATCCAGATGAGGGCCAACCACCTCACGCTTCGGATTAACTGGCGGGCGGGCCGGGTCGGTTCGACATTGGGGCAGGGAGACAAGCACATGTTTCAATTCCGGCGGGTGGTGGGCGTGGTCCTGGCCACGATGGCGGCAACGGGCGCAGCAGACGCCGTGACGCCGAGAACTGCGTCGCAGACGGCCCCGGCGGCGGCCGGCCATGACGCCCGAACGCTCTACCTCCGCGCCGCGACCGTCGACCTTCGCAACAAGCCCTCACTGCTGAAACCCGGTGCGACCTTTCAACCGGGCACCCGCTACGTCATCCAGCTCGACGGACCGATCACACCCACGCGACGCGCCGCGCTGGCCGCCCGCAGCGTCGTGCTCGACGACTACATCCCCATGAACGCCTATGTGGCGGACCTGAGCCGGGCCGACGCCGCCGGCCTCCTCGCGCTGGGCTACGTGACATGGGTCGGCGAGTATGATCGCGCCTGGAAGCGCTGCCCGAACATCGGCCGGGTCGTCCCCGTCTCGCCCGAGCGACAGGCCCTGGCGACCCGCGGTCAGATGCACCTTGTGGCCTACGCCTTCAAGAATGCAAATACAGACACATGTATCCGTTCGCTCAAACAAAGCGGCGCGACGCTGCGCAAGATCATGGCGGACGGAGCCAACCGGCGTGTCCTGCTCGACATCGCCCGCGATCAATGCTCAAAACTATGTCAAATCGGCGACGTCATGTTCATCGAGGAGGCCCTCGAACCCCAGCCCCGCAACGCGACCACGAACTGGATCATTCAGAGCAACGTCCCCAACGTGACGCCGCTGTGGGATGCCGGCCTTCACGGCGAAAACCAGATCGCCGGAATCATCGACTGGTTCATGCAGCCCGACCACTGTGCCTTCGATGACCCCGCCAGCCCCGGCTGCCCGTCGGTGGCCAATCCGGTCTGTCCGGCACACCGTAAGATTCAGGCCTATTTCGGCATCGGCGGGGGCACGGGCTTCGGCTCGCACGGCACGCACGTGGCCGGTGTCTGCGTCGGTGACGAACTGGCCAACAGCGACCCGAACCTCAAGGGGATCGCTTTCAAAGGCCGGGTCGTCTTTCAGAATATGAACTCCGAGTTTAACAACAACGTCGCCCAACTCCTGAACAACGCCCACAACAACGGCGCGCGTGTACATAACAACAGTTGGGGCGCCGCCGGAACCAGCTACAACCTCTGGGCACGCGACATGGACGTCTTCACCGGCGGCGACGGCGTCACCCCCGCTCACGAAGAGGACCTCGTCCTAGTCGCGATCACCGACTTTACCGAGCCGGTGCAACTCCCCGAAAACGCCAAGAACTGCCTCGCCGTCTCGGCCTCGCAGGACACTCCGTTTCAAGACTCCAAGTGCGTCGGCGGTTTCGGACCGACCGCCGACGGCCGGCGCAAGCCGGAACTCCTCGCTCCCGGCTGCGGCTCGGTCTCCGCCGACCTGTCCACCCCCCTGCCGTGCTTGACGAACACCGCCGTCGGAACCTCCTTCGCCGCCCCCGCCGTCGCCGGCATGGCCATGCTGGTCCGACAATACTACATGGACGGATTCTACCCCGGCGGCGCCGCAAACCCGCCGGACGCCCTGCTCCCGTCCGGCGCCCTGCTGAAGGCGACCTTGATCAATTCGGCCGTCGATATGACCGGCGTCACAGGCTACCCGTCCGGCTTCGAGGGCTGGGGCCGCGTCCTCGCCGACGATGCCCTCTTCTTCGCGGGCGATGCCCGGAAGCTCTCCGTGCAGGACGTCTGGAACGCCTCGGGCCTCAGCACCGGCCAGACGATAGCCTTCCCGGTCGACGTGGCGACCGCCTCCCTGCCGCTCAAGATCACGCTCGTCTGGACCGACGTCGCCGGCAGCCCCGGCGTCGCCCTCACCCCGACGAACAATCTCGACCTCCGCGTCACCGCGCCCGACGGTTCGGTCTTCCTCGGAAACGTCTTTACCGCCGGTCAGTCGGCGACCGGCGGAACCGCCGACGCCCTGAACAACACCGAGCAGGTTCACCGGATCAGCCCCGTCGCGGGAATGTATACAATCGAAGTCATCGGTACGGCCGTCGCCGTCGGCACCCAGGGGTTCGCCCTCGTCGTCACCGGTGATCTGGCCCCCGCCGTGCCCAACTGCGCGACGGCCACGCCCGCCGACGTCAACACCGACGGTCAGGTCAACGGCGCCGATATCCCGGCGTTTGTCTCCATGCTGATCACCTTCGATGGCACGATCGACACCCCCGCCGAATGCGCCGCCGACATCGGCTCGGCCGCCGACCCCTGCGCCCCGGACGCCACCCTCGACGCCAACGACGTCGCCGGCTTCGTCGCCACCCTGCTCACCGGCTTCTGCCCCTGACCGTCGCGCAGGTCTTTGCCGCTGATCCTGACCGCTGCAAGCTCGAAGCTTAAACATGAACGGACCCGGTCCGAATCACAGCCCGACGACGCTGCGATAGCCCGCCCCAAGCGCACTTGGCGGGATCAGCCCTTATCCTTGTACTCTCTGAACCCCTCGCACAACTGCTTGAAGGACTTGGGTTTGTACCGGTCGAAGCTCTCCTCGTCCACAAAGACGAAATCGTACGTCGCCTTCGCCTGGCGTCGGTTGACGTCCTCGCACCATTGCCGCAGGCGCTCCATTTTCAGGGGCACATCGAGGTCCTCCTGACCCTTGGTTTCCGCGACGACAATGCGGCCGTCCGACAGCTTGACGAGGAAGTCCGGGTAGTAATTCGAGATGTTACCGTCCGCGTTCACATAATCCAGTTTGAAATGCACCGCCAGGTAATTCTTGGCATAGGACACCACATCGCCACACGTTTCCAGAAAACTCGCAAAGCGAAGCTCCAGATGGCTGTCGCCGATGATGCGATTGAAGACGCTCTTCTTCGGGACGATGTACTCCTGGTCTTTGGTAACAAAGGGTCGAGTCTGACGCAGTTTGATGGTGTCCCGTATTTCGGCGTCGCCCTTGTCCTGCACGGTCAGGGCATTGATGGCCTTCTTGAAGGTCTCAAGCAACGTCTTGGTCGCCGCGAGTTCCGACAGATTACGCAGCGTGTTGGGATGCTCCAGGTCCGCCTCCCGGTCGAACAGATCGTTCCGGACAAACGCCTTGACTTTGCCGTACAGCACGTCGTAGCCGCTGACGAGCCGCAGGTCCTTCATGATCGTCTGAGTGAAATAGCCGATCACGCTGCGATAGTCGGCGACGCCGGCGGTATCCAGAACCGTGGTGTGCGATACGTCGCCGGTGGTGATGTCCTTGAAGACGATCTCCCGCTGCTCCTCTTCGCTGAACTGCCGATACGCCTGCCGCCGGTGCCCGGTCGCGCCGACGTCCAGACTGGCGAGGTTCTTGTATTCCCTGTAAACCCGCGGTGTCAGCACGGGGATCTCGATGTCCAGCCCGCCGATGTCCTTCTTTTCATTCTCGTTGTCCACCTCAACCACCAGCGGCGCCTTCGGTTGGGTCCCCTCACCCATCGCCTTGCGCTCAAGCTCCACGCCCTCCGCCTGAATCGACTCGACGAATTCCATGAACGCCTCCGTGCCGACCACACTGACTTGCTCCTCCATACCGCCCGGATACATCTTTCGCAGGCCACGGCCGAGGGTCTGCTCCGGCAGGATGTTGCTCTTGGCCGCATAGGCACGCAGGCCGACGATGGTCGTGACGTTCCTTACATCCCAACCTTCCTTGAGCATCATGACCGATACGATTGCCTTGTACGGGCTGTCCAGCCCGTCGATTGCATTCGCCTGCTTGCGAAGTGTCTCCAGGACTTCCTTCGCCTTGCCCGACGCCGCTTCGGAAATCTCGCCGTTGTTCTTGGTGTGAATGACCAGCACCGCGCCCTTCAGGTCGGGACAGTGACCTTCGAGATACTCCGCCACGTCATCGCAATTGCGCGTGTCGTCGGTCATCACGAACAGGATGGCCTTCTTGCCCACCTTTTCGTGTTCCGCATAGGCCTTTCGCCATTCGATCACGCCGAGATCGAGATAGTCCGCATACTTCTCGGTAAACTTCGCGCTCTGGCGCTCCACAAGTTTGGCCCGGCTCGGCGCGTCCGGCAGCACCGGATGCTTGACCACGTTTTGCGAAATCGCCTCGACCAGCGGATAGTCGGACACGGTCTGCACGAAGATGGCGCCGTTGTTGTGCTTCGGCGTCGCGGTCGTATCCACCTGCAAGGACAGCGCTCCGCTCTTCTGCAGCAGCCGATTATGGATGTCGGCGATCGACTTGAACCACGCCAGCCTGGAGTCGTGAATGTGATGCGCCTCGTCATTCAGCACCACCAGCTCGTCGATGTCGCGCACGATCATCCCCAGGTCGACCTTGGAGTCG
>CAYQDV010000142.1:0-9114 GCA_964416295.1 uncultured Planctomycetaceae bacterium
CCGCCAGCAGTGCTGCCGCGCGACGCGCGTCGCCGTCTCGCTGCTCTTGATGCGGTAGCGCGCCCGCGCAGTGTCACCAAAATAGACAATATCCTCCGACGGCAGGCGCCGGCGCAGCTCACGAACGACCGTCAGGCCGCCAATGCCCGAATCAAAAACCCCGATAGAACGATTGTCCGTCGACATCCACCCACATTCCCGCCACGTCACCGCCGGACGCGGCGCGCCCGCGTCATCAGCGCCATCATGAATATCGTCACATCACGCGAATCCCACAAGCGCGCCCCCGTTAGCGCGACGCGTTGGCCGCCGGCTTTTCGGCAGACGTGCCCTCGATCGCGTACAGCGTGTTGCGATTCGCGATGTACAACACGCCGTTCGCCGCGACCGGCGTCGTATACACCGAGTTGCCCATGTCGTTGGTGGCCAGCAGCTTCTTCTTCCGGCTGTGCTTGAACACCAGCACCTCGCCGTCCTCCGTTCCCAGGAAGACCTTGCCGTCGACGAGATAGGGCGACCCCCAGATCGCCGCGAACGTGTCGTGGATCCACAGCCGCTTGCCGGTCTTGACGTCCAGGCAATGCAGAAACCCGCTCAGGTCCGCCGCATAGAGCAGCCCGTCGGCAATCGCCACCGTCGACATCGACCGCTTGAAATCCTCGTTGCCGTAATGCCAGATCCGCCCCGATTCCGTCACGTCACCCGTCTTCGTGGCGTCGATGCAATACAGATGGCCCGGGCCCTCCCCGTGCTCCGGGTCCTGCCCGACACAGAGGAAGACCTTGTCGTCATAAATGACGGGCGTGGCGATAATGTTGTTCCGCGTGCCGCGGCCGCCGAGGACCCACTTGGCGTCCTTCGGGTTCATGTCGAACTTCCAGATCAGCTTGCCCGTCTTCGGCCGGTACGCATACACCCATCCGTCGCCGCCGCTGAAGATCACCTGCGGCTTTCCAGCCACCGTGCCGTAGGCCGGCGACGACCACTGCCCGTGCAGGATGTTCTCGCCGGGATCGTTGGCGGACCACACCAGCTTCCCCGACTGGCGACTCAGCGCGATGAAGTCGGCCGCGTCCGGAACCGGAATGTTCAAGTGGCCCTCGTCCACGCCGTTGGACGTACAGACGAACAGCAGATCGCCGAACCCCACCGGCGAACAGGTCGCGAGGTTGTGCGGAAACGCCTCCAGCTCCTCGATCATGTCATAGATCCACACGACGTCCGCGTCCTGGGGCTCCTTGTATTTCTCGTCCTTGTAAGGACCGTCATTCCCGTCGGCCAGCCCCTTGGCGTCCACACAGACGACCTCGCATCGATTGCTCACGTAATAGACCCGGTCGGCGGCGACGTAACAGGTCGAACAAATCCCCTGCTCCGGCCAGTCGTTCACGCGCCCCGTCGGCAGTTTGTCGTGCGTCGACTGCCACAACAGCCGGCCTGTCTTCTCGTCCAGACAGACGACAACCCCCTTGTCGCCCTTGATGCCCGGGCGCAGGTGGCCGTCGTTGTTGGTTCCGAGGAAGATCCGACCGTTCGACACGACCGGGTTGCCGTAGGTCTGTGAGCCGAGCTTCGCCGTCCACTTGATGTGGGTCTTCTTCTTGACGTCCCATTTCGCGGGAATGCCCGTCTCACCGGACACCATGTTCCGGTCCGGCGACCCACCCCACATCGGCCAGTCGCCCCGCTTCGCCTTGCCGCCGGCGAGGACCGGGCCCGCGCAGCACCCCAACACAACCCAATACGCCAGTCTGTGCATGGCCGCATCCATCCTGTTGAACGGGGCCGTCCCGCGACACAAGGTCGGGGCGGCTTCCAGACTACTCGTTCACATAAACGCTATAGTTGTCATAAAAGGTCGGCGCCCCGTGTTTCCGTGACGTCGTTCCCTTCGAATAGGCATACAAGCCCGGACTGCCTTCCCGGTTCGGGCACGGATCGACCACCTCGATCTGCCAGCCCGCCGGCTCCTCCGCTTCGCGTTCCCAGACTTTGCCTCGAATCAGACCGTTGCCGTCCCGGAGCTCCACGCGCAGTCTCGCCGTGTACCAGACGTTCGTCTTCCAGTTCAGCGGCACGTCCTTCCGCAGCCGCGGAATCGGTGACCACGACACGATCCGCAGCGCCCGCTCCTTTCCCAGCATCTTCAGGACGTAGCGGCTGTTGATCAGCCCCATGTCCGGCCGCATTGGACGCCGCCCCGCCTTCGGCCGGCCCATCAGGTCGCACTGAACCGTATAGCCCCCCGAAATCGGCGGGCCACTGTAGGCTCGCATCCGCATGAACGGGACCGACGGAACCACGGCCAGTTTCTGAAGCACGACGTTGCCGTTCAGGGCGACCAGCCGCGTCTTCCTGCCCAGCCCGACCCAGCCCGGCGGATTCGACCCCGGCTTCATGCCCTCGAAATCCTCGGAAAGCGGCAGTTTCGGGCAGATCCGGACCCGCGCCATCCCGCGAACCGCGCCCAGCCGGGCCTCGACCAGTCCGCCGGAAAACGTCTGGTCGGTCGCTGCCGTGAACACGCCGTCTTTATCCACCGACCCCGCGACTTTCTTCGCCGTCCACAGCACCTCATGCTCGCCGGCGAAGCGTCCGTTCGCGTCGAAGGCCCGCGCGGTAAAACGTTGCTGCGCCCCCGGAGCCAGCGTCACTTCTGCGGGCACGACATTCAGCCAGGCGACGTTCGACGGCCTCGGCGCCGCCTCCGCGGCCATCGGCGGAATCGGTTCGGTCTTTGCCGTTCGGCCCTTTGCCCCCAGGCAATAGGTGGCGAAGCGCGTCATGAAATAGACCCGCCCGCCCGCGACGATCGGCGAGCCATAGATATCGACAACAGCATGATTCGGACCTTCGAACGTCGCCACATCCAGTTCGCGGCAGTCGTCTCCCGTATCCTTGAGAATCAGGAACCGCCCGTTGACCGTGGCCACGTAGATCACGCCGTCCGCCGTCACGGTCGGCGAACCCTTGCCGACGCGTCCGAGCCGGTGCGTCCAGACCGTCGTCCCCGTCTTCGCATCGAAACAGTGTAGGTTTGCCGCGTTGTCCACAACGTACAGCCGGCCGCGGGCGAGCGCCGGCGAGGCATACCCCGCCGTGATGCCGTCCCGCCGCCACACGACGCCCTTCTCCGAAAGGTCGCCGCTGAGCGATGCGTCGAGACAGACCACACTGCCCATCGCCGTCGTGCCGTAGTTCTCTTCGCTGTGCGTGACGTAGGCGTACGTCCCATCCACGACGACCGACGAATTCAGCCCCCGCTTCGACAGCTTGAACGACCACACGCGCTCGCCCGTCCGCGCCTTCATCGCATAGACGTTGCCGTCCGCGTTGGCGGCGATGAGCATCCGCACGCCGTTGATCACCGTCACGAACGGCACGGAGTAGGTGGTGTCGAGCGGCTTGCCGCCGGGCATCGCCCACCAGACGACGTCACCGGTCCGCTTGTCCATCGCCAGATATCGGTGTCCGGGCCGGCCATGACTGCCCCAGTTGCTCGAGACGAAGCTGACGATGACGCGGTCCTCGTCGATGATCGGGGTGTGCAGCCGGCCGCCGTAGCCGCTCACGCGGCCGTACAACTCTGTGAGCGACCGGTGCCACAGAACCTTGCCATCCCGGTCGAAACAGAAAAACTCTCCGCCCGTACCGTGGGCATAGACGTTCTTCGTCTCCGGATCGGCCACCACGGCCGTCCATCCCACGCGGCTCTCGACAATCGTCGTCAGGACGACATTGAACCGGTGCTCCCACAGCAGCCGGCCCGTCTCCGAATCGAGGCACACGACCCGTTCCTGAAGACACTCGCCCGTTCCCACCGGCCCAATGAAAAACAACCGCCCATCCAACAGGACGGGCGTCGTCCGCCCGCCGATCGGGCGCTTCCACAACAGGTTTTCGCCGTGCCCACCCGTGTCCGACCAGTGTGTGACGACCGCCGTCTCCCGGGCGAACCCGGTCTGCTCCGGCCCGCGCCAGCAGGGCCAGTCGGCCGCCATGGCCTCCGGCACCGGGAGTGCCGAGAGGATCATCTGAAGTACGAGGGTTGTGGTGAGGCGTTTCATTTTCAGGCTCATGAGCTTGCGCCGGGGCCTTGGCGAGCCGTGGGCTTCAGCCCGCGCGGTCTCTCGGCCTCCGTTTTGGAACCGCACGACAGTTCGAACAACCGCGCGGGCTGAAGCCCGCGGCTCTTCATCACACAAAGACGAATATATAAATTGTCGTTTCAAGGTTTTTCATCCGTTCGCGGCCGAATCACGCGTCGGGCCTTCAGTTCGAACCGCGGCAGGTTCCCCGCTCGAACCAGCCGTACCTGCGGTTTGAAGTGCAGCCGGTCCCGAACCGCCCGCTCGATCCGATCCGGCAGCGCGCCGACGGCGGCGTCCGCCGTCGGTTCGATCTCGATGGTCAGTTGCGCCATCGCGCCGCCGCCATCCGCGCGCAGTCGAAACTCGGCCACCTCAACAAACTCCCGCAGGATACCCTCGATCGCCGCCGGAAACACATTGTTGCCGCGGATGATCAACATGTCGTCGTACCGGCCGAGCAGTCCGCCCTCCATGCGCGCAAACGAGCGCCCGCAGCGACACTGCCCCCGCGTGACCCGAACCCGGTCTCCGGTGCGATATCGGATCAGCGGGCTTCCCCACCGCCCGAGCGTCGTCAGCACCAGCTCACCCGCCTCACCCTTGGGCACCAGCCGGCCCGTCTCCGGGGCGATGACCTCTTCGATGAACTCGCTCTCGATCACGTGAACCGTGCCCGGCGATTCGACGCACTCGAAGCCGTAGGGACCCACTTCGCTCATGCCCGGATGATCAAAGACCCGCGCCCCCCACGCCGATTCGATCTTCGCCCGCACGGCGGGAATGTTCCCGCCCGGTTCACCCGCGACGATCAGCCCGCGCACCGCCGTGCCCGCCAGGTCGATCCCCTCGGCGACGGCGACCTCCGCCATCCGCAGCGCGTAGGTCGGCGTGCATGCGACGAACGTCACGTCATGATCGATCAAAAGCCGCAGCCGTGCCTCGGTGGACATGCCTCCGGCGGGCAGACAGAGATTGCCCAGGGCAACGGCACCTTCAAACCCGGCCCAGAACCCGATGAACGGCCCGAACGAAAACGGAAACAGGAAGCGGTCCGCCGCCGTCACGCCCGCAGCCCGGAAGATGATCCCCCAACAGCGTTTCCAACCCTCCCAGTCTTCCGCCCTGTCCAGGCAGCGCAGCGGCCGCCCCGTCGTGCCCGACGTCTGATGAATACGACAGTAGTTGTCGATCGGGTATGTCAACCGGGAACCATACGGCGGATGCGCCGCCTGGTCGGCTTGAATCTCCTCGCGCGTCGTGAACGGCAGGCCCGTCAGCGAATCCCGCGCGGCATCCAAGGAGAGTCCGTCGAGCCGCCGCCGGTAAAAAGCGTTCGCCGGGACGATCGCATCGAGCATGGCCGCCAGCTTGCGGCGCTGAAGCCCCTGCAGTGCGTCGCGGTCGAGTGCCTCTTCTTCGGGAATGTGATACGCCATGCGCCATCGATCCCTGGAGATGGTCCTGGTGCTCGGTCACGCCTCATCGGGTGGGGAGCATCGGCGTCCCGCCTGCGTAGTTCCTCTGAAAACGCGTGGACCCGCCAAACGGCAAAGCCAACAGGCCGGCCAAACCACGCAATCGACCATATTCCTGCGCGATGCCTAAACTTCGCGACAAGCCCGCCGCCGGGACCGGCGCCGATGCTTCATCGACCACATCCCCAGAATCATCAGCGGCATCAACGTTGCCATCCCGCCCCCACACAACGACGAAAACAGGTCGTTCAGCGTCAGCGCCACCGCCGGCTGATCGATCAGCGTATTCACGTGACTTGTGTAGTTGAAACGGAGCGGCATCGATGGAGCGGCCGGATTGTCCAACTGGCCGATGCCCGACCAGTTCATGTCGATCTCCCGGGCATTCGCCACACCCCCTTCGATCGACCCCACGCTGGTGCTCGGAAGAAGCACCGGCGACGTCAGACCGAACGCGCTCAAATCGCCGGTAAAACTGATCTCATAGGTATCGTTCGTCGTGAAGGTCCGCGTCCGTGGATTGTAGGTGCCGCTCGACGAACCCGGCGGAATCCGGATCGTCATCTCGCCCGTGCTGATGCCCTGGTCCGGAGTCGCCCCCGGCAGGATCAGCGGCTCGACCACCTGATCATACGACAGGAATCGCGCCGTCCCCGCGGTCTCATCGATGTCCAGCCGAAAACGCGTGCTGATCACCCGCGACTGCGTGGAAAACCCCAGATCGCTGAAATCGAGCGTAAAGGAACTCTCGACCTCATTGTTCTCGACGAGTTGAAGGGTTCGGGACTGCGCCTCCACACGGCCGGCCGAAGCCAGCATCGCGACGGCCGCCGCGCACCCGAAAAACACGATACACCGCCTCGAAGACAGGCTCGCGCCCGCACACGTCCGACGATCAAGCTGCATGGTCTCTCTCCCTGGTCTTGGGCATATCGGCGAAACACTCCGACCGCTCCCGAGCCGTCGGTCCGTCGCCTCAACCGCGCTCATGTACACTATCCGGAGCGATCGACGGCCGCCCACGGACCCGATGGATCGAACTTCACAGGCTCGCCAACGCGATACGATACCACGCCCGCAGACCCCCGACAACCCGACCCCGGGGCGTGCCCGCATGTGGCATTGCTTCGGCTTTCGGCGTTTCGGTTTTCGGCTTTCGCCCACACCGTCCCGCCGGCACGTGTAGAATCGTTTCGCATACCGGCATCAACGGGGCCGGCTCGACAGACTCACGAAACGGTCATGACGTGCCCGAAGAAGCCAGAACCATCGCAACGCCCACGGGAGGTACCCGACCCATCAAGGTCGTCTACCTCGCCGCCGGCGCCGCCGGCATGTACTGCGGGAGCTGTATGAGAGACAACCGTCTGGCCGCGACCCTGATCGCTCAAGGACGGGACGTCACGCTGATGCCGCTCTACACCCCCCTTCGCACGGACGAAACCGACGTCAGCGCGCCCCGCGTCCACTACGGCGGAATCAACGTCTTTCTCCAGCAGTCCTCCTCCCTCTTCCGGCACACCCCGTGGTGGCTCGACCGCCTGCTCGACGCCCGGGCCCTCCTCGCCGGCGTCGCCCGTTTCGCCGGCAGCACACGACCCGAAACGCTCGGCGCCCTCACCGTCTCGGTCCTCCGCGGACAGGACGGCCGCCAGCGCAAGGAACTCGACAAACTGATTGCCGCACTCCGCCCTCTGCGACCTGACGTCATCAACCTGGCAAACCTGATGTTCGTCGGTCTCGCCCGGCGGCTGAGACACGCCCTCGGAGCCGCCGTCGCCTGCACCCTCAGCGGCGAAGACATCTTCCTCGACCGCCTCACCGAACCGTTCCGCACCCGGGCCTTCGATCTCATCCGGCGCGACGCCCGCGACATTGACGCCTTCATCGCCGTCACCGATTACTTCGCCGACCACGCCGTCCAGCATTTCGACCTCCCGCGCGACCGCGTCCACACCATCCGCATGGGCATCCGCGCCGCCGACTTTCCCTGCGCCGCACCGCCGGAGCGCCCCTTCACGATCGGCTACCTCGCCCGCATCTGTCCCGACAAGGGCCTCGCGCCGCTCTGCGACGCGATGACGCTGTTACACCAACAGGGCCGCGATTGCCGCCTCCGCGTCGCCGGCTACCTCGGCCCCGCCGACCGGCCCTATCTCGACGAAGTCCTGGCCTGCAATCGCCGGCGCGGCATCGACCGAATCGTCGAACACGTCGGTGAGGTGACGCGCGATGAGAAGATGGATTTCCTCCGCGGGTGCCATGCCTTCTCCGTTCCCGCCGTCTTTCCCGAAGCCAAGGGGTTCTATATCCTCGAAGCGCTCGCCGCGGGCGTGCCGGTCGTCCAGCCCCGCAGCGGCGCCTTTCCCGAACTCGTCAACGCCACCGGCGGCGGTTTGCTGTACGATCCCGACGGGCCGCAGCCGCTCGCCGACGCCCTCGCCCGGCTCATGGACGATCCGCTCCTTCGGAAGAGGCTCGCCGATCAGGGCCGCGCCGCCGTCCGCGCATCGTTCACGGATCGGGAAATGGCCGAGCAGACATGGATGCTCTACCGGAAACTGATTCAATAGAGACACCCGACATGCTGACCGCCGAATCCATACGCAAGTCCTTCCCGACCCGCAGCGGCGATCTGCCCGTCCTGCGAGACGTGTCGCTCACGCTCTCATCCGGCGGTTCGATCGCGATCATGGGCCCCTCCGGCAGCGGCAAGAGCACCCTCCTCAACATCCTCGGCACGCTTGAGGCCCCCGATGCCGGGCGCCTCCGCGTCGGCGAGGTCGAGCCGTTCACGCTCTCCGAACGCGAACTCGCCCGCTTTCGCAACCGGCGAATCGGCTTCATCTTCCAGGACCACCACCTGATGCCCCAGTGCACCGTGCTTGAAAACGTCCTGCTCCCCACGCTTGCCGGCACCGCCTCCGCCGACGCAGCCGGCCGCGCCCGCGAGTTGCTCGATCAGGTCGGACTCTCCGATCGCCTCGACCACCAGCCCGCCGAACTCTCCGGCGGCGAAAAGCAGCGCGTGGCGATCGCCCGCGCCCTGATCAACCGACCCGCCGTCGTCCTCGCCGACGAACCGACCGGCAACCTCGACCGTGCCACCGGCGATCGAATCGGCGACCTGCTGGCCGACCTGCCCGAGCGGCAGACCACCAGCCTCGTGGTCGTCACTCACAGCCAACACCTGGCCGGCCGCTTCCGGCGGCTTCTCGACCTCGCGGACGGCGCTCTGAACCCGCGATAAGGCACGACCGTGCAAATCACGACGTTCGTATTAAAAACGCTCCGCTACCACGGCCGGACGAATCTCGCCGTCCTGCTCGGCGTCGTCACCGGCTCCGCCGCCCTGACCGGCGCCCTGATCGTGGGCGATTCCATGCGAGCCAGCCTTCGCGACAAGGCCCTCGAACGACTCGGACCCGTCGACTATGCACTCCTGGCAAACCGCTTCGTCCGCGAGCGGCTGGCGGGAAACCCTGTCGGCTTCGCCGCCCTCGCCCGTGACGACCTCGTCGGTACCCCTATCCCCCTTCGCGCCTCCC
>CAYQDV010000143.1:0-9099 GCA_964416295.1 uncultured Planctomycetaceae bacterium
CGATCCGGCCGGGAACGATGATCCCGGAGCGAAAAAGCGTTCGCCACACGCCGCTATGCGGAATCGGTCCGCTTGGTCTGGGGCGACCCGCGGGGACGTTCGAACGGCGGAGGGCCACCATAGCGGAATCGGCGACCGTTCATCAGAAAGCGAACCCGAGACAGCTCGCTCTCGCTGACGAACCTCGCCAGGGTGCGTTTTGCGTCACGAAGAGCCGTGCGTCGCGTGACGTGCGTCAGGACAATGTGGCGGTTGTCCAATCGACTGAGCAGGCGAGCCACGTCACGGACATGCATGTGGTGTCCGGCCCGCGCGCGACGCACATGGTCGGGATCGAAGAACGTGCACTCGAGGAGAAGGACGCGCGCGGACCGAACCAGCTCGTGCTCGATCCAATCGCCTTCCGCCGTGTCGCCGCAACACGCGATCAGCGGCACCTCGAGCGTGTACTCGATCTCAATGCCCTGTTTCTTGAGTTCGACCAACTCCGGTCCGGACAGATCCAAGAGTTCGGGCTTGAGCTTGCGCCGCACATCAATGACGACATAGCCGAGCGACGGGACTCCATGATTGACGCGAAACGTCCGCACGATCAGGCCTCGGCGCACCTGGAATTCGTCGCCCGGATCCAGCCCGACGATCCGTGCCGGCGATTCGTGACCTTCGATGCGCCCCCAGGTCTTGAGAAGATCGCGGATTGGCGTGGCGAGGGCGTTCGGAACAAGGACGCAGCCGGGAGCGTTGCCGACGAAGTTCCGCTGGCTGAAGTAGTAGGCTAGTCCGGCGGCGTGGTCCATGTGGCCGTGTGAAAGCAGGACATGGTCGACCGAGAGAATCTCCGCCGGCGCCTTGCCGACGTCGAAGCACACGTTCAACTCCGGCGCGGCGACGACCGTCTCCTCGCCGGCCACGCTGTAGCCGATCAGGCGTATGTCGCCCACCTGTTGCTCGATCAATCGTCCACCCACGGATTGCTTCCCCGGCTGTGATTACTCTGCGTCGGCTTGGATCGCGGCAGCGACATAGCCACCACAATCTCGTAGTCCTCCACCGGTTGTTCCGGCCCGAGCGGCGGTCCACGGCACCTGCAAGCCGAGCAGTTTACATGAGGAGTGATGCGGCGTGAAACGGCACCCGCGCGAGAGAGTTTTTTTCTTGACACCCAGATGATGGGGTTCTACGCTCCGGCCAGTACTATATGTATGGGTTGGCGGGTGCTGGCCGGTTTGAACGCAACCCAATGCGATGCCCGTATTGCAAAGAACATCGAGACAAGGTGATCGACTCACGGTCGACGGAAGGGGGGGGTGTGATTCGTCGTCGCCGACAATGCCTGGTGTGCGATCGGCGCTACACGACCTACGAACGCTTGGAGGAGACGACGCGGCTGAGTGTGATCAAGAAGGGCGGCGATCGTGTGCCATACGACCGCAACAAGATCGCCAGCGGCGTGCAGCGCGCAAGTTGGAAACGTCCAATAGAGGCGGCCGCGCTTCACGCTCTGGTGGATTCCGTCGAGGAAGCCGTTTTCCGGGAGTTCGATCGCGAGGTGCCCAGCGCCACCATCGGCGCCCTCGTCGCCGAGCAGCTTCGCAATCTCGACAAAGTGGCGTACCTGCGGTTTGCGAGCATGTATCACGAGTTCCAGATCGTCGACGATTTTATCGACGAAGCGAAGGAACTCATCGAACGCGATCGGACCGAGACGCCGGGACAGCAGGAACTCTTTGAATGACTGATCGAAACCCCGATGCTGGGACGATTCGAGTTCGCAAACGGGATGGGGGCGTCGAACGCTTCAGCCTTCCCAAACTGATGACGTGCATGCGGCGCGGACTGGACGGTGCCGGAGACTCCGCCGGGTTCAGCCTCCGCGGCGCCCGGGGGCTGGCGGAGGCGGTGCAGGCCTATCTCGCGGAGACGGCTGACGCAGACCCCGTCATGGCGGCCCGGATCGCTGACATGGTTTACCTTGTTCTGACACACACAGGCCACGGTGAGGCGGCGATGGCGATTCAGGAGTTTGCCCGCGAGCGTGAACGCGATCGGCGGCGCGTGCTCGTGGCGACTCCGCGAAAAGCGGACGGCCGGTACGCACAACGGCGCTGGAAGAAAGGACTCGTGGTCAGCCATCTCCGCCGCCGACACCTGCTCGATGCGCCGGTGTCAAGGATGATCGCCGGCCGCGTCGAGCAACTGGTCTTTAACTGCGGCCTTCGGGTGGTCACGTCCGGCTTGGTGACGGAGATGGTTCGCAGTGAATTGCTGGCGTGGGGCCTGTTGCCGGGGGCGCTCATGGCGAAGCGCGTGCGCCGGACGCGACGCGGCCGGCGCGTTCAAGACAACGTGGACCACGCCTGACACAGATTGCGCTTTCGGAGAGCGCCAAGGCGAAGCCATTCACGGACGATTCGCACCGGAACATGCTGGCTTCGCCGCTTTTTGGGCCTGTCGCAAAACCGCCCGCTTTGATGCGCCACGGCAGGGCCGGGTTTTGCGACAGGCTCTCCTCTTGCTCGTCGCGTCGGATTCACTCGACTCGGACCGCATCGAGGAACCCCGCTGGGGCATCGGGACGTCACAGGACTGCCCGCTGCACGCCAGACGTCCTCCTGAAGTGCAAGGATGCGGGGCGCGGCTTGCCACCGACGGTCGGCGTACCTATTATCGATTCCCGGCGTTTTATCTGTTGGACAACAGCGCAGACATGCCCAAGCGGGTCATCATCCTTGGTTCCACCGGTTCGATCGGTCGCAATGCCCTCGACGTGTCGGGCAAACTCTCGGACGAGATCGAGATCGTCGCCCTTGCGGCGGCGACTCGATGGGAGGTGATGTCGGAGCAGGTTCTGCGTTTTCGCCCGGCTGTCGCCGTCTTGACCGACGCACACGCAGCCGCGCAATTGCGCGACTCGCTCAGCGGGACCGGGTGCACAACCGAGATTCATACCGGGACGGACGCGCTCGTCGATATCGTGGAAACGATGGGTTGCGACTTCGTCTTGTCGGCCATCGTCGGAATCACCGGGCTGCGGGCGACGCTCGCGGCCGTCGAAAGGGGCTTGACGGTTGGATTGGCGAACAAGGAATCGCTGGTGGTCGCCGGGAGGCTGATTGTCGACGCGGCGGCTCGATCCGGAGCACGGCTTCTTCCGGTCGACAGTGAACACTCAGCGATCTATCAAGCACTGCGTTCGGGCCGTCCAGAGGAGGTCGAGCGAATCTTCCTGACCGGATCGGGTGGTCCGTTTCGGACGTGGTCGAAGGAACAAATGGAGACCGCCACGCTCGAAGATGCCATGCGGCACCCTACATGGGACATGGGTCCCAAAATCACGATTGATTCGGCGACCCTGATGAACAAGGCGCTGGAGATTATCGAAGCCCAATGCTTGTTTGGAATCGAGCCGAATCGTATTGAAGTGGTCATCCATCCCGAGTCGATCATCCATTCGATGGTGGCTTTCCGCGATGGGTCCATCGTCGCGCAGATGGGCAGTCCGGATATGCGAACGCCCATTCAGTATGCCCTGACGCACCCGCGGCGGCTGGCGGGGTGCAGCGAGCGGATCGATTTCGCGACCCTCGAACGGATGCACTTCGAGTCGCCGGACCCGGAACGGTTTCCGGCGCTGCGACTGGGCTACGAGGCGGCGCGGCGCGGTGGCACCGCCGGCGCGGCGCTCAACGCGGCGAACGAAGCGGCTGTCGAGGCGTTTCGCGCCGGGCGGATTCAGTTTCTGGGCATCGTGCAGAGGGTAGAGGAGGTCTTCAACCGGCATGTCCACGAGACCCGCCCGGACCTGGAGAGATTAATGATGGTAGACGCCTGGGCGAGGAAAGAGGTATCTCAATGTTGTTCAGTCTGACACAGAACGCACCGCTCGCCATGGCGCCACTGGCGGCACTGGGGTGGCTCTCGAACATCTGGCCCTATCTGCTGCTGGCTTTCGGTTTCTCGGTCGTCATCTTCGTGCATGAGTTGGGTCATTTTCTCGCAGCCAAGTGGGCCGGTGTGCGCGTCGAGCGCTTCGCCATCGGATTCGGCAAGGAACTGCTCGGATTCACCCGCGGCGAAACACGCTATTCGCTGAACGTGCTTCCTCTCGGCGGCTACGTCAAGATGCTCGGTCAGGAGGACTTCGTCGTCGACAAGTCCGGCGAACTGAAGGTCAAGGACGATCCGACCAGCTTCACCAACAAGTCCGTCGGAAAGCGGATGGTCATCGTCTCGGCCGGCGTGATCATGAACCTGATTTTCGCGGCGGCGGCATTGACGATCGTCGCGATGGTGGGTCGGATGCAACCCCCGGCGGTCGTGGGTATTGTTCTTCCGGATTCACCGGCCGGCCGCGCAGGCCTCCAGACCGGAGACCGGATTCTGGCGATCAACGGAGACCGCGTCGATGATTTTGAAGGCCTGAAACACAAGGTCATCCTTTCCGACTCGGGCGAGGTCTTCGAACTGACGGTGGATCGCGACGGCAAGCGCGTGCAGCCAGACCCGAGAATCATTCCCGAATATCGCTCGGCGGCAAAGGAGCAGCAGTTGGGTTTCACGCCCGGCATGAACCTGCGCGTCGCCGATGCGTCCCTTGTCCAGGCCGACAAGCGGCCACCCGACGCGCTGCATGAAAAGGATGAGTTGTACAAACTGGTCCAGGATGGCGAGGAAATCGTTTGCAAGGACCTGGGGCGCTATCGTCGCGCCGTTCTCGCCGCACGCGGCGCCCCCGTCGAGGTCGTCGTCCGCCGCCCCCGGGATCCGGATGCGTTGACCAACGAGCAGCTCGGGAAGTACGGCCCCGATGTAGAGTCGGAAGAGCTTCGATTGAAGCTCCGCGCAACGTGGTTTCCGCTGCCGTACAATCCGGACGATCCGTCCACCATGTCGTTGTTGGGCCTCGTGCCTCGCCTGACCGTCCTGCGGGTCGTGCCCGACAAGTCCTTCGACAAGGCCGGCGTACGCACGGGGGACATCGTCAACCGGATCGGCCAGTCGAACCATCCGATGTCCACGGCGTTTGAGAAAGAGATCACAAACAGTCCTGACCGCGAGTTATCAATCGAGGTGTGTCGGGGCGACGAGGAAAACCACGGCCTGAGCGGCCGGGCGGTTCGCTTCTGCGTCGAACATCGCGAGGCCCTGATCGCGGCCGGGCGCGAGGGACTCGAAAAATCCAAGGGACTTTTTGAGCGACTGGCCGACGAGGCGAATCTGCCCGAGAAGGATCGCGCGAAGATAACGGCCGCGCTCGGCGCATCCGACAACGCCTCCGCGTGGCGCCGATGGCTCGACCGTGTCGACGTTCACGAACTGGACGGACTCGTGCCGAAACGCCCCTTTGCGCTCTTCTCCACGCCCGCGCCGACCGTCGACGTCCAAGCCGTTGCGTTTGATCAGGAGCGGCTGCTCGTCGCCGATGTGTTGGAGCGTTTTGGCGATCGACCGACTCCCGCGGCCGAGGCCGGCATTCCGGCCGGAGCCGTCATCGTGTCGGCCGATGGGCAGCCGGTGCAGCATTGGTATGAACTGAGCGAGGTGTTCCGGAAGAATGCCGGCCGGACCGTCCAACTGGCCTACCGTCTGGCCGACGAGGTTCATACGGCGGCGTTTCGTGTGCCAGGCTCGCTCTCCGCCGCACTCGATCTGCCCTTCGGTGCCCGCATCATCAAGATCGACGGAAGATCGTCCTGCGAAATCTCCGGTGGCAAGGGCGGCTCGCGGGATCTGCCGCTGCCGGACTGGCGGGCCGTCGCCGGCCTGCTCGAAGCGTCCGCCAACAAGACGGTGGACGTCGAGTACGTCACCGTGGACGGCGAGCGCCGCACGGGCCAGTTTTCCGTCACCAGCGATTCCATCGACCCTTGGCTCCAGCGCGTCCAGTTCATCGCCAATTTCGCGTGCTATCCGTTGCTGGAACGGCACCCCGTACACAATCCCATCCGCGCCGTGGGTGTCGGATTTCGGGGAGCCTACGACTGGACCGTGTTTACGATTGAAACGGTGCGCCACCTGATTCTCACACGGAACGTCAGCGTCGAGAAGGTCAGCGGACCGGTGGGTATCATCGCGATCGGCGGGCGCGTGGCAAGATCGGGTCTGACCAATCTGCTGTGGTTTCTCGGCGTGATCTCGGCGAATCTGGCCGTGATCAACTTTCTGCCCAT
This sequence comes from uncultured Planctomycetaceae bacterium, assembly GCA_964416295.1. GTDB lineage: Bacteria > Planctomycetota > Phycisphaerae > UBA1845 > UTPLA1 > JAPULF01. Next base: position 6,171 of record CAYQDV010000143.1, read on the forward strand.
GCCCATCGTGGATGGCGGACTGATGGTCTTCCTGTTACTCGAGAAGATTCGCGGGGAGCCGGTCAGCATAAAGACACAGGTGGCGACACAGCTCGTGGGGATCGCGCTGATCGCCACTCTGTTCATCCTGATCACCTACCAGGACATCCTGAAGCTGGTCGGCGTCTGATTCCGGAGCGTTGCCCAACCGGTGGCCGGTTGCCGCGAGACACCCGGTCGGCCTCGGTGAAGGTCCACGCCGTGACCCGGCCAGGAGACAGTTGCAGCCGCTGCGGCCCCCAGCAGTCGCAGCGAAATCGGCCGAGCAATTGCACCTCGCCGGCGGTGGCCGTTTTGAATGTGTGCATGAAAAACGGTTCGCATCGCCCCGCGAAGCGCCCGTCGATGTAGGCATAGATTGGCGAGTCCGTATGGTTTCGAAGGCTGAGCACTGATGCGGGCGGCGGGGACGCCGAACAGGCAACCCTGCCGCCGATCCGACCGATGCGCGTCGTGGTTACGCCGGACGTTGTGGTGACGATCACCGCGGCTGCGGCGCCCAGTGCGAGTGAGCGGGTTGACATCGGGGCGGGCTCCATCGGCGATGACCTTTGGGGCAGATCGGCAATACCGCCCGGCGCCGATGACAAAAACGGCCGTTCTCGGCGGAACGGACCGGCCAAAAAACGGCGTATCAGGTTGAATCTGAGGGTTTTGGGGAGTGGAGCCTCGGCGGCGCGTGGCGAAGATCGCCCCGTCCGGCGCGCGCCGGCGATCAGCCGCCAATCTGCGACATCTGTCGTTTTCCGCAGTGAGAATGGACCTCGGGTTTGAAGGCGACGCACCGGTCAAACGCGTCGATCAGCGCGGCACTCACGTCCGCGTCCCCACGCGATCCGCCTGCTTCGGCCGGACGGAGAATGGGACGCAACTCGACCTCGCCACCGTCAAAAAGACAGCTTCGCAACTGGCCCTCGGCGGTCAGCCGGAGCCGGTTGCAGGTCTCGCAGAACGGACGGGACATGGCGCTGATGAAACCGATCCGTCCGCAGGCCCCGGGCACGCGCCATACCGCGGCCGGCCCGTGGCCGGTGTCGCGCTCCGACGGCCCCAGGCTTCCGAACCGCGCGGCGATCCGATCACGAATGTCCCGCTCGCTGATGAACCTCTGTTCGTACTCGCCACCGAGGGCCGTTCGCCCCAGCGGCATGTACTCGATGAATCGAACCGTGATGTCGGTGTCGAGCGTCAGCGCCGCGAAGTCGGCGAATTCATCGTCGTTGATGCCCCGCATGGCGACACAGTTGATCTTCGGGTGACAGAAGCCGGCGCGGACCGCCGCGTCCATGCCCCGCCGGACATCGTCGATGTCGGCTCCGCGCGTGATTCGCCGAAACCGATCCGCATCAAGCGTATCGAGGCTGACGGTGAGCCGGTCCAGCCCTGCCGCGCGCAGTCCGTCGGCTTCGCGTGCCAACAAGGCACCGTTCGTGGTCATCGACAGCTCGGTACAACCAGGCGTCGCCTTGAGCTGGGCGACGAGCTTGGCAAGATCGTGTCGGACGAGCGGCTCTCCGCCCGTGATCTTGAATGCCCTGATTCCGAGGCCGACGGCGGTCCGCGACACGGTCGCAATCTCTTCGAACGACAGCAGCCGTTCCCGCCGGACCCAGTCGATCCGGTCTTCGGGCATGCAATAGACGCACCGGAAATTGCAGCGGTCGGTAACACCGATCCGGAGCGTGCGAACGGCGCGAAGGTCACGCGGGCCGGTGACGGGCCGGTCCGGCGCCGTCAGCGGATTCGGCCAGTCTGCGAGAGGAAGTGCCACTCGACCCATGGCGCCATTGTAGAATGTCGGGATGAACGCCGCAAAGAGGGTGGCATATCGGGCCCGCAGCCTCTGCATCGAACCACGCTCCGGGTCGAACCTCCGCTTTGACGCGTGGCGGCATCGGCGTTTTGATGGTTTTCCGGTTTCCGTGTCGGGGCGCGGGCGCGTGGAACTCGCAGCCCTGCCAAAGCGTCCAAGTCAACAGAAAGGCCACCCGTGAGGGCCTCGAGCCACGTGTGTCAGGTCGAGGACGCCGAGTTGGTCGAGCGATGCCGGCAGGGGGAGCGGGCTGCGTTCGAGCCGCTGGTGCGGCGCTATCAGGACCGGGTCTTCAATGCGTGCCTGAGGGTCTCCGGCAACCGCGCCGAGGCCGAGGACCTGACCCAGGCGGCGTTCATGAAGGCGTTGCAGGCCATCAACCGATTTGACGGACGCTCCGGATTCTACACCTGGCTGTTCCGGATCGCGATCAACCTGGCGCTCAGCGCTCGCCGGAAGGCCGCTCGACGCCCAACCGTTTCGCTGGACGCCCCGGCGGGAGACTGTGGGCAGGGTTCGATCGGACGGCGCCTTTCGTCGGGAGAGGCCGGACCGAACCGGGCGGCCTGCGACTCCGAAACGCACCGCCAGGTGCTGGAAGCCCTGGCGAAGCTGGATGACGATCACCGGGCGGTCGTGGTTCTGCGGGACGTGGAGTCGTTCAGCTATGATGAAATCGCCGAGATACTGAATGTGCCGGCGGGTACCGTGAAGTCTCGCCTCCATCGCGCGCGGCTGGCGCTCCGCGACACGCTGGCGCCGATCCTCGGAGTGACATGACACGCCCGGTCGAACAACTCGAAGAATTGACCGCCTACCTCGACGGCGAACTCGACGAGGGCGCCCGGCAGAGGATGGATGCCTTGCTCGAGCGCGACGCTGCGGCTCAGGCGCTGCTGGAGGAGTTGCGGCAGACGTCGCGACTCGTCAGCGCGCTGCCCCGTGCCGATGCTCCGGGTGACTTGGCTGCCGCCGTCACCGCGCGGATCGAGCGGCGTGAGTTGCTCGGCGACGGCGGCGTACCCTGGTCCGCGAAGGCCCGCCACCCGGGCCGATGGGGTGGCCGGTTTTTGGGTG